>NZ_AP024650.1:3121930-3434123 GCF_019977275.1 Arthrobacter sp. StoSoilB19 | reverse complement strand
GACCATCCTGCCCGCAATGAACAGGGGATCCTGGACACAGGCAGGCGGCTGGAAGACGCTCTTGCCAGCGTCCGCCCGGCTGCCCGCGCAGCACTGGAGGCCATGGCGGAACTCACCCCCGAACAAATAGAGATCGAGTTCGGGGTGAAGCTCGCGGGGGACGCAGGGGCGGTGATTGCAAAGAGCAGTTCCGACGCCCATTTTGTCCTTCGAATGTCCTGGAGCCCGGCGGCTGGAGCCCTGCCCGGGGAAGAAATCACGCATAACGGGTGATGGCTATGGTTGCGTTTCATGACAGGTCCGACGCCGGGCGGCGGCTGGGTAAACGGCTCGCCCCCCTGCGCGGAAAGGACGTTGTGGTGCTGGGACTGCCCCGGGGCGGCGTCCCGGTGGCGTTCGAGGTAGCCAAGGCCCTGGACGCGCCGCTGGATGTGATCGTGGTGCGGAAACTGGGGGTTCCGTTCCAGCCCGAGGTGGCCATGGGAGCCATCGGGGAGGGAAATGTCCGGGTCCTGGATCCGCGCACCATTTCCATGGCCCGGGTGACCCAGGAGGACCTGCAGCAGGTTGAACGGCATGAACGCGCCCTGTTGGAAAGCAGGGTGGCGCGGTTCCGCCAGGGGCGCCGGCGCATCGACCTCACCGGCCGCACGGCCATCATCGTGGATGACGGCATCGCCACCGGCTCCACCGCCAGGGCGGCCTGCCAGGTGGCCCGGCAACTCGGTGCGGCAAGAGTCATCCTTGCCGTTCCTGTTGCCCCCGCCCGCGCCGTCGTGGAGCTCAAGGAACCGGACGACGTCGTCTGCCTGCTTTCACCCCAAAACTTCCAGGCCGTGGGCTACTACTACCACGACTTCTCGCCCACGGAGGATGGCGAGGTGGTGCAGCTGCTCGACGCCGCCGCGTCCCCGCCCCGCCACCGCGCCGAGGAAGGGGAAGACGGGAGCCTGGAAGAGAATGTTGAGATTCCGGCGGGAACGGTGACACTGCGGGGCAGCCTCTACCTGCCCGCCAGGTGTGACGGCACGGTCCTCTTTGCCCACGGCAGCGGCAGCAGCCGGCACAGCCCGCGCAACCGCTTCGTGGCCTCCGTCCTGCATGGGGCCGGCCTTGGCACCCTGCTCCTTGACCTGCTCACACCCCAGGAGGAGGTGAACCGGGCCAACGTGTTCGATATCGCCCTGCTGGCCCAGCGCCTCTCCTCCGCCACCCATTGGCTGGAAGCGCGCCACGACGGATCCGCCGGCCGGATCGGCTACTTCGGCGCAAGCACCGGGGCCGGCGCCGCTCTGTGGGCTGCAGCCGAGCCCGGCGCCCAGGTTGAGGCCGTCGTCTCCAGGGGCGGCCGGCCGGACCTTGCCGGGCCGCGGCTTCCCGCCGTGAAGGCCCCCACCCTGCTGATCGTGGGCGGGGCGGACACCCAGGTGCTGGCCCTCAACCGCCAGGCCATGGCCCAGATGCATGCCCCCACGCGGCTGGAGATCGTTCCCGGGGCCACCCACCTGTTCGAGGAACCGGGCACCCTGGCCATGGCGGCCACCCTGGCCGCGGACTGGTTCCGGCAGTACCTCCTGCCGTCCCCGGTGGGGCGCGCCCGGCCGGAGGCCAGGGAATGACGGCGGCCCAGGGCAACCGGGATGAACACGGCGGGGAACGGGCGGCGGAAGCCGGCCAAATCCGCAGCCTCGCCCACCCGCTGGCCACCGCCGACGACCTCGAACCGCTGGTCCGCCTCGCCGCCCCGGCCCGTTTCGTGTGCCTGGGCGAGGCATCCCACGGCACCCAGGAGTATTACCACTGGCGGGCGCTGCTGAGCCGCCGGCTGATCGAAGAGTACGGCTTCACCTGGATCGGTGTGGAAGGCGACTGGCCGGACTGCTGGCGCATCAACCGCTGGGTCCGGGGGGAATCCGGACAGGAGATGGACGCGCGCCGGCTGCTGGCCGGATTCGAACGGTGGCCCACGTGGATGTGGGCCAACCACGAGGTGGCCGAATTCCTCACCTCGCTGCGCGAATGGAACCTCCGCCTGCCCGAACACCAGCGGACGGGCTTCTATGGCCTGGACGTCTATTCGCTGTGGGACTCGCTGCGGGAAATCTTCGCCTGGCTGGAGGCCAACGCCGCCGACGCCCTCCCGTCCGCCCTGCAGGCCTGGCACTGCTTTATCCCGTTCCGGGAGGACCCGCAGCGGTATGCCATGAGCAACCGGCTGGTGCCGCAGTCCTGTGAAGCGGACGTGGTGGCATTGCTGGCGGAAGTCCGGCGGCGGACGCTGGGCCGGATGCAGGACGATCCGGCGGCCTTCGACGCCATCCAGAACGCCATCGTGGCCACCAACGCCGAGCGCTATTACCGGACCATGGTGCGCGGCGACCAGCAGTCCTGGAACATCCGCGACCACCACATGAGCGACACCATCGAACGCATCGCCGCCCACCACGGGCCGGCATCCAAGGGGCTGGTGTGGGCGCACAACACGCACGTCGGCGACGCGCGGGCCACGGACATGGCGCTTGACGGCATGGTCAACGTCGGCCAGCTGGTCCGCCAGCGCCACCCGGGACAGGTGGTGCTGGCCGGGTTCGCGTCCTACTCCGGGTCCGTTACGGCCGCCGAATCCTGGGGTTCGCCGGAGTGGACCATGGATGTTCCGGCCGCAGTGCACGGGAGCCACGAGGACCTCCTCCACGAGGCGCTGGGCGAACCGTCGGTGCTGGTGTTCGGGCCGGAACGGGCCGGGCGGTGGCTGACGTCCTGGCGCGGGCACCGGGCCATCGGCGTGGTGTACTACCCACGCCGGGAGAGGGGCAACTATGTGCCCACCCGGATGGGCGACCGTTACGACGCGCTGTTCTGGCATCCGCGGACCGAGGCCCTGCGGCCGCTGCACCACGAGTACCAGCCCGGCGAACCGGAGCTCGAAACCGGGCCCTCGGGGTTCTAGCCCACAGCGGTTCCACCCATAACAAAGGAACATGATGGACCAGAGGAGCACCATGGCCACCGGAATCGAGGGGTCCACGCGCTGGCCTGCCATCACCAAGGACGTGGCAGCCTTCCCGGTCCAGCCCAATTTGGCCGATTATGATGCCGCCCGGCGGGACTTCAGCTGGGACCAGGCACGGCAGGCGCTGGCCGGGCTGCCCGGCGGCCGCGGCCTCAACATTGCCTACGAGGCCGTTGACCGCCACGTGGCGGAAGGCCGCGGCGGCAAGGAAGCCCTGCGCTTTGTGCAGGCCGACGGCGGCACCCGGTCCATGAGCTACGGCGACCTTGCGGACCAGACCAACAGGTTCGCCGCCGTACTTCGAAGCCTTGGGGTGGGGCGGGGCGAGCGGGTCTTCTCGCTCCTGGGCCGCAGCCCCGGGCTGTACGCGGCCGTGCTGGGCACCTTCAAGAACGGCAGCGTCTTCTGCCCGCTCTTTTCCGCCTTTGGCCCCGGGCCTGTCCGGCAGCGGCTGCACCTGGGGGCCGGCCGGGTACTGGTGACCACCAAAACGCTCTACCGCAAAAAGGTTGCGCCGCTCCGGGACACCCTTCCCGAACTCCGCCACGTCCTGCTGGTGGACGCGGACGGCAGCCCCGAACCGGGAACCCTGGACCTGGCCCGGCTCCTGGCTGGGGCTGACCCAATCGACGCGGTCGCGGACACCCAGCCGGAGGACATGGCCCTGCTGCACTTCACCAGCGGCACCACGGGCACGCCCAAGGGCGCCATCCATGTCCATGGCGCCGTCGCGGCCCACTATGCCACCGGCCTCTACGCGCTGGACCTGCACCCCGATGACATCTACTGGTGCACCGCCGATCCCGGCTGGGTGACCGGCACGTCCTACGGCATCATCGCGCCGCTGGTGCACGGGGTCACCGCCATCGTGGACGAGGAGGAGCTGGACGCCGACCGCTGGTACCGCATCCTCGCGGAGCAGCGCGTCACCGTCTGGTACACCGCCCCCACGGCCCTGCGGATGCTCATGAAGGCAGGCGCGGAACGAGCCGCCGGCCATGACCTCTCCGCGTTGCGCTTCATCGCCAGCGTGGGGGAGCCGCTGAACCCCGAGGCAGTGGTGTGGGGCCAGGACGTGCTGGGCCTGCCGGTGCACGACAACTGGTGGCAGACCGAAACGGGCGGGATCATGATCGCCAACTACCCCGCCATGGACATCCGTCCGGGCTCCATGGGCCGGCCACTGCCCGGCATCGAGGCCGCCCTGGTGGCCCGGGACGCCGACGGCAAGCCCGTGCTCCGGGACGGCCAGGCGGTCCTGGTCACCGAGCCGGACGCCATGGGGGAGCTGGCGCTGCGGCCCGGCTGGCCGTCCATGTTCCGCGGCTACCTCAACGAGGAGGAACGGTACCGGCGGTGCTTCGCCGGCGGCTGGTACCTCACCGGGGACCTGGCAAAGCGCGACGGCGACGGCTACTTCTGGTTCGTGGGCCGCGGCGACGACGTGATCAAGTCCTCCGGCCACCTGATCGGGCCCTTCGAAGTGGAAAGCTGCCTGATGGAGCACCCGGCCGTCGCCGAAGCGGGCGTGATCGGCGTGCCGGACCCCGTGGCCGGCGAAGTGGTCAAGGCCTTCGTGGAGCTCAAGCCTGGCAACGAGCCCACGGAGGAGCTGCAGCTTGACATCATCGGGTTCGCGCGGAAACGCCTGGGCGCCGCCGTGGCACCCCGGCTGCTCGACTTCACCGCCACCCTGCCCAAGACCCGCAGCGGCAAGATCCTGCGGCGGCTCCTCAAATCCCGCGAGCTGGGGCTGCCCGAAGGCGACACCTCAACACTGGAATCACCGGCAGGACCGGCCATGACACTGAAGGACCAGCCGTGAGTACCCTCAAGAACCAGGCCGTCCCGGACGCGGAGCATGCCCTCCACCTGCTGCGGCAGATGCTGCGGGTGCGCCGGCTCGAGGAAAAATGCATCGAGCTGTACAGCGCCGCCAAAATCCGCGGCTTCCTGCACGTCTACATCGGCGAGGAAGCCGTGGCGGCCGGGGTAATGGAAACCCTGGCACCCGGGGATGCCGTGGTGGCCACCTACCGGGAACACGGGCACGCCCTCCTTCGCGGCGTCTCCGCCGGAGCCATTCTGGCCGAAATGTACGGCCACGCGGAGGGATGCTGCCGCGGCCGCGGCGGATCCATGCACCTCTTCGACGCCGCCACCCGCTTCTACGGCGGAAACGCGATCGTGGCAGGGGGTCTGCCGCTTGCCGTCGGCCTGGCGCTCGCGGACCGGATGTCCGGGCGCCAGCGGGTCACCGTCTGCTTCTTCGGCGAAGGCGCGGTGGCCGAAGGCGAGTTCCACGAAAGCATGAACCTGGCAGCGCTGTGGCAGCTGCCGGTGCTGTTCTGCTGCGAAAACAACCTTTACGCCATGGGAACCGCGCTGGGCCGTTCCGAGTCCCAGACGGACATCGCGCTCAAGGCCGCCGGGTATGAAATCCCCGCCTGGGCCGTGGACGGCATGGACGTGCTCGCGGTCGAGGAAGCAGCCAGGCGTGCCGTGGACGCCGTCCGGTCCGGCGGCGGCCCGCACTTCCTGGAACTGCGCACGTACCGCTTCCGCGCCCACTCCATGTTCGATCCGGAGCTGTACCGGGAGAAAGCCGAGGTGGCGCAGTGGATGGAACGGGACCCCATCAGCCTGCTGCAGGGTGCCATGCGGGCGGCGGGACGGCTGCCGGAGAAGGACTGGGCCGCACTTACGGCGGACGTGGACGCGGAGATCAGCACCGCCGTCGGGTTCGCCGAGAACGGGACGCCGGAACCGGTGTCCGAACTGGCGCGGTTCGTGTACAGCGACCGGGCGGAGAGTGACAGTGGCGATGTCAGTGCCGGCGACGGGGCCGGGAAAGGCAGGGCGGAAGGATGAAAACCACCTACCGGGAGGCCATGCGTGCCGCGCTGCGCGAGGCCATGCAGCGGGACGAACGGGTGTTCCTGATGGGCGAGGACGTGGGCCGGTACGGCGGCAGTTTCGCCGTGAGCCTGGGGCTGCTGGAGGAATTCGGGCCGGAACGGATCCGCGATACCCCGCTGTCCGAGTCCGGCTTCGTGGGGGCAGGGATCGGGTCTGCGCTGGGCGGGATGAGGCCCGTCGTCGAGATCATGACCGTCAACTTCAGCCTGCTGGCGCTGGACCAGATCATCAACAACGCGGCCACCCTGCTGCACATGTCCGGCGGCCAGTTCAACGTGCCCATCGTCATCCGGATGACCACCGGCGCCGGCCGTCAGCTCGGGGCCCAGCACTCGCACAGCCTGGAGGGCTGGTATGCCCACATTCCGGGGCTGCGCATCCTTGCCCCGGCCACCCTGGCCGACGCCCGCGGTATGCTCTGGACCGCGCTGCAGGACCCGGACCCGGTGCTGATCTTCGAGCACGGTTCCCTGTACAACATGGCCGGCGAGCTCGACGACGATGCCGGCGCCGTGGACATCGACAAGGCGGCAGTCCTGCGGCAAGGGAACGGCGGCGGGCAGGGCCTGACGCTCATCACCTACGGCGGCACCCTGCCCATGGTGCTGGACGCGGCCGGTCAGCTGGCCGGGGAAGGGATCGACGCCGACGTCATCGACCTCCGCTCCCTCCGCCCGCTGGACATGCACACCGTCCTCGCCAGCGTGGAAAAGACGCACCGCGCCGTGGTGGTGGACGAAGGCTGGCGCAGCGGCAGCATCTCGGCCGAGATCGCGGCCAGGATCGCCGAGCAGGCCTTCTTCGACCTGGACGCGCCGGTGGAGCGGGTGTGCAGCCTGGAGGTCCCTGTCCCGTACGCCAAGCACCTGGAGCAGGCCGCGCTGCCGTCCGTGGAGCGGGTCATGGCCGCCGCGCGAAGGGCCGTGGGCGCCGGTGGCTGAGTTCCGGATGCCGTCCCTGGGCGCGGACATGGAACACGGCAAGGTGGTGGAATGGCTGGTCAAGCCCGGGGACTACATCCACAAGGGTGACCTGGTGGCGGCCGTGGACACCGACAAGACCGTGATGGACATCGAGTCGTTCCAGGAAGGCGTGCTGGCCGAGTTCCTGGTGGACATCGGCGACACCGTGGACGTGGGCACCCCAATCGCCCGGATCACCGCCACGCCCGCCGAACTCCCGCCAGCCCCGCCCGCGGACCGCGAGGCAAAGGCAGCACCCCCGGTCCGGCACCTTGCGCACACGCTGGGGGTCGACGTCGGACGCATCAGCGGCAGCGGCACGGACGGCGAGGTGACCAGGGCCGACGTCGAACGCGCCGCTGCGGCGCCCAGCACCCGGGCGCCGGAGCCGGCAACAGCACCCGAAACGCACCGGGTCCGGTCGTCGCCGCTGGCACGGCGGCTTGCCGCCGAACTCGGCGTCCAGCTGTCCGCGGTCACGGGGACGGGCCCGGGCGGTGCGGTCACCGAGGAGGACGTGCTCGCCGCCGTTCCGCCCCGGGGACGGCCAGCTAAGGAAGCCGGTGCGGAAAAGCCCGCGGCAGCACCGCCGTCGGAAGCCCAACCGGTGGAAGCCCCAACCGTCGAAGCGCCGCGCGGAACCCCGGAGGAGGAGCAACCCGGGCGGAAGCGGACGACGGCGGCCGGCGGCAAGGCGGAAAGCCTGCGGCAGGCCATCGGCGCGCTGATGTCCCGCTCCAAGAAGGAAATTCCGCACTACTACCTGTCCACCACCCTGGACCTGGCGGCGGCGATGGCGTGGATGCAGGCGGCGAACCAGCAGCGCCCCGTGTCATCGCGGCTGGTGCCGTCGGCCCTGCTGCTGAAGGCCACCGCGCTGGCGGCGAAGGAAGAACCGGACATGAACGGGTTCTTCACCAAGGGCGCGTTCCATCCCAGCAGTGCTGTGCACCTGGGCGTCGCCGTTGCCCTGCGGCACGGCGGGATCGTGGCCCCGGCGGTGCACCACGCGGACACCCTTAGCCTGGACCAGCTGATGGACCAGCTGCGGGACCTGGTCGGCCGGGCCAGGGCGGGGCGGCTTCAGCGCGCGGAGATGGCCGATCCCACCATCACAGTGACCAACCTCGGGGACCTCGGCGTGGAAAGCGTGTACGGGGTGATCTACCCGCCGCAGGTGGCCATGGTGGGCTTCGGCAAGGTGCTGGAGCAGCCGTGGGCGCACAACGGGATGCTCGGCATCCGGCACGCCGCCATCGCCACCCTGTCCGCGGACCACCGGGTCAGTGACGGGCTGCGCGGCGGGCGTTTCCTGGCCCGCATCGACGAACTGCTGCAGGCGCCGGAAAAGTTGTGAGCAGCGGGAGCCGGACGGAGGAGGAGCCATGAACGAACAGGATGCGCGCCAGGCGGTGGAGGCCGCCATCGGCAAAGTGGCGCCCGACGTGGGGCCCGAGGACCTGGAGGGCAGCGCCAGGCTGCGCCAGGACCTGGAACTGGACTCGCTGGATTTCCTCCGCCTGGTGGAGGTCATCGCGGAGAGCACGGGAGTGGACATCCCGGAGGCCGACTACCCTGCGGTAGCCACCGTGGACGGCCTGGTCACGTACCTGGCAGGGCACGGGTGAATACCCGGAAGAAGCGCCGCCGTTGGGGCCGCCGCCTGGGGATCGCGGCGCTGGTTGTCCTGGGGCTGGTCCTGGTCTCGGCGATGGCCAACGCGGCCCTGGAGGCGCAGGAGAAGGCAACCATGCCCGGCTACGGTGAGCGGGTGGCGGTGGCCGGGGGATCGTTGAATGTGGTCCGCAATGGAAACGCGGCAGCACATCAGGGCCCGCCTCTCATCCTGCTCAGCGGCCTGGGAACCGCCGCGCCCGGCCTGGACTTCACCCCGTTGATCCGCGAACTCGGCGACTTCGATGTGATCGTGGTGGAAGGGTTCGGCTATGGCTACAGCGACATGGAGGCCAGCGCGCGGACCAATGAGAACATCAGCAACGAGCTCCATGAGGTCCTGTCAAAGCTCCAGGTCCGGCAGCCCTATGTCCTGGCCGGCCACTCTATCGCCGGGTTCTACCTGCTGGACTATGCCAACCGTTACCGCCCGGAAGTCTCAGCGGTGGTGGGCATCGACGCGACAATTCCCAAACCGGGGGACCATCCGGTGGAGGAGCCGCAGCCCGGCATCAACTGGGCGAAGCTGGTGGCCGCAACGGGGCTGGTCCGCGACGTTGCCGCCGTGGCGCCGGGCCTCTTCGATCCGGACAGCAACGCCTATTCCGACGAAGAGCTGAAGCGGATGCGAACCATGATGATCTGGAACTTCGGCAACTCCGCGGTGGCCGATGAAACGGCCCGCATCGCAAACAACGCTGCGGCGCTCCGCGGCGTCACATACCCCGCAGACCTTCCGGTCCTGGCCTTCATCGCTGATGAACAGAATGACAGGACAGCCACTAAAACGGCCGCGGCTGAAGACCTGCTGAGGAACATCACGCGGCACCAGGTGCTGCCCCTTGAGGGCGGTCATTACCTCCACTGGACGCAGTCCGGGCGGATGGCGGCGGAGATCCGGCGGTTCGTTGCCCCCGGCGGCTAACGGCCGGCTTTATCCCGTGGCGTGGTCGCTGCCCCGCATCCGGACGGCAACCACGGCGCCGGAGGCTGCGGTAAGGATCGCGACGGCGGCGATCGCGGCGGGGATGCCGTAGAAGTCGGCGAGGACACCCGAGAGGAGGGCACCGACGGCGAATCCGCCGTCGCGCCACAGCCGGTAGACCCCCACGGAGCGGGCCCGCCAGGCCGGGTGGGCCACGTCTCCGATGGCGGCCAGCAGGGTGGGGTAGACCATGGCGGTACCGAGGCCCAGCACGACGGCGGCGGCGAGCCACGGCCCGAAGCTGTGCGCTGATGCGACCACTCCCAGTGCCACGGCCTGCACCAGCATGCCGGCCGCGATGAACCATTTCCGTCCCCACCGGTCCGACGCGGCGCCGGTGGCCAGCTGGGCGGCACCCCAGGCGGCGGGGTACGCGGCCGCCAGGATGCCGATCTGGCCGAGGTCCAGGCCTGCGCCGGCGAACAGGACGGGGAAGAGGCCCCAGGCCAGGCCGTCGTTGAGGTTGTTGACCAGGCCGGCCTGGCTGGCTGCCGAAAGGGATCGGTCCCTGAAGCTGGTGAGGGTAAACACCTGGCCCGTGGAGAGGCCGGCATGGGCGTTGCTGTGGACGCCGACGTGTTGTGAGGCCTCAGCCATGGCATGGTGTTGGGTCTCCCGGACAGCCACGACAGTCAGGCCCAGTCCCAGGGCAATGAACGCGGCACCCAGCAGGAACGGGGCCGGGCGGAGGCCGTAGGCAGTTGCCAGGTAGCCGGTGGCCAGCGCGGTGGCGGCCACGCCCAGGTAGCCCGCCGCCTCGTTGAATCCCATGGCCAGGCCACGCTGCCTGGGGCCGACGAGGTCCATCTTCATGATCACGGCCGTGGACCAGGTGAGGCCCTGGCTGATGCCCAGCAGCACGTTGGCCGCCACGATCCAGCCCCAGGACTGGGCGAAGATGAGCATCAGCGGTACGGGCACTGCCACCAGCCAGCCCGCCACGAGGACGGGTTTCCGGCCGTACCTGTCCGAGAGCGTGCCGGCGAAGTAGTTCGTCGCGGCCTTGGACAGGCCGAAGGCCAGGATGTAGGTCAGCGCGCCCGTGTACAGGTCCAGATGGAACGTCCGGGATGCGAGCAGGGGCAGGACGGTGCGTTCCTGGCCCAGGGTGCCGCCCACCAGCGCGTTGACAGCCACCAGCAGCATGAACTGCGCCAGGTTCTGCCGCAGGCCCAGCACGGCACCGGCTGTTCCGGTGGCATGGCGGGGGAGGGTCCTGCCCGGCATGGGGTGCTCCGTTCGTGGGGACGTAAGGTGGCCCGGGCGTGCGGGGGCACGCCCGGGCCGGGTCCGGACGCGCGGGGGACGCGCCCGGACCTGAACCCGGGCAGGAGGGGGGTCCTGCCCGGGTGGTCTTGGGTGGAGTGGCTAGGCGGCGGGGACGCTGTTCTGCCAGGCGTTCCAGGCGGCGTAGCTGCCATCGAGTTCGACGACGTCGTACCCGGCCCGGCGCAGGGCGCTGGCGGCGACGGAGTTCCGGACGCCCGACTGGCAGTAGGACACGATGGTGACGCCGGCCGGCAGTTCATCCAGGTGCCACATGAGGCGGCCGCCGCTGAGCTGGTACGCGCCCGGGACATGCCCGGCCTTGTACTCGGTCTTGTTGCGGACGTCCAGGAGCATCGCGGCGTCGAACTTCCCGAGTTCCTCCGGCTGGATCAGCTTGGGAGTGAAGGTGGGCAGGCCGTCCATGCCGGTGACGTAGCCGGCCACGTTGTCGATGCCCACCCGGACCAGATGGTCCCACATGTCCTGGGCCTGGTCCCGGTCCTTGGCAAGGAGCACCAGCGGGTTCTTGTCCGTTTCCGGGTTGACCACCCAGGCGCCGTAGCTGGCCACGGACTTCCCGGCGGGGACGTTCAGGGACCGGGCCACCGTGCCGCGGTGGACTTCGTCATTGGAACGGGTGTCGATGAAGGTCAGCGTGTCCTCCGCCAGGCCATTGGCCACGACGGCGGCGTCCAGTTCCTTCAGCGGAGCGCGTTCGCCCATGACGGCCGGCCCCACGCGGTTTTCGCGCTTCATGCGGCCGAAGTAGGCGTGGGCGTCGGGCTGGCCGTCCAGGAGTTCATCGATGAAGCCCTGCTCGTCATTGGCGGCGAGGTACGGGCCCCACCAGGCGTAGAGGCGTTCGTAGCCCACGGTGGAGGACGGGATGGCGCCGAGGGCCTTGCCGCAGGCGCTGCCCGCGCCGTGCGCGGGGTGGACCTGGACGTAATCCGGCAGGGTCAGGAACTTGTCGCGCAGGCTGGCGAAGAGCTGCCTGGCGCCCACGAAGCGGGTGTCCACGCCGCCGGCTGCTTCGTCCAGCAGGTCAGGCCGGCCCAGGTCGCCGGAGAACACGAAGTCGCCTGAGAGCAGGTAGCCGGGCTGGTTGCTGAACGCGCCGTCGGTCACCAGGAAGGACAGGTGCTCCGGGGTGTGGCCCGGGGTGTGGACCGCCTTGATGGTGATGTTGCCCAGGGTGATGGTGTCGCCGTCGTACAGCCGCTCGCCGTCGAATTCGTACTGCCAGTCCGGGCCGCCCTCGCCGGAGACGTAGATCCTGGCGCCGGTGGCAGCGGCAAGTTCGCGGGTGCCGGAGAGGTAGTCGGCGTGGATGTGGGTCTCGGTGACGGCCACGATCTTCATGCCGTTTTTCGCGGCGAGTTCCTGGTAGACGGCGATGTCGCGGCGGCCGTCTACCACGATGGCTTCACCCTTGGCCTGGCAGCCGATCAGGTAGCTGGCTTGGGCCAGGTCTTCGTCGTAAATGCGTTCGATAAGCATCTGGTGCTCTCCTTCGGGTGAAAGGGGATGGAGGGGTTCTGAATCAAGTATAGATACCCCCCGGGGTATAACGCAACGAGGGGAACTGATGTGGCCGCCGTTGGCTCAGGCGTGCTGGTGGCCGGCTTCGGCGCGTAGTTTGTCCATGTCCAGGTTCTTGACGGCCTGGATGACTTCCTCGAGGCCGGTGGCGTTGAGTGCTCCAGGCTGGGAGAAGACGAGGGTCTTGTCCTTGAAGGCCATCAGGGTGGGGATGGAGGTGATGTTTGCTGCGGCGGCGAGGGCCTGTTCGGCTTCGGTGTCCACCTTGGCGAAGGTGATGTCCGGGTGGCGTTCGGCGGCGGCGCCGTAGGTGGGGCGAACATGCGGCAGGGCCTAGGTGGTGGGGAGTCCGGCGCGGGTCCACGCGGTCATGCCGCCGGCCATGGTGTCCGCCTTGTAGCCGACGCCGTTGAGGGCTTCAGCGACGGCGGCACTGCGGTTGCCGCTGCGGCAAATGGCGATCACGGGCACGGCCGGGTCCAGTTCGGACAAGCGGGCCTGCAGCTCGCCCATGGGGATGTGCAATGCGCCGGGGATCATCCCTTCGGCGACTTCGAAGTCCTCGCGGACGTCAAGGATCCGGGCGGTGGAGCGGCGCTGGTCGGTTTCGGTGATGGTGATTTCAGCCATGGTGGTTCTCCTTTGAAGTGGTTTCGGCTGGGTTGCCGGGTGGTGTTGCTTGCCTAGCGGACGGGCTCGCCGGCGTGGCGCCATGCGGCCATGCCGCCGCGTACCGAGTAGGCGTCGTACCCCTTGGCGGCCAGGAGGCGTGCTGCTGAGGCGGACCGTACTCCGGAGGCGCAGACGGCGATCACGGGGCGGGTCTTCTGGATCCCGGCGGTGCTGGCCTGCAGCCGGTCCAGGGGGACGTGCTTGGCCTGCGGCGCCCGGCCGGTCCGCCATTCCTGGGCTGACCTGACGTCGATCAGGGTGGCCCCCGAGCCCAGGAGTTCCTTGGCCTGCGCCACGGATACCGTCTTGTAGGGCTTGCTGAAGGCTTTTTTGAGGGAATCGATGAGTCCCATGGTGTTCTCCTCTTGGTGGGTCAGGCGGTGACCGTGCCGGCGGTGACCCATGCCGCGACGGCGAAGATGAGTACCGCGAATGAGATGCGGATGTGCTTGTCATGCAGGCGGCGGGCCAGCCGCGCGGCGACGACGGATCCCAGGATTGCCGGGACCGCGAACGCCAGGGTGGTGGCCCAGTCGACGGTGTAGCCGGCGGCGTGGGCGCTGAAGCCGGCAGCGGAGTTGACCACGATGATTGCCAGTGACGTTCCGACGGCCTGCTTCATGCGCAGGCCCAGGAAGATGGTCAGCGCCGGGGTGATGAGGAAGCCGCCGCCCACGCCGAGCAGCCCGGTGAGGAACCCGACGAGCAGGCCAACGCCTACGGCCTTCGGGGCGCAGGAGCGGAACGCCCGGTGCGGCCCCGTGCTGCAGGACCCTTCGGTTTCACGGGGTTTCATCAGCATCCGGATGCCTGCGGCCACCATGATTCCGGCGAACGCCAGCATCAGGAGGTTCGGGTCCAGCAGCTTGCCCACGGCCGCGCCGGCCCAGGCCGCCGGAATCCCGGCGCCGCCGACCAGGGCGATCACGGGCCAGTTCAGGCCCTCCCGGATCCTGGGGAGCAGGGCCGTGAGCGAGGATACGCCCACCACCAGCAGCGACGTCGGAATCGCCTGGGCGGGGCTCATGCCCACGCCGTACACCAGGGCCGGAACGGCGATGATGGAGCCGCCGCCGCCCACGACGCCCAGGACGATGCCGACGACAAGCCCCAGGCCCAGGGCCGGAATCATGCCGCGGCGTCCTCTTCTGCTGCCGGAACGGGAAGCTGGAGGATGGCGCTTTCGCGGGTGGGCTCCTTGGCGGCCTTGTTCCACGGCATGGCCGAAAGGGCCTTGCCCATGGCGCAGGTGTTGGTTGCGGCCGAGAACGTCAGGCCGGTTCCGATGGCGCCGGCAAGCATGCGGACCTTGGGGGAGACGAACTTGCCGCCCACCAGGCCCAGCATCACCAGGGAGCCGGCGGCCAGGCGGACCTGGCGCTCCAGGTCCCAGCGGTCCTTGCCCTTGACCACGTCGCCGCCCGCGGCGGCGAAGCCCGGAACGCCGCCGGTGAGGACGTAGGCGGTGTCGAGGCCGACGGTGGCCATCCGCTGCCGGGCCTGCTCGGCGCGGACGCCGGACTGGCAGACCAGGACCACGCGTGAACCCAGCCGGGCGGCGAGCTCATCGGTGTGCTCCGAGAGCAGCGGCAGCGGCACGTTGTAGGAGCCGCGGATGTGCATGGACTCGAATTCGGCGGCGGAGCGCACGTCGATGACCACGAGGTCCTGGTGCTCCGTGAACCAGGACCGGAGGGTTTCGGGGGCAAGCGCTTTAACGGCGGTTGCTTTTGAAGGGGAAGTCATTGATGCCTCTCGGAAGGGATGGGCTGGATACCCCACCGAGTATCACAGATACCCCCGGGGGTAGTCAAAACACCCGGAGGGGTATACAGTTGACGGGAGCACCCCATCAATGGAGACCCTTCTTATGGAACTGAACCCAACCGAACTCACGCCCGTGATCAACCGCCTCAAGCGCGCCCAGGGACAGCTCGCCGCCGTCACCCGGATGCTTGAAGAAGGCCGGGACTGCAAGGACGTGGTCACCCAGCTGGCCGCCGTGTCCAAAGCCCTCGACCGCGCCGGCTTCGCCATCATTGCCACCGGGCTGGAGCAGTGCATCACGCAGAAGGACCAGACCATGGACCGGAAGGACCTGGAGAAGCTCTTCCTCTCCCTGGCCTAATCAGCCTGCAATATCAGCGGACCGTCGAATATCCCGAGGAGCACCATGACGTACACCCTGGCCACCACCGTGTCCCTGCCTTGGGCGGAAGCGCTGGAGCGCACCCGCGAGGCCCTTGCGGCACAGGGCTTCGGGATCCTGACGGAAATCAACGTCCGGTCCACCTTCGAAGCCAAGCTGGGCACCGAGGCCGCGGACGCCGTCGGGGATTACGTCATCCTGGGCGCCTGCAATCCGGCCCTTGCCAGCCGTGCCCTCGCGGCCGAGCCGGAAATGGGTGCGCTGCTGCCCTGCAACGTGGTGGTGCGGCGTAAGGCCGATGCCACCGAGACCACCGTCGAGGCCATTGACCCGCAGGCCATGGTCCAGCTCAGTGACGCTGCCGCGGTCAAAGAGGTTGCGGACGACGCCGGCGCGCGCCTTCGGAAGGCCCTCGCCAGCCTGGGGTGAGGCAGGGGAAGTCCGCACCAGACTTCTTGTGGCGACGCGCTTGAACACCTGCGACGCGCATATTCCCCAGCGCTCGGACTATTCGGGCAGCGCCGGGGAATGTGGGTGTCGAAAGTGAGCGTGGGCAGCGGGAAGCTCTCGGGAGCGGTGGCGGGTCTCCAGCTGGACCACATCGCGCGCGAAGGAATACGTAAGCAGCGCCAGCGCCACCGCCGGGAAGGCGGCAGCCCACGGGATACCCGGGAGAAGCGCCACCAGCAGCGCCAGCGGTTGGAAGGCTCCGATGGCCTTGCGGGAAACACTGGGCGGCAGCGGCTCACGCAGGTGCGGCCTGAAGAACGCGGCGGCCGTGAACACGTAGTACATGCCCCCAATCGCCAGTGTCCACGGGCCCGCCACCGCCGCGGCCGCGATGGACAGCACAAGCACCAGCGCGGCGTCGGTGGCGGCATCGAAGCGTGCTCCCGCCGGGGACGCTGTCCCGGTCCGCCGCGCCACGGCGCCGTCCAGCCCGTCCATCAGGAAGGCGACGCCGCCCAGGACCGGCACCAGGAAACTGCTGCGCCCGGTGAACAGTTCCGGGACGGCCACCACGGCGCAGAGTGCCACCAGGACGGCACGCAGCAGGGTGACGCGGTCTGCCGGAGTTGAAAAGCGGGGGATGCGCCGCAGGACAGAGCCGACGGCGGCCGCGGTCACCAGGGCGCCCGCACACAGGCCTGCCATTTGGAGGACCGGTCCGGAGGCGGACAGGGATGACAGCCACAAGGCCGGGAGCGCGTAGGCAGCCAGGGTTGCCACCGCGTCAGGCATCGCGTGCCCGGACATCGCCCATCCGGCTGCGCCCATCTGCCACCTCCCCCGCATGCTGGCAACGGCCCCGGCGATCGTCACGGCCGGCGACGCCCGGCACGGACCCCCGTGCCGTCGTCGGCCCTTCTCCCGCGGCCGCTACGGACCAGGCCAGCAAGGGCCAGCAGCGATCCCGCCCCTTCGGCAACGGCGCTGAGGGTTTTCGAGAAGAACCATACGGGATCGTACATTGCCGGAATCGGACCTATGGCCGGGATGTCCACGTATCTGTAGAGCATGACGGCGGCGAAGGCGCTCAGTGCCACCGCCAGGGCGAGTGCATAGGCGGCGCGGCTGCCGCGGACCAGGACATAGAGGCCGGCCACCAGGGCCGCCGCGGCTTCGAGCAGGAACAGGGTGCCCTGGCTGATGGTGCCCGGCTGCGCGGCCTGGTAGCCCGGGGCCAGGAAGAGATGGACGCCGGCATCGATGAACAGCGCCAGGGCGGTCAATAAACGTAGAGCCACGTCTATGTATACGCCCGAAGTTCCCTCCCGGTTCACCCCGGACCCTTATATCTGCGGGTTTTATGGGGAATATTTAGGGGCATCCGCAGTCTTGCCCCTGTAGCGGTCAGCGAAGCCTGCGGCCCTACGAGTAAGGAGAATGACAATGACCCTTCCCCAGGAACTCACGCCGGGAACATGGCTCCTGGACATGTCCCACAGCGAGATCGGCTTCAGCGTCCGACATGCCGGAATCAGCAAGGTCCGTGGCCGCTTTACCCAGGCCAGCGCCGAAGCCAGGGTGGGGCGGTCCCTGGAGGAGTCCTCGGTGCATGCCACGGTGTCCACGGCAAGTTTTGACTCCGGTGACGCCAACCGTGACGCGCACGTGAAGGGCGCGGACTTCTTCGACGTCGAAAAGTATCCCGAAATGACGTTCCGCGGCACCCACATCGAAGGGGACGGGGAGGAATACACCCTGACGGGGGACCTGACCATCAAGGGCGTGACCCGGCCGGTGGAGCTTGAGGTTGAGTTCACCGGCGTCGCCGTGGATCCCTTTGGCGCCACGCGGGCAGGATTCTCCGCGGAAGCCGAAATCAGCCGCAAGGAGTTCGGGCTCACCTGGAACGCCGCGCTGGAAGCCGGCGGCGTGCTGGTCAGCGACAAGGTCAAGATCAACCTCGAGGCGGCGCTGGTCAAGCAGGGCTGACAGGCCGGACCGCGGCAAGGCAACGTCAGGCACCGCCGTGGACCTCCGCCTGGTCCCCCGTGTGCTGTTCCTCCGGGCTGCGTGGCGGAAACGGGACCGCTGGGACGCCGCCCGGATCGCCGCACACCAGGACCATGCCCTGACGGAACTGCGCCGGGCGGCCTACGCCGGCTCGGAGTTCTACCGCCGCCACCATGCCGGCCTGCACGACGCTCCGCTGGACCGGCTGCCGCCCGTGACCAAAGCAGACCTGATGGAGCACTTCGATGAGGCCATCACCACCCCGGACCTGACGCTGGCGGAAGTGGAAGGCCATCTGCAGTCGCTCGTCGAGAGCGGTGGAGACCCCGGACTGCCATGGAAGGGCCGCTGGTGGGCGGCGGCCACGGCCGGGACCACCGGCCGGCGCGGAACGTTCGTCTGGAACCGCGCGGAGTGGGCTACCGTCCTGGCCTCGTACGCCCGCGCGAACGACTGGGCAGGGTTTACCCTGGGGCTGACCCGGCCGCTGAAGGTGGCCCTGGTCAGCTCGCGGGTCCCCACCCACCAGTCAGCCGTCGTCGGCGCATCGGTGCGCTCCGGAGTGGTCCCCACCCTTCGCCTGGACGTCACCGCACCCATGGAGGAGAACGTCGCCGCCCTCAACCGGTTCCAGCCCCGGGTCCTCGTCGGTTACGCCTCAGCGCTCAAACCCCTGGCCGCGGAACAGCTGGCAGGGCGGCTGCACATCGCGCCGCAGGGGGTGATGTCAGCCTCCGAGGTGCTCAGCGCCCAGGCCGCAGCGGAACTGGAATCCGCGTGGGGCAGCGCCCCTTTCGACGTCTACGCCGCCACCGAAACGGCGGGGATCGCATCCCCCTGCACCTACCGGAACCGCCACGTTTACGAGGACCTCCTCATCATCGAACCCGTGGACCAGGCCGGCAACCCCGTCCCGGCGAGGACAACCGGGTCCAAGCTCCTGGTCACCGTCCTGTTCTCCCGGACCGTGCCGCTGATCAGGTACGAGATGTCGGACACCGTAAGGCTCGGCGGCAGGGGCTGCCCCTGCGGACGCAGTTTCACCGTCATGGAGGATATCGAGGGGCGCATCGAGGACGTCCTGCAACTGCCGGGCAGGACCGGCACCGTCAACGTGCACCCGAATGTCTTCCACCAGGTCCTGGACCAGGCGGCCGTCGCAGGCTGGCAGGTCATCCAGGAACCGTCCGGGCTGCGGGTGCTGCTGGCCGGACTCGCACCCGGGCAATCCGAGGAAGGCGTCCGGGCTGCGGTGACCGCCGCCCTTATGGCTGCCGGCGCGGCGCACATGCCCGTGGACATCCGGCTGGTGGAGCGGCTTGAACGGACCGCCCTGGGGAAAGCACCATTCGTGCGCGCCTGGAAAAACCGGCCGTAAGGTGCCCCCGGACGGAAGCAACCGGCCCGTTGACGCCCGGCCTACACCGGTTCCGGCCGCACCTTCACGTTGCCCAGCGAGCGGATCAGAGCGACGGCGGTGATGGACCCGGCCGCCATGATCGAGGCCAGCACCACCACCTGGAACCGGCCGGCCTCCAGGGGTGAGGCGCCGCCGAAGATCGCGCCCACGAACGCGCCGGGAAGGGTGACCAGCCCGGTGGTCTTGGTTTGGTCCGTGGACGGGATCAGGGCCGAGTGCACTGCCTGCCGCGCCTGGAGCAGGGTGGCCTGCCGGGGCGTCGCCCCCAGCGCCAGCCAGCCCTCCACCTGGTCCCACTGCTCCAGGACGGCCTCGAAGAAACGGCGTCCGGCCAGGGTGGCGATGGTCATCGAGTTGCCGATCACGATCCCGCCCACGGCCAGCAGGTACCGCGGCGCGAATTCGATGGCGCCCGTTCCAAACACGACGGCCACCGTCACCAGGATGCCGGCAGCCATGGTCACCGCCACCAGGGCGAAGCGGCGCCAGGACCAGGTGAGCCTTCGTGTTGCCGTCACGGACGCTACGGTGAACATGACCAGCAGGGCCACCCCCACCCACAGCGGGTTGCTGATGACGCCGCCCAGCACCAGGCTGATGGCAGCGAGCTGGGCTGCCCCGCGGAGGATGGCCAGGGCAGGGGAGAGGTACGACGGCGTCCGCGCGCCCCAGAGGATCCCCACCGTGAGTGCCGCCAGGATGGCAAGGGCCACCAGGGTGGGCAGCAGGGCGGAAAGGGCGGGCATGCCGCCAGCTTACTGAGCTACCGCGGCTGCCCCTGCCACGCCCGCTCACACCCGGCAGGTTTTGCTCGAGCGCCCGCCCACGTCTGACCCGCGGAGGCAGCGGGTTGGTCAGTATGGCCGGAGGGGATAAGACTGTGGGTATGGCACGGGGAACGCTTCGGATCTTCCTGGGTGCGGCAGCGGGGGCCGGCACCACGTACTCCATGCTGCGTGAGGCGCAACAGATCCTGGCCGGCGGCAGGGACGTCGTGGTCGGCATCGCCGCCGCGCACGGGAGGCCTGACACCGGGCAGCTCCTTGCAGGGCTCGACGTCGTGGCGCCGCGCCTTCTGCCCGACGGCAGCGGGGCGGAGGTACCCGAGCTTGACCTGGACGCTGTGCTGGCAAGGAAACCAAAGGTGGCCGTCGTCGACGAGTATGCGCACGTCAATGCTCCGGGCAGCAGGAATACCCGCCGCTGGCAGGACATCGAGGAGCTTCTGGCGGCGGGGACGGACGTGCTGACCACGCTTGCCGTCCAGCATGTGGCATCGCTGAAAGACGTCGTCGCCGCAATCACCGACGAACCAGACGGGGAACCGGTCCCGGACGCCGTGGTGCGGCGGGCAGACCACATCGAGCTGGTGGACATATCGCCCGAACTCCTGCGCCAGAGGGTTGCAGACGGGAAGGTTGTGCCCACGGACAGGATCGACGCTGCCCTGGCCAACGAATTCCGGCTGGGCAATCTCATTGCCCTGCGTGAAATCGCCTTGATCTGGCTGGCGGACCGGGTGGACGAGGGGCTGGCGGGCTACCGGAAAAGCCAGGGGATCACCGCCACCTGGCCGGCACGCGAGCGGGTTGTCGTCGGACTCAGTGGAGGCCCCGAAGGGGAGCTGCTCGTCAGGAGGGCGGCCCGGATCCTGTCCCGGGTCAACGGCGGGGACCTGCTGGCGGTTCACGTCCGGCGCGCCGAAAGCACGGCCGCGACGCGAGGGCAGCTGCTGGACGCGCAGCGGCGCCTCGTCGCCGACCTCGGCGGCACCTGCCATACGGTGTCCGGTGAGGACGCAGCGGGGTCCCTCCTGGAATTCGCCCGCAGCGTCAACGCCACCCAGATCGTCATCGGCGCCTCACCGGGGACGCTCCGGAGCAGGATCCTCGGTATCGGTGCAGGCGCCAAAGTGGTCCGGGGCTCGGGCGATATCGACGTGCACATCGTCTCACTTCCCCAGGGCGGCCCTGGACTGCCGGGGCCATCTCCCGCGGCGCTCAGCGGCAGGCGCACGCTGATCGGCTTCGTCCTGGCTGTGGTCCTCCCGGTCCTGGTAACGGCGGCGCTGTCCCGCAATCCGGAGCTCAACCTCGCCACCCACGCACTGGTCCATCTGACCGGGGTGATGGCCGTGGCGTTCATCGGCGGCCTGTGGCCTGCGGTGCTCGCCGCCGTCCTGGACTCGCTGCTGCTGAACTACTTCCAGACGGACCCGGTGGGAACGCTCAATATCAGCGACCCGCAAAACGTCTTCGCGCTGCTGGTCTTCCTCAGTGCCGCGGTGGCCGTGTCACTGGTGGTGGGACTGTCTGCAAGGCGCGCCCGGGAAGCCGCACGGGCCCGCGCGGAAGCCGCCACCCTCGCGGACCTCGCCCACGATGCCCTCCTGGCCGATGACACCGTTGCAGCGTTCATGGGCAAGGTCCGGGAAACCTTCCAGGTCCGTTCGGCCGGGCTCTTCACCACATCCGGGGACAAGGACGCAGTATGGGAGCTCCAGGCGTTCTCCGGGGAGGCGCCTCCTCCCTCCCCGGACACGGCAGGGTTGACGGACAGCGTGGAACTCGCCGACGAGCGGACCGCCCTGGTCCTCTCCGGACGCACCCTCACCGCCGGGGACCGGCTCCTCCTGTCCGCCCACGGCGCCCACCTCCTGTTGCTGCGCCAGCGCCATGCCCTTCAGCGGACGCTGCAGAGCACCGCGAAGATGGCCGAGGGCAACAACGTCCGCACGGCCATCCTGCGGGCGGTCAGCCATGACCTGCGCACGCCGCTGGCGGGGATAAAACTGGCCGTAACGGCCCTGCGGCGCCAGAGCCGCAGGCTTCCCGATGAGGTGCAGGCCGAGATGCTCGAGACCGTCGAGTCCTACACCGAGCGCCTGGACGCCCTGATCGCCAACCTCCTGGACATGTCCCGGATCTCCAGCGGTTCGGCTGCGCCACTGACAGCGCCCGTCACGTGGCGTGATGCAATCGAGGACGCGCTGCGCGGCCTCCCGGCGGACCGGATCCGGGTGGAGCTTCCCCCGGACATCCCTGCGATCTATGCCGACCTGGGGATGTTGGAGCGGGTCATCGCCAACATCGTGGAAAACGCCCTTAAATACGCGCCGGCGTCCGACGTGGCCATCGTCGGCGTTTCGACGGGAACCAGGGGAGTGGTCGACGGCGGCGCCCCCTTTGGCGAGTTGCACATCGTCGATCACGGGCAGGGAGTGCCCGCTGCCGCCGTCGAGGGGATCTTCCAGCCCTTCCAGCGCCTCGACGACGCCCCCGCGGGACTCGGGATGGGGCTTGGCCTCGCCGTCGCGAAAGGCTTCACCGAGGCCATGGGCGGTCACCTGCTGGCCGAGCCGACCCCGGGCGGGGGACTGACCATGGTCATCCGCCTGCCCCAGGTTGCCGCACCGGACGTTTCCACCCCTCGCCGGAAAGCAGGCACCAGCACCTCATGAGGACAGTATTGATCGTTGACGACGAGCCGCAGTTCCTGCGTGCCCTCCAGGTCAACCTGGAGGCTGAGGGCTACCGGGTGCTGACCGCCCTGGACGGGGTGGCCGCCCTGAAGCACGCGGAAGGCGGCCATCCGGATGCCATGGTGCTGGACCTCGGACTGCCGGACATCAACGGCGTGGACGTGATCACCAGGATCCGCCGCACCAGCAGCATGCCCATCATCGTGCTTTCCGCCCGGCACGGGTCCGTGGACAAGGTCCGGGCCCTGGACGCCGGGGCGGACGACTACGTCACCAAGCCGTTTGGCCTGGACGAACTCCTGGCCCGGCTGCGCGTTGCCGGCCGCCGGAGCGGCACGCTGGACGTGGCGGACGGCGGGGCCGCCATCGATGTGGGTGATTTCCAGGTGGACCTGGCCAACCGGAAGGTGACCCGGGCGGGGGACCCGGTCCGGCTCACCCCCCGCGAGTGGGCCATCCTGGAAATGCTGGTGCGGAATCCCGGCCGGCTGATAACGCAACAGCAGATGCTCGCCAGGGTCTGGGGTCCCGGCTATGACAACGAGACCCACTACCTGCGCGTCTACATGGGCCAACTGCGGCGCAAACTGGAGGCGGATCCCGCCCGCCCCCGCCACCTGCTTACCGAGGCCGGCATGGGCTACCGCTTCGAGCCGTGACCTGCCGCCGGACCGCTCCGGCCGCCGTCGAACATCACGCGTAAAGGAAACATCAAGAATTCCCTTTCTGGCGCTTCCGCCAATTTCGCCGGTGCTAGCTTCGCAATGATCGCGGTGCAACGGGCAGCGCGGAAAGGCAGACATGACCACGTTGAGCAGGCCCCCGGCGGATCCTTCCGCCACCCACCCGCACGGAAGGGAGGCGCTGAAGGACTGGCTGCTGTTCGGGCTGCAGGACAGCAAGGGCACCCACCAGGGCCCCGGCGGTGTTCCCACCCAGCACGAAAAAAAGCACTCGTGGTGGCAGGTCATGTGCCTTACCGGCGTGGACTACTTCTCCACCCTGGGCTACCAGCCGGCCATCGCCGCGCTGGCAGCCGGTGTCATCTCCCCGCTGGCCACCCTGGTCCTTGTGGCCGTGACACTGTTGGGCGCCCTGCCGGTCTACCGCCGGGTTGCCGGTGAAAGCCCCCGCGGTGAGGGCTCCATTGCCATGCTGGAGCGGCTGCTGCCCCGCTGGGGAGGAAAGCTCCTGGTGCTGGTCCTGCTCGGGTTCGCCGCCACCGACTTCATGATCACCATGACGCTCTCGGCCGCCGATGCCACCGCACACCTGATCGGCAATCCTGTTGCCCCCGGTTGGCTCCAAAACCAGAACGTCCCCGTAACTCTTTTCCTGCTGGCCCTGCTGGCTGCCGTGTTCCTGCGCGGGTTCAAGGAAGCGATCGGCGTCGCCGTCTTCCTGGTTGTCCTGTACCTGGGCCTGAATGCGGTGGTGGTGGTTGCCACCCTGATGCAGGTGGTCTCCCACCCGGTGGCGATGGGCGACTGGTGGACGAATCTGTGGGTGTCCCACGGCAACCCCCTGATGACGGTGGCCATCGCACTGCTGGTGTTCCCCAAACTGGCGCTGGGCCTGTCCGGCTTCGAAACCGGCGTTGCCGTGATGCCGCAGGTCCGCGGAGCGGCGGATGACACGGAGGAGAACCCGGCGGGCCGAATCCGCGGAGCCCGGCGCATGCTCACCACGGCTGCGGCGATCATGAGCGTGTTCCTGCTGACCACCAGCTTCATTACCGTTGTCCTGATTCCGGAACAGGAATTCCAGCCCGGCGGCCAGGCGAACGGGCGCGCCCTGGCCTACCTGGCGCACGAATACCTGGGCGTGGGCTTCGGCAGCGTCTACGACATCAGCACCATCGGCATCCTCTGGTTCGCCGGTGCCTCGGCCATGGCCGGCCTGCTGAACCTGGTTCCCCGCTACCTGCCCCGCTACGGCATGGCCCCGGAGTGGGCCAAGGCTGTCAGGCCCCTGGTGCTTGTGTTCACCCTGGTCGGGTTCCTCATCACCTTCATCTTCAACGCCGACGTCGACGCCCAGGGCGGTGCCTACGCCACCGGCGTCCTGGTGCTGATGACCTCCGCCGCGGTGGCCGTCACGTTGTCGGCGCGCCGGCGCGGGCAACGCAACCTCACCTTCGGCTTCGGTGCCATCTCCGTGGTGTTCGCGTACACCACGGTGGCCAACATCTTCGAGCGGCCCGAAGGCATCCGGATCGCGGCGATCTTCATCCTGGGCATCATCGTCATCTCCCTGCTGTCCAGGGTCCGCCGGTCCTTTGAGCTGCATGCAACCCGGGTGCACCTGGACCAGCAGGCCCTGGAGTTCATGTCCAGCACCTTGGACGGCCCCATCGCGATCATCGCGCACGAGCCGCTGCGGATGTCTGCGGAGGCATACCGGGACAAGCTTGAGTCGGCCATCGAGGTCAGCCACCTCCCGCTGGCAGGCGATGCCCTGTTCCTGGAAGTGATCGTGGATGACTCCTCCGACTTCGAAACGGAACTGTACGTCCGTGGCGTGAACCGCCACGGGTACCACATCCTGGAAGTCCACGGGCCGGTTGTTCCCAATACCATCGCCTCGGTACTGCTGCATATCAGGGACGTCACGGGGCTCATGCCGCACATCTACTTCCGCTGGACTGAGGGAAATCCCATCACCAACCTGGTGCGGTTCCTGTTCCTGGGCGAGGGCGAAATCGCGCCGGTGACCAGGGAGGTGCTGCGCGAGGCCGTCCCGGACGTCACCCAGCGCCCGTGGGTCCACGTCGGCTGACCGGGGGATACGTCGTCGTCCCGTCCCTGTGCGCAGGGGCGGCCACGTGCGGCACTGTTGCCGCCACCCGCGCGGCGTCCGCCAGGCTGACCGGGACGTTCGCGCGGAAGGCGGCCTCGGCGTCGTCCTCCCGCACGCCCGCCGCCAGCACTATCACATGCACCATATCGCCGTAGGAATCGTTGCAGGCCAGGATGTCGCCGGGCACTCTGTGCCCCTGCCCGCCCGTCGAGGGCCACGGCTGGAAAATGACCCACCACCCCTCGCCGTCCTGGTCGGGGAAAAGGTAGCCGCCGGCCGGGTGGAGGGCGCGTCCGTTCAGTGCGCGCCCGCCGTAGCCCTCCACGGCCTCGGCTGCCGCGGCAAACCTGACCCTGCCACGGTCATCGGGCGCCTCATCCCACCGCATCTCCGCTCCTCGCCGTCGCGTGCATGTGCTGACCTGCCTCCATCAAAGGACGGTGCACGCGCGGCCGGGGCGGCAGGGCCGTTTTATTGACGGAATATTTACAGCCTGTCCCGCCGGGGAGGTGGCTGGGGCACCAGCGCCGTGGTCGGCCGCCATAATGGAACCCATGCACAGCCCCGTCACCATCCGCCCCATGTGCCCCGAGGACTGGGACGCCGTCCACGCGATCTACGCCGCCGGCATCGCCACGGGGGAGGCGACGTTCGAGAGCGAGCCGCCCACCTGGGAGGCGTTCGACGGCGGCCGGTTGCCCGGGCACCGGCTGATCGCCGAGGACGCGGGCCGGGTTCTGGGCTGGGCCGCCGTGACGTCCGTTTCGTCCCGGGAGGTCTACCGGGGGGTCGTGGAGCACTCCATTTACGTGGCGCCGGAAACGCACGGCCGGGGCGTGGGCAGGCTGCTCCTCGGTGCACTGATCGATTCCACGGAGGCGGCAGGAATCTGGACCATCCAGTCCAGCATCTTCCCGGAGAACACGGCCAGCCTGGCGCTGCACCGGAAGCTCGGCTTCCGGGTGGTGGGAACCAGGGAACGGATCGCGCGGATCAGCCACGGCCCCAAGGCCGGGCACTGGCAGGACACCCTGCTCCTGGAACGCCGCAGCGCGGTGGCCGGGACGGAGTAGCTCCTGCTTTGCCAGAGTCCAAAGGCCCTGTTTGGGCGTCGGACCCAGGCCCTAGCGTCATGGGATACGTTTACTCGAGAGCAGTCTGGAGCCCCTCATGCAGTTCCCCGCAGCCTGCCGCCGCAGTGCGGCCGCTTCCGTCGCCGCCACTGCCCTTATCCTCTCAGGGGCATCCACGCCGGCCTTCGCCGCACAGGTCCCCGTCAATTACGTCAATCTCGGGGATTCCTACTCAAGCGGCTGGGGGTCGTTGGCGCCAACTGCGGCCCCCAATCCGGGGTACCTCAGCCCAGAGTACGGCGGCCCCACCTGCCTGCACGGCGGCCCTGACGACGTGACGCTCTTCGACCAGCTGCAATCGGTGGTCCTCACCGGCGACTATGCGTGTGCGGGCGCACTTGTGGGAGATCCAAACTCCACGGCCGGAGTTCCAACCGGGGGTATTCCCACCATCGCCCAGCAGGCGGCTGAGGCGTCCCTTGATGGTGCGCTCAACAGCACCACAGGACTGGTGACCCTCACCGCCGGCGGCAATGACGTCAACTTCGGCCAGATCATCGGAGCGTGTGCTGCAGACACGTCGCCGCAGGCTACGGGGTGCCAGGCGGCCACAGCCTATGGACTCCAGCTTGCAAACAGCGTCGACGTGGCCGGAACGCTCGTAAAAATCCGCGGGTACGCGCCAAATGCCAAGATCGCCTGGCTCGGCTACCCCCGCCTGTTTGCGACGGCAGGGGAATCCACCACGGTCATCGCCGGCGGCGGTGTCATGTCAGCAGCGGCCGCAGCGGTGTTCGACAAAGGCACGGACCAGCTCAACGCAGTTTTCGCAGGTAAGGCACGAAGCGCCGGCGCGCAATTCGTGGACGTCGCCCCCAAATTCAACGGCCACGAAATCGGTTCCTCCGACTCCTGGTTCAACCTCGGCCCGTATACGCAATTCAACTTCCACCCCACCGCCGACGGATACAACCAGGGCTACTACCCCGCCATGGTCAGCGCGATCAAACCTGCTCAGTTCGTGAAGAGCTGACCGACCAGCGGGCAGGGATGCCCTGAGCGGGCACACCGTCGCGGGACCGAATAGTCGCTACCGCGAAGGCAGCGTCAGGATCTCGGCGCCGTCCTCCGTGATGGCGATGGTGTGCTCGGTGTGGGCCGTCCTGCAGCCGGTGGCGCTCCTTAGCGTCCACCCGTCGTCGTCCGTCACCAGCTGGTCCGTGTCCGCCATGATCCAGGGCTCCAGCGCGAGCAGAAGCCCGGGCCGCAGCTTGAAGCCGCGGCCGGGCCGCCCGGTGTTGGGCACGTGCGGGTCCTGGTGCATGGTGGAACCGATGCCATGGCCGCCGAACTGCGTGTTGACCGGATACCCCGCATCAATGAGGACGCGGCCGATGGCGTACGAGATGTCCCCGATCTTGGCTGCCGGCCCTGCGGCGGCGATCCCGGCTGCCAGGGCGCGTTCCGTCGCCTCGATCATCGCCACGCTCTCCGCCGGCCGTGATTCGCCCACGATGAAGCTGATGGCGGCGTCCGCGGCCATCCCGTTCTTGACGACGGCGAGGTCCAGGGTCAGCAAATCGCCGTCGGCCAGTGCGTAGTTGTGGGGCAGCCCGTGCAGCACGGCATCGTTGACGCCCGTGCAGATGTAGTGGCCGAAGGGACCCCGGCCGAAGGACGGCGCGTAGTCCACGTAGCAGGATTCCGCCCCCGCGTCGGTGATCATCTCCTTGGTCCACTGGTCGATGTCCAGGAGGTTGGTGCCGACGGTTGCGCGGCTTTTCATCGCCTGCAGGATGTCAGCCACCAGGGCGCCGGTCTCCCGGGCGCGGGCCACCTCAGCCGGGGTGAGGATCTCGATCATGGTGCGCCCTTCGTGTGCGGCGGTTAGCTCCAGGTGCCATCCTATTTGCCCGTGCGCAGAAGGGTGCAAGGGGCTCTTTCGTACAGCGGAATGTTGGGGTTGCCAAAGACATAGATGAGTGTAAATATTTACGTGTGTCTATGTCTTTGGAGTTGACCCCGGTCCAGGCGGTGGCGTGCTGCGCGCCGCTGGCCCGGGAGCCCTTGTCCCTGCCGGAAGCTGAAGGGATCGCCCCCTTGCTGAAGGCCCTGGCGGATCCGGTCCGGCTGCGGCTGATGTCCATGGTCGCCTCGCATGAGGGCGGCGAAGCCTGCGTCTGCGACCTCAACGATGCCTTCGAGCTGTCCCAGCCCACCATCAGCCACCACCTGAAGATCCTGCATGAGGTGGGTCTGCTGGAGCGGGAAAAGCGCGGCGTGTGGGTTTACTACCGGGCCCGCACCGAGGCCCTGCAGAACCTGGCCGCCCTGATCGGCGGGCAGGCCGCATGACCGGTCTGGCCCGGCGTGCCACGGCAGAGTTTCTCGGCACCGCGTTCCTGGTGATGGCCGTGGTCGGCTCGGGCGTGATGGCATCCAGGCTGTCACCGGACGAAGTCGGCCTGCAGCTTTTGCAGAACAGCCTCGCCACGGGTGCCGCGCTGGTGGCGCTGATCATGGCACTGCAGCCGGTGTCGGCGTCGTTCAATCCGGTGGTGACCCTGGTGGAGCGGGCGCTGGGGATGATCGACACCACCACGGCGGCCGGCCTGGTTGCGGGGCAGATCCTGGGCGGCCTGGCCGGCACGGTGGCCGCCAACCTGATGTTCGGGCTGGACGCCGTCAGCTGGTCCACGCACCAGCGCACCGGCGTCCCGCTCTGGCTTGGGGAAGTCATTGCCACGGTGGGCCTGCTGCTGGTCATCTTCGGCACCGTCCGGTCGGGCCGTGCTGACCGCGTGGCGTTCGCCGTCGGCGGCTACATCACGGCCGCCTATTGGTTCACCAGCTCCACCAGCTTCGCCAACCCTGCGGTGACCATGGCGCGCACCGTCACGGACACCTTTGCCGGCATCGCGCCGCCGTCGGCCCCTGCCTTCATCCTGGCGCAGCTGCTGGGCGGCGCCGCCGGGTTCCTCCTGGTCCGCTTCCTCTACCCCTCCTTTGCTGCTGTTTCCGCCGCCCCGGCGGCCGACCGAAAGGTGCTCTCATGAGCCACAAGGCAAGCTCACCATCCCTCCCCCTGGCCGTCATCGGCGCCGGGCCCGTCGGCCTGGCCGCGGCCGCGCACCTGCTGGAACGCGGACTGGAACCCATCGTGCTCGAGGCCGGGCCCACGGTGGGTGCCGCCATCCGTGAGTGGGGCCATGTGCGCGTCTTCTCCACGTGGAAGTACAACCTGGATGCCGCCGCCGTGCGCCTGCTGGAACGGGCCGGCTGGGCAGCGCCCCGCCCCACCGCGCTGCCGTACGGCTCCCAGATCGTCTCCGACTACCTGGAACCGCTGGCCGCCACACCGGAACTCAAGGACCGGATCCGGACCGGGGCGAAGGTAGTTGCTGTCAGCCGGCAGGGCATGGACAAGGGCCGCAGCCAGGGCCGCGACGCCGCCCCGTTCCTCCTGCGCATCCAGGACGGCAGCGGGGAAACGTCGGAGCTCCTGGCCCGCGCCGTGATTGACACCTCCGGAACCTGGACCACGCCGGCGCCCCTGGGAGCTTCCGGCCTGCCCGCCCCGGGTGAGGCGGAAGCCCGGGCCGCCGGGCTGGTCACCGGGCCCCTGCCGGACGTGACCGGCGGCGGATTCGCCGGCCGCCGCACCCTTGTCATCGGCTCCGGCCACTCCGCCGCCAACATGGTCCTGGACCTGGCCCGCGTGGCCCGCGCCAACCCGGGAACGGAAGTCCTCTGGGCCATCCGGGCCGCCACGCCTGCCCGTGCCTACGGCGGCGGGGACGCCGACCAGCTGCCCGCCCGCGGCCAGCTGGGCGCCCGGCTGCACACCGCCGTCGACACCGGTGCCGTCCAGCTCCTCACAAACTTCCACACCGGCCGCCTCAAAACCCGTGACGGCAAGGTCACCGTGCACGCAACGGATGGCCGCAGCCTCACCGTGGACAGGGTCATCCCGGCCACAGGGTTCCGGCCGGACCTGTCCATCCTGTCCGAGCTGCGGCTGGACCTGGATCCGGCCGTCGATGCCCCCAAGGCCCTGGGCCCGCTGATCGATCCCGACTTCCACAGCTGCGGCACGGTTCCGGCCCATGGCGCCAGGATCCTGGAACAGCCGGAAAAGGACTTCTACCTGGCCGGCATGAAGTCCTACGGCCGGGCGCCCACCTTCCTCATGGCCACGGGCTACGAACAGGTCCGCTCCATCGCCGCAGCCCTGGCAGGCGATACCGAAGCCGCGGACACCGTGGAACTCGAACTGCCGGAGACCGGGGTGTGCTCCACCAGCCTCCCTACCGAGGCCGGTGACGCCGCCGACACCGCCGGGGACTCCTGCTGCGGAACGTCCGCGCCGGTGCCCGTGACCATCGGCTTCGCCACGGGCCTGCAGCACGGACGCACCGCCGAACCTGCCAGCCTATGATGTGAACACCGGCTGATGTCCAAGGACGGGAGGCCCCGATGACGGAACGGGACAGTGATCCAGTGAAAGCGGACCTGCTGTGGATCGCGGCCGACTTCCGGAACATCGTCCTGGGCTCCAGCGATGACGAGCTGGACCTCCCGTCCATCGGAACGCGGTGGACCAACCGGCAACTGCTCTTCCACATGGTCCTCGGCCAGAACATCACGCTGGCGGGCATACCGCTCCTGGGGCTGTTCTCGCACCTGCCGCCCCCGGCCTCCCGGACCTGGAGCCGCCTCCTGGATTCGTGCGCCCGCCCGTACAACTGGGTGAACTGGGCCGGGAGCGCCGCCGGGGGCCGGGTCCTGAAGCCAGCCGGCATGCTCCGGATGATGGACCGGACTACGGCGGTGATCGTGAACTGGTACGGCCACGCCAACCAGGATGCGCTGGGTCGCGGCATGACGATGCCCACCGCGTGGGACCCCTATTTCATGCCGTGGATGAGCCGCCGGGACGTCCTGGAGTGGGCGCCCAAGCACTACCGTCACCACCGCGCGCAGCTCAGCCTGACCACGCTGCCGTCCCTGCCCCCAGGTAGGTAGCGCGAACTCACCCTCGCACCGGGCCTGCGCCGTTTTGCTGCGACGCGCCTCTTCATTTCCGACGCGCAAATTCCCATTCGCTGCCCTGATTTGGTCTGCGTGGGGGAATATGAGCCGCGAAGATGAAGTTGCGCGTCGCTGAAGCCAGCCCGGCCGGTAGCTGACCGGCTCAGTCCGTGATGTCGGTGCTCGTGCTCAGCTCCTGCCACTGCTCCAGCTCGGCGCGCTGGGCTTCCGCCACCTTGCCGAACGCGCCGAAGGCGTCGGTGCCCAGGACCAGGAGGCCCGGCGGGTTGGCGGATTCGACGACGGCGATGATGGCCCGGGCGGCCTTGTCCGGGTCGCCGGGCTGGTTGCCGTGGGCGGTGTCGTGTTCCTTGCGGCGCTTGCCGGCCGTGTCCGCGTAGTCGTCGATCGCCGTCGAGGACTGGGTCAGCGAGCGGCCCGCAAAGTCCGTCCGGAAGCCGCCGGGTTCGATGGCGGTGACGTTGATGCCCAGCGGTTTCAGCTCGTTGCGCAGCGACCCGGACATGGCCTCCAGCGCGGCCTTGGTGGCCGCGTAGTAGCCGGAGCCGGCGGGGGTGATCCGGGCGCCGATGGATGAGATGTTCAGGATGGACCCGGCCTTGTTGGCACGCATGCCCGGGAGGACTGCCTTGATCATGTCCACGGCCCCGAAGAAGTTGGTGTCGAACAGGCGGCGGATGTCGCCGTCGTCCGCTTCCTCCACGGCGGCCCGGTAGCCGTAGCCGGCGTTGTTGACCAGCACGTCGATGCTGCCGAACTTTTCCTCCGCCGCCTTGACCGCCGCGCTGATCTGCGCCTTGTCCGTGACGTCCAGCGGGAGTGCCAGCGCGGTGTCGGGGAAGCCGGCGGTGACCTCCTGCAGCGTTTCCACCTTGCGGGCGGTGACGACGGCGTTGTGCCCGGACGCGAGCACGGCTTCCGCCAGTGCCCGGCCAAGTCCGGTGGAGCAGCCTGTGATGAGCCACGTTGCCATGGTTTTTCCTTTCTTAGGGGGTTGGAGAGTGAGGCGGGCGCCGGCAGTTAAGCCCGGTGCCGCCGTCGTGCCTGTGCCGTCAGTTCATGGGCGCCGTAGCTGTTGTCGTCCGGGTTGACCGTGACGCCGGGCGCCACCAGCTGGTCGATGCGGTCCAGCACTTCGGGCGCCAGCTTGGTGTCCGCCGCGGGGAGGTAGGACTCCAGCTGCTCCATGGTGCGCGGACCCACGATGGCGGAGGTAACGCCGGGGTGGTTGATCACGAACGCGATGGCCAGCTCGATCATGGTGACGCCGGCCCATTCGGCCACCTGGGCGAGCTCCTCCACGATGTCCAGCTTGCGCTGGTTGGCGAGCTGGGTCATGTCGAACCGGGCGCTGGGGCGGGCACTGGAAGTGGGCCTGGATGCCGAGTCCTTCCGCCACCGGCCGGAAAGCCAGCCGCCGGCCAGCGGGCTGTAGGTGAGGGTGCCCATCCCGTGCCGCTGCACGGTGGGCAGCACATCCTCCTCGATGCCGCGCGTCAGGATGGAGTACGGCGGCTGCTCGGTGACGAACCGCTCCAGGTTCCGTTCGCGGGACGCCCACTGCGCCTCCACGATCTGGGAGCCGGAGTAGGACGAGGAGCCGATGTAGCGCACCTTGCCCTGGCGGACCAGGTCGGTGAGGGCGCCCAGGGTTTCCTCCACATCGGTGTCCGGGCTGGGCCGGTGCACCTGGTACAGGTCGATGTAGTCGGTGTTCAGCCGGCGCAGCGAGTCCTCTACCGCGCGCATGATCCAGCGGCGGGAGCCGCCCCGGCGGTTGGGGCGGTCCTCATCCATGGGCATAAAGAACTTGGTGGCCAGGAAGACGTCATCGCGCTTTCCCGCGAGCGCCTCCCCGACAATCTCCTCGGAGGCCCCGGCGGAATAGACGTCCGCGGTGTCGACGAAGTTGATGCCCGCGTCCAGGGCGTGGTGGATGATGCGGGTGGCGTCGGCGCGGTCGTTGTTGCCCCACGGGCCGAACATCATGGCACCGAGGCAGAGGGGGCTGGCCTGCACACCGGTGCGGCCAAGCGGGCGGTATTCCATGCTGGTTCCTTCTCTTCTTGGGCTTCTAGGCTTCGGGGATGACCATGGCGAACCGCTCGGGGCGGGCCACGTCCGGGTCGGGGCCGCTGCGGACGCCGGTGTCCAGGGCGTCGATGGCGGCGAGCTCGGCCGCGGAAAGCTCGAAGCCGAACACGTCGAAGTTCTCGGCGATGCGGGCCGGGTTGGTGGACTTGGGGATGGCGGAGCGGCCCTGCTGCAGGTGCCAGCGGAGCATCACCTGTGCGGGGGTCTTGCCGTGGGCCTGCGCGACGGCGGCGATCGCCGGGTCCCGCATGACGTTTTTCCGGTTCTCGCCCCAGCCCGGGTAGAACGTGATGCCGCCGATGGGCGACCACGCCTGGGTGAGGATGCCGTGCTCGGCGTCCGCCGCCTGGACGTTCCGCTGGGCGAAGTAGGGGTGCAGTTCGATCTGGTTGACGGCCGGGACCACGTCGGTTTCCTCGAGCAGCTGCGCCAGGTGGTGAGGCATGAAGTTGCTGACGCCGATGGCCCGCACCCGCCCGTCCTTGAGCAGGGTCTCCAGCGCCTTGTACGCGGCGATGGTCTTCTCGAACCGGTCCGGGGCGGGCTGGTGCAGGATGAACAGGTCCAGCTGCTCCACGCCCAGCTTGCCGGCGGCCTTGTCCCAGGCGTGCAGGGCCCGGTCGTAGCCGTAGTCGCTCACCCAGACCTTGGTCTCGATGAACACCTCGGCCCGGTCCAGGGCTGAACGGCGGATGCCCTCGCCAACCTCCCGCTCGTTGCCGTAGGCGGCGGCGGTGTCGATGTGCCGGTAGCCCACCTCGAGCGCGGTCTGGACCGCCGACGTCGTCTCTTCCGGGGGACTCTGGAAGACGCCCAGGCCGAGCGCCGGCATTGTGATTTTGTTGTTGAGCGTGAGTTCCATAACCATGCCTTTCACGGTATTGGGGTGGACGGGTTTGTGGGAGGGGCTGGCAGTCCCTCCCTTGGGATATTTGCCCGGCGTAGCGTGGGTGCCATGACGAACAGCGATGACGTGCGGAAGTTCCTGACCTCCCGCCGCGCCAGGATCACACCGGACGACGCCGGGCTGCCCGCGTACGGCGGCAACCGGCGGGTTAAGGGCCTGCGCCGGGAGGAGGTGGCCATGCTCGCCGGGATGAGCATCGATTACTACATCCGGCTGGAGCGGGGAAATCTGTCCGGAGCGTCGGACAGTGTCCTGGAGTCCCTGGCCCGCGCCCTGCAGTTGGACGACGCCGAGACCGCCCACCTTTTCGACCTGGCCCGCGCGTCCACGGCTGCTCCGCGGGCACGGCGCAAGCGGAGCCCGCAGACGGTGCGGCCCAGCGTGCAGCGGGTGATCGATGCGATTACGGCGGCGCCGGCCTGGGTCCGCAACGACCGCGGCGATGTGCTGGCGTCCAATGAGCTGGGCCGGGCCCTGTACCTGGAGATGATGACCGACGGCGGCACCCCACCCAACAGCGCACGGTTCACCTTCCTGAGCCCGAAAGCGCGGGAGTTCTTCGCCGACTGGGAGCGCGCCGCTGACGACATCGTGGCCGTGCTGCGGTCCACGGCCGGGAAGAACCCGTACGACAAGGACCTGTCCGACCTGATCGGGGAGCTCTCAACGCGCAGCGGGGAGTTCCGCGTCCGCTGGGCCCGGCACGACGTGAAGTACCACCGCACCGGCCGCAAACGACTCCACCACTCGATCGTGGGGGATCTGGACCTGGCCTACGAGGCGATGGAGCTCCCCGCGGATCCCGGGCTGCGGATCAACATCTACACCGCCGAGCCAGGCAGCCCGTCCGAGGACGCGCTGAAGGTCCTCGCCAGCTGGGCGGCTACGCAGGCGGCGGCCGGGGTTCCGGCCCAGGAGAAGGCCACCTGAGCCAGCCTGCGCTGCGCAAACTCGTTCTGGACGCGCATATTCGGTTGTGAACCCCATATCCGTCCTCGACGCGCATATTCGTAAGCGCACCCCATATTTTGGCCGCGCCAGGGAATGTGCGCGTCGTCAGCGGCTTTGCGCGTCAGGACTGCGCGTTGATGAACCCAATGATGATCGCCGTCCACCAGCAGAGCTGCGAGACCACCAGGCATGACATCAGGTGGACGCGCTGGCCAGTGGATAGATCCTTGAACGCAGTCCTGGCAGGGAGCCGCGCGAGCCGCCGCATCAGGGGGATCAGCATGATTCCGTTCAGGCTGAGCACCAGGACCGCCGCGAGCTTGACCTCTGTCATCGGGCTGTCCAGGTGCGGACTCAGGAACACCCCGGTGGCAAGCATGCCCGCCAGACCACCCCAGATTAACGGTGTTGCTGCCCCATCGAGTCGAATGATTTCACCGAGTGTCCGCCGGCCGATCAGCCACAGGAATCCATGCCAGTCGACCAGGATGATGGCGCCGAAAGCCACAACGAGGAAAAGGTCATGCACCACCAGATCGACGTCGTGGACGAAGCCGTCAACGCTGACCGCGGCTGACAGCAACACGGACAATAGCCACGCCGCGATGGCAACACCGGACAGGGCAGCAACAAGGCGCCGCGTGGACCGCTCAGATTCACGGTGCAGCCTGATGGTGCGTCTGCTGACGGGGACATAACTCATGACATACCTCTGCGAGGCCTGTCAGCGATGGCCGTCCCAGCCGGGCCCGGGCGTAGCTCCAACATAGCCCCGTCGCGTGGCCGTCAACAAGGAAAAATCACCCGCTGATGCACCGTCCGCTCCTGGCCCCGCTTCGGTGCACGGCCGCCGTTTTCGACGCGCATATTTGCCGTCGCCACGCATGCTCCCTTGCGACGCTCGTATACGGGGCGCGGGAAGGGATATGCGCGTCAGAGGCGGTTTTGCGCGTCGACAACGGCAGAGCGAGTACGACGGCGGCCCACACCTGCCGCCGCCAGCTTCCGTTCCAGCGTCCCGGGCACCGTGAGGTCGGCCCAGTCCCAGCGCACCACGTTGCAGCCCAGGGCGCGGATCCGGTTTTCGCGCTGCTTTTCAGCCACAACAGCCTGGGATGCGGTCAGGCCCTTGAGGAACTCGGACTTGAGGTACTTTTCCTCGCCGTCGAATTCGCCAACAACCCTGGACTCCTTCCAGTAGAAATCCGAGTAACCAACCAGCCCGTCCGCGTCGGAAAACCGCTGTTGGAGGACTGCGGATTCGAAGCCGGCCACATGGATCAGCGCCCGGCTCCAGGACTCCCCGGCCGAGCCTGAAGCGGGATCGGCAAACTCGATGGCCGCCCGGATTCTCCGCGTGGCAGCGGCGGAGTAAATCGATCCCATCCCGCTCTCCAGCTCAGCCTTGGTGATGGCAGGCAGCTGCCGGCGCGGATCCGGCCGGAGCACATGGTCCAGAGGCGCAACGGCCTCGGCGAAGGGGCTGAAGGCCGCCAGGTCCAGGACGGTCCGGATGCGGTCGGTGACCAGGAGGCCCTCCAACCGGACCACCTTCAAATCCGCCCGCGCCGCAAAATGCCGGCTGACTCCGGCACGGGACCGGCCGCCGTCGTTCTTCAATGTGAGTGCCTGGACCGGGTGATGAAAGCCGATGGTGGGGATTTCCCACACGCTTGCCGCGGAATGGCGGGCGAAAACTGTGGGCTTCTCGAATGCTTCCGCGGCCGCCTGGATGCGGACCCGGTACTGTTCCCACGGCTTCATGGCCCGCCACGCTGGGCCGTCGATGTAGATGCCGTGCCGCACCCGGACCAAAGCGCCGGACCGCACGCGTTTGGCGAGATCGTTGGCACTCAACCCGTGCAGGTTGCGGTCGCGCGACAACAGCAACGGTGGAAGATCGGTCATGCAACCACATTGCCCGGCACACCTTCGCTGCAGGAGTGGAGAGCGCCGCTATGTGGAAAAGCCCCGGTGACGCGGCCGCCCATTTTCGACTCGCATGCTCCCCGGCGCACCCAACATACGGTCTGCGCAAGGGAATCTGCGCGTCGAAAACCGGTCTGCGCCCAACCCGCTACATAGCGGCCGGCTCAACCGAGGCGCGGGAGAGGGACCGCCGCCGCTTGATCCACCGTTCCGCCGCACCCATGGCCCGGGTGGCCCCTGCCCAGTAGAGGACGCCGCAGGCCAGGGACGCCAGCACGGCCAAACCCTTGTCCGCGCGCTCGAAGAGGTCAACGGAATCAAACAGGGGATACACCAGCCAGTGGGTGACGTAGATGTAGAGCGAAGCGCTCGCCAGCAGCGCCATGATCCGGTGGAGTCCCCGGGGCACCCGCAGCGTGGGCAGCCAGAGCAGGATGAGGCAGCCGGCCAGGATGGTGGCGCTGCGGTACGGGTTGTCGAAGGAGGCCGGAGCCGCCAGGACGGCCAGAACCGTAACGGCTGAACGCTGCCACAGGGTGCGGGACGCGGCGGCCGCCCAACCCAGCCCGAACAGCCACAGGACCGGCCCCTGCCCCGGGTACCGGCTCTCCACCAGGCCAAAAAGCAGGGGCAGATCCACCAGGACCAGGGCCACCCCAAACGCCCACGGCCAGCGGCGCGCCGCCCGGTCAACGGCCGGCACCGCCAGCAACAGGGCCAGGCCCACCAGGATGTGGACCAGGACCTCTACGAACCAGAACCGCGAGTAGTCGCTCCACCCCGCCGGCCCCACCAGTGAGTTCAACAGGAAAACGTTGTGCAGGGCGTACTTGTCCGTCACGGCGAAGGCCAGCGCGATCACGGCAACGCTCGGCACCACGATCCGCGCGACGCTGCGCAGGTGCCGCCGGAACCGTTCCGTACGCTCCCCCGACAGCTGGAAGCGGGCGAAGTTGTAGCCGGCCACCGCCATGAGCACGTGGGCCGTGCCTTGCCAGTGGAAGAACCCAATATGCGTGGAGACGATCGCGATGATGGCGACGGCGCGCAGCACTATCCCGGTCTCCATCGGCGCGAGCAGCCTCCGCCGGGCACTGCGCACCCAGGTGCCGGAAGCAGTGCCGGAAGGCCCAGCACTGCCGGAAGGCCCGGCACTGCCGGGAGGCGCGACGGCGGCGGGCACCACGTGCGGCGATGGCGACAGTTCGCAGACCGGCATCAGGTGCCAGCCCCCGGGAAGGTAGCCCAGGGCCCGCTCCAGCCGGACGGACGCCACCACATAGGACAGTGAATCGCCGCCCAGGGACACGAACGAATCGGTCCCGGCGACGTCCTCCACCTCCAGCACCTCGGCGAAGATGCGCCGCACGTCATCCGAGCCCGCGTCCACAACCCCGGCCGGGCCGCCGTCGTCCGCTTCTCCTCCACGGGCGAGCGCGGCGACGGCAGGATAGTCCGGCTTTCCGTTGCCCAGGCGCGGAATGGCTTCCACCGGGTAAAGGTCGACGGCGGCGCGCGGCAGGCCCAGGTCCTGCGCCAGGGTTTTGGCGAGCAGCGCCACGTCGTGGTCGCCTTCGATGGCGGCCACCACGGCGTCGTCGGAGCCTGCGGCCGCAGCCGTCACCCCGAGGTCCGCCAGCATCCGCTCCACCTGGCCCAGATCCACGCGGAGCCCCACGATCTTCACGAACCGGCTGCGCCGGCCCACAATCTCGTAGAGCCCGTCCGGGCCGCGGCGGGCCAGGTCGCCGGTGCGGAGGTCGGTGACCACCCGGCCCAGGCTGAGGTCCGCCGGCTGTTCGGCGTACCCCAGCATCACGTTGGGGCCGGAGTACACCAGCTCGGACGCGCCCAGGCCGGGGACGGGCTCAAGCCGGAAGGACCCGCCCGGGATCGGGACGCCGATGGCCTGTGGTTGCTCCATGGCCTGGTCCGGCGGCAGGTAGGCCATGCGGGCGGTGGCCTCGGTCTGCCCGTACATGACGAACAGGTCCCATCCTTGCCGCCGGCCCTGTTCGGCATAGGCGCGCACGCGGTCGGGGGCCAGCCGTCCGCCGGCCTGGGTGATGTACCGCAGGCTTGGCACATCCATGTCCTTGAAGCCCACCCGGTCCAGCAGGTCGAAGGTGTACGGCACTGCCGCGAAGGATGTCACCTGTTCCGTGCGGACCAGGTCCCAGAAGCAGGGGTCCACCACCGAGAGGTCGGTCAGCGCCAGGGATGCACCCGCCAGGAGGTGGCTGTTCACCACGCTCATGCCGTAGCAGTAGGAGAGGGGCAGGGTGGTGGCCGCTGTGTCGCTGGGGCGCAGCTGCAGGTACTCCGCGATCGCGGCGGCGTTGGCCTGGATGCCGTCGGCGGAAAGCCGGACGAGTTTGGGGGAGCCGGTGGACCCGGACGTGCTCAGCAGCAGCGCGAGTTCCGGGTGCAGGTCGTGCCGGGTCTGCTGCCGCCGGACATCCAGGACCGCTTCGCCGTTCGACGCGCTGACAACAACGTCGGGGTCGTAGGCCGCCACCAGTGCGGCCGCGGCAGAGTCCCCCGCGGGCAGGATCAGTAACGGAGTGCCGGAGGACAGGGCCGCCAGGTAGGACACCAGGGCCGGCAGGGTGTTCCCGGCTTCCAGCGCAATGAGGCGCCGGGCCGGCCCGAACGCGCGGACCATGTCCTCCACCTGCCGGGCCAGTTCCCGGTAGCTCAGCGACCGGCCGTGGGCGCTGACGGCTGGGCGGTCGCCGAAGCGGGCCAGGTCCGCGGCGAACGGAACCCCGGCGAGCTTTGTCTCTGTAGTCACCGGAGAACCATAGAAGGGTAACCTAACCTAACTCAAATGGATTAGGAAAGATTTTTGTGCCGTAAAGCCGTCGGTTAGTGGTGTTCCACCCAGCAGGCCAGGATCGTCGTCGAAAGCTGGTAGGCCAGGGCGTTGCGGGTGATGCTGTCCGGCCCCAAGGCGGGGGGAAGACCTGACGCGTCTACGTGCAGCACGAAGCTGTCCTTCTGGAAGACGGCGGATCCGTCGGCCGTTTCGTATGCCGGAAAACCAAGATTTGCCAGGCCGTCGATTGGTGTTGCGCCTTTTGCGAGGGCCTGCATTGCGGTGAAGTACTTGAGTGCCGCCGCCTTGTCCGCCGTTTCCTGGACAGAAATGACCAGCGATCCCTCGGCCAGATGGTAGGTGCAGGTGAAGGTGCTGTCCGCCCAGCTGTCCACGGTGTGCGGGTTCGAAGCCAGGTCCAGGATGGACCGCAGCCTCTCCTTCGGCTGGTCGCCGCAAACCATCAGGGCAGCAGCGCTCGGCCCGCCCGCCGGCGGACCAGGGGATGCCGATTCCTGGGCGTGGTGGCCGCCGCCGTCGTGGCCCACCGCCGGTGACGTTGCCGGCGGGGCCGCCGTCGAACTGTCTGGAGCTGCGGTGACGGATCCCGCCGCTGTTGCACAGCCGGAAAGCAGCAGGGTGCATAGGGCCACGGAGGCCAGCAGGGACTTGTGCTGTTTCATGGCGCATCCAATTCTGCCGGCCCCTGGGAGTGGGGTGCGCGGCTGTTGTCAGGCTTTGAGCTTGGCGTAGATCACGTAGTTGTCATCGAAGAGCCCCGTTGCGGGGTCGTAGCCGTCGCAGGTGATGAGCCGAAGCTCTGCACCGGCAGTGTTGCCGTAAACCTCGAGGGTGGGGAATTCGTTTTTGGAGTAAAGGGTCCCGTGGTCGACTGTGAAGACGGCAGTACTGCCATCGGCCCGCGAAACGTTGATCTCGGCACCGGGCCTGAGCTTCCGGAGGTCAGCGAACACGCCCTTGTGCCCTCCGAGGGCGTTGACGTGGCCCAGGATCACCGAGGGGCCCCGTTCTCCCGGCGTGGGGGAACCGTTGTACCAGCTGGCCGGTGCGCCGTTGCCCACATCATCCGGCACTTTCAGCGAACCGTTCTCCTCCAGTCCCAAGTGGAGAAGGTCCGTTCGCACCCCGATGGAGGGAATGCTCAGGACAGCGGGAAGCGACGCATTCAGAACGGCCGGGGGCTGCGGCGCAGCCGGGGCCTCTGGTGGAGCAGGGGCTTCTGGTGGAACAGGGGGCGCCGGTGCCGTTGATGTAACCGCGGGGGAAGCCACTTGCGGGGCGGAGGCGGAAGGGGAAGGCCTGGTGTCTGAAGTAGTGGCGCTCCCGGCGGCACAGCCCGCCAGGGAAAGCGCGAGCAGAACCCCGGCCACCGCAGAGGCCCCGGGACCTCCACGGCGGCCGAAATTCCTTGATGTCACAGAATTGATCCGTTCAGCCTTGGTTATGCTGCCGCGTTGCGGCGGCGGACGGCGTAAGCTCCGCCTGCGAGGGCAACCAGGGCCAGGCCGCCGCCGATGGCGAGGGCCCCGGTGTCGGTGCCAGAGCCGGGTTCAGAGGGGATGCCGGTGTTGGCGCCGCCTGCAGGCATCTTCATTTGGCCGGCCGTAAGCGTTCCGCACAGGGCGGGGGACGTAGCCGCCAGCGGCAGTGATGGAACCAGGTCACTCTTGGCGGCCTGGCCTGCGGCGCTGAGGGTGGCGGGGTCAAGGCCGTGGACCACAACCACTGCCGTGCCCGATTCCAGGGCCGCCTTGGTTTCGGCGTTCAGTTCGAACGTGCGGTCCACCGTATAGGAAGCGCCCTGTCCGGCGACCTTCAGGTCAAGGCCTGCTGCCTTACTGGTATCGCCGCTGGTGGAAAGGGTGGTGACGATGCCACCGTATGAGGGTGCGCCCTCGGTGGTGGAGATGACTTTGTCGCCGTCCTTGTCCGCAGAAGGGTCGGGGCAGACGCCCTTGGCCCCGCCGTGGATGTGCTGGACGTGGGGGTACGGCGCATCCATGAAGGTGGCGGGCAGGCCCGACACCTTGAGGACGACGTGGGCCTGGTTGCCCATGACATCAACTGTTACGGTGCCTGATCCGGCGCTGCCGTTGATCTGCTTCAGCGTTGACTGGTACGAGCCGTCGGCGGCCATTGCAGGTGAACCGGACAGGGCGAGTGCGGCGAGGGCAAGGGTGGGGACTGCCATAAAGCGAAGTGACTTATTCATTCGGAAAATCTCCTCATTCACGTCCGTGTGATGGTGGCGTCCCCAGACAGGAGACACCGGTACTTCGCGGCGGCACCATCAGCGGATGGGTGTGGACGTGGCCTGATTCACTTTTTCCGTGTGGTCATTGCTCTTTTGATGGAGGCTGTGGCGGTCACTTCACCATCAGCGTTCCCGTCATTCGGGAATGGAAGCTGCAAACGAACCCGTACTCCCCGGGTGAGTCGGGCGCTTTGAAAATTGCGGTTTCACCGGGATCGACCGCAACGTCGAACCCGCCATGGTCCTTTGCCGTCACCGTGTGCGGGGCGCTGTCGGCGTTCGTCACCGTCACCATCGATCCCGGTCTGACCGTGGTGGGGACCTCGAACTTGAAATTCCGTATCGTGATCACCGAAGTGGCGGCTTGCGCCGATCCCTCCGCCGACGATCTGGGGGAACCAGCTGAAGGCGTGGCAGGAGTATTCCCACTCCCGGCAGCGCACCCGGTGATCCCGCCCAAGGCGATGGCCACGGTGACGGCCCGGATCCAAGAAGAAGCTTTCATGGCAATCCCTTTCAGGAGGGATGCGTCCGTTGCCCGCCGGATGGCGGGCCTTCAGGAAACTACCCTGTGCGCCCTATTCGTTGCCCCCGGCCTCCAGGATGGGGGGTCAGTTCGCCACCGTAAAGGGCACAACCATCACCCCGGAGTTGGTGGAGCCCAGCTTGTCGTCCCGGCAGGACGTCCGCAGGTGCAGCTTGTGCACGCCGTTGGCCAGGCCACGGGTGTCGATCGCGAGGGGAGCGGCCCCGAAGGGCTCGGGTCCGAAGGCGCCCGCCGAGTCCCAGAGGACCAGCCCCGGGTTGGCCGGAACCGCGTGGAAGTCCGGGTCTACCGAGATGAAGGAGTGGGTAGCCGGCCGCGAGCCGTCCGTGTGGCTGGTCAGGCCCACGAGGGGAGCCCAGACTCCCGACACCGGTCCGTCGGGAAGGGGCAGGCTGCGGACCGAGGACTCGCAGTATCCGGCGTGGGTGTACCAGCCCTTGCCCCGCAGGAAGGGGTCCCTGGTCACATCGGAGGCGGACTTGCCGTTCTGGATGTTGACCTGCCAGTTGAAGTTGGCCCTCATTTCGTTGCCGTCCGGCTCGGAAACGAACCCGCGGAAGCGGACCTCCTGCGTGCCTGAGTGGTTGAAGCCGGAGATGGGTGCGGAGAAGGTGAGCCAGCGCTCGCAGGTGCCGGTGCACGTGAAGTCGCCCCCGCCGGCGCCGGCCGGCCCCGGGCAGCTGAAGTCCGGTGCCGCGGCCCGCAGGTAGCATTTCTGGACGGTGGTTTCCCGGTCCGAGGTTTTGAACACCATGGCCACGTAGTCGGCGGTGCCCGGGTTGTCGTGAAGGATCACCCGGACGTTCACGGTGAGGTTGCCCGAGCTGATGGTTTCCCGTTCCGGGACGCAGGCCCCCAGGTGGAGGTGGCCGGTATTGGTGACGGCGTTGTTGGCCTGGTCAGCGTCCGGCATCCACCACGACTGCGTATCCACGAACTGCCGGGTCTCCGCGTACACGGTGCCGTCGGCAGGCGGCGCACCCATGCACAGCCCGGCCGCAGCCCTGGCGGTACCGGGACTCAACCCGGTTATGGCAATGAAGGCCAGCGCAACAGCAGATACCAGGGCAAGGAACCGTCTCAAGAGCATCCATCCTTCACGGAGAAACTGCGCGCATTGCTGTCGCCGGCATCGGAACGCCGAACCATGGGATGTTTCGTTATTTTGGCCCGGTAGGGCGTGGAAAGTATATGACCGGACTCATCGCCAAAACCAGAGTTGACAGGCCATAACGACGGCGGCACGCACCTTTTGCAGGACCTGATGGGGCGTCTGGGGAAAGGGTGCAGGAAGTGATGGGGGATCGCGGGAAAGGGGGCGGGAAGTGATGGGGCGTCGCGAGGGGGAGGGGGACGCTTGACGAGGTCCGGCGCTGCCGCATATCCTGAACGAACGGTCGGTAAATAATTCGGCACGTCCCAGACGGTCTTTGCATAGGAGCAACCATGGCAGCGCAGAACCTGCAGTCAGTGCCCGCTGAGCTAACCCCGGAAGAAGAAGCCGCAGGCCAGGCCCACTTCGACCGGATCATCGCCGAGGACTCGCGCATCGAGCCCCGCGACTGGATGCCCGCGGCCTACCGCAAGACCCTGCTGCGCCAGGTGTCCCAGCACGCACACTCCGAGATCATCGGCATGCAGCCGGAAGCCAACTGGATCTCCCGCGCCCCCAGCCTGAAGCGCAAGGCCATCCTCATGGCCAAGGTCCAGGACGAGGCCGGCCACGGGCTCTACCTCTACTCCGCCGCCGAAACCCTTGGACAAACAAGGGACAAGATGATGGACGACCTCATCGCCGGCAAGGCCCGCTACTCCAGCATCTTCAACTACCCGGCCCTGACCTGGGCGGACATGGGCGCCATCGGCTGGCTGGTGGACGGCGCAGCCATCTGCAACCAGGTCCCGCTGTGCCGCGCCTCCTACGGACCCTACGGCCGCGCCATGGTGCGCATCTGCAAGGAAGAATCGTTCCACCAGCGCCAGGGCTTCGAGATCCTCCTCGAACTCTCCAACGGCACCCCCGAGCAGAAGCAGATGGCCCAGGACGCCGTGAACCGCTGGTACGCCCCGGCCCTGATGATGTTCGGCCCGCCGGACGACGATTCCCCCAACTCCAAGCAGTCCATGGCCTGGAACATCAAGCGGTTCAGCAATGATGAGCTCCGCAGCCGCTTCGTGGGCATGATGGTGGAGCAGGTCAGGGTCCTGGGCCTCACCCTCCCCGATGACCAGGTCCGCTTCAACGAGGACACCAGGAAGTGGGAGCACGGCCCGCTGGACTGGCACGAGTTCCAGGAAGTCCTGGCCGGCCGCGGTCCCTGCAACGCCCAGCGCCTCGAGCGGCGGAGGGCAGCGCACGACGACGGCGCCTGGGTCCGCGAGGCAGCGGCGGCTTACGCAGCAAAACAGTCAGCAAAGCAGCAGAAGGAATACGCAGCATGAGCCCGCACGGCAACCCGGAAACACCGGCCAGCTCCGCCACCGAGATCAACCGCGAAGCCCCCAAGGCGTCGCCAGCCCCGCAGGAACACCATGACAAGAGCGCGTGGGGCCTCTGGGAGGTCTTTGTCCGGTCCAGCCGCGGCCTGAGCCACGTCCACGCCGGATCCCTGCATGCCCCGGATGCCGCCATGGCCCTGCGGAACGCACGGGACCTCTACACCCGCCGCAACGAGGGCGTGTCCATCTGGGTGGTCCCGGCCGAGGCCATCGCCGCCAGCGATCCCGACTCCAAGGGCTCGTTCTTCGAGTCCCCGCAGGGCAAGGACTACCGGCACGCCACGTACTACACCAAGAGCGAAGGGGTGAAGCACCTGTGAGCAGCGCCCACACCAGCCCCGAAACCACAGGCCACGGCGACATCTCCACCGGCGTGGCCGGCGGCGACTCCAACGCCTCCGCCACCCGCATCACCCCCGGCAACGCCCTGCGCCCGGAGGACATCGCGCTCGAGGTCCGCACCGGCCTGGTGAAGCCCTCGGAGGACATCGCCGAGTACGCCCTCCGCCTGGGCGACGACGCCCTCATCCTGGCACAGCGCCTGGGCCACTGGATCTCCCGCGCCCCGGAGCTGGAGGAGGACATCGCCCTGGGCAACATCGCCCTGGACCAGCTGGGCCACGCCCGCAGCTTCCTCACCTACGCCGGCGCCGCGTTCACCAACGAGGACGGCTCGGCCAAGTCCGAGGATGACCTGGCGTACTTCCGCCGCGAGCATGAGTTCCGCAGCGTCCAGCTGTTCGAGCAGCCCAACGGCGACTTCGCGGCCACCATCGCCCGCCAGTTCGTGGTGAGCTACTACCAGTACGAGCTCTACCGCCGCCTCACCGGATCCACCGACGCAACCCTGGCCGCCATCGCCGCCAAGGCCGTCAAGGAAGTGGACTACCACCGGGACCACAGCGCCCAGTGGGTCCTGCGCCTGGCCGGCGGCACCGAGGAATCCCGCAAGCGGATGATCCACGGCCTGCGCCTCATGTGGCCGTACGTCAACGAACTGTTCCAGGACGATGACCTGACGCAGCGCCTCGCCCAGGCGGGTGCCGCCGTCGCCCCTTCCTCGCTGAGGGAGGACTTTGACCGCCTCACCGCGGAAATCCTCACCGAGGCCGAACTGGAGGTCCCGGACGTGCCCGCAGCCCCGGGCGGCGGCCGGTACGGCAAGCACTCGGAGTACCTGGGCTACATCCTTGCGGAGATGCAGGTGCTGGCCCGCGAGCATCCCGGGGCCAGCTGGTGACAGCCATGTACGTCTCGGACTTCGAAACCCGCACCCGGACCCCGCAGCAGCGGGCCTGGGACATCGCCGCCACCGTGGTGGACCCGGAGATCCCGGTGCTCACCATCGCGGACCTGGGCATCCTCCGCAACGTGGACGTGCAGGGCAAAAGCGTCACCGTGACCATCACGCCCACGTACTCGGGCTGCCCGGCCATGGATGCCATCCGCGACGACGTCTACGCCGCCTTCAAGAAGGAGGGCTACGAGGACGTGCACGTGGACCTGGTCCTGGCCCCGGCGTGGACCACGGACTGGATGACAGAGGCCGGAAAGCAGAAGCTGCAGCAGTACGGCATCGCCCCGCCCACCGGGCACAGCAACGCCGGGGGCCACTCCGGCCCGGTCCGGCTGAGCCTGGCCGTGAAGTGCCCGCAGTGCAACAGCCTCAACACCAAGGAACTCACCCGCTTCGGTTCCACGTCCTGCAAGGCGCTGTATGTGTGCCAGGACTGCAAGGAACCGTTCGACTACTTCAAAGTCCTGTAAGGAAGCCCCATGCCTGTTGTCCGCCAGACCGCCGCCGAAGAGGCTGAGCTGACCGGCCGCCGTCGTCCGTCCTTCCACACCCTGGCCGTGAAGGAGGTGCGCCGGCTCACCGACGATGCCATCGAGGTCAGCTTCCATGTGCCGGCGGAGCTCGCCGGCAAGTTCGACTACCTGCCCGGCCAGTACGTGGCCCTGCGCACCACGCTGCCGGATGAGAACGGCGAGCCCAAGGAGATCCGCCGCAGCTACTCCATCTGCGCCGAGCCGCGCAGCTTCGCGGACGGCACCAGCGAAATCCGCGTGGCCATCAAGAAGGACCTGGGCGGGCTGTTCTCCACGTGGGCCAACGCCGAGCTGAAGGCGGGGGACACCCTGGACGTGATGAGCCCCATGGGCGCGTTCGTGTCCAAGCACGGCCGTGACGGCGTGGCCGTGGAGCAGAACGTCATGAACTCCATGAACCACCCGGAGGACCTGGCGGGGGAGCCGGGGAACTTCGTGGCCATCGCCGCCGGTTCCGGAATCACCCCGGTGATCGCCATCGCCCGGACGCTGCTGGCCGCCAACCCGGACACCCGGTTCGATCTAATCTACGCCAACAAGGCCGCCATGGACGTGATGTTCCTGGAGGAGCTGGCGGACCTGAAGGACAAGTACCCGCAGCGGCTGGCCATCCACCACGTGCTCTCGCGAGAGCAGCGGATCGCGCCGCTGCTGTCCGGCCGGATCGATGCGGAGAAGCTGCAGCAGCTGCTGGGCACCGCCCTGCACGCGGACGATGTGGACGAGTGGTTCTTGTGCGGGCCGTTCGAGCTGGTGCAGCTGTGCCGGGACACCCTGGCCGAGCGCGGGGTGAAGCCGGAGAACATCCGGTTCGAGCTGTTCACGTCCGGCAAGCCGGACCGTCCGGAGGGGCAGGCCGGCCGTCCCGTGGTGGTGGACGAGTCCAAGGAGACGTACAAGATCACGTTCAAGCTGGACGGCCTGCAGGGCGAGGTGGCCAGCCCCACGCACGCCCGCGAGTCCATCCTCAACGCGGCGCTGCGGGTCCGCCCGGATGTGCCGTTCGCGTGCGCCGGCGGAGTGTGCGGCACCTGCCGGGCCAAGGTGGTCACCGGCAGCGTGACCATGGACGAGAACTACGCGCTGGAGCAGGATGAGCTGGACAGGGGCTACGTGCTGACCTGCCAGAGCCACCCCACCAGCAAGGAAGTCACGGTCGACTTCGACGTTTAAGTTGTTACTCACTAAAGGAGCCCCATGATTTCCCTTTCCATCAGCAACGGTGTTGCAGAAGTCGTCCTGGACGCACCCCACAAGCTGAACTCGCTGGATGAGCAGGCGCTGCGGGATTTAGCACAGGCGTACGACGACGCTGCTGCCGCCGCCTCACGCGGTGAGGTGCGGGCGCTGCTGCTGAGGGGGGAGGGCCGCGCCTTCTGCGCGGGCCGGGACATCGCGGGCGTCACCCCGGAGAGCGACGACGCCGCCGCCTACCTGGGCGGGCTGGTGGAGCCGCTGCTGAAGAAGATGGCTTCATTTCCCGCACCCACCTTTGCCGCGGCGCAGGGCGCGTGCCTGGGCGTGGGGCTGGGCCTGCTGCTGGCCACGGACGTGGTGTACGTGGCGGAGAACGCCAAGTTCGGCTCGCCGTTCGCCAAGCTGGGGGCCACGCTGGACTCGGGCGGGCACTGGTACTTCACGGAGCGGATGGGCATGCACCGGACGCTGGACCTGATCTACACGGCGGACCTGATCTCCGGTGCGGAGGCGGTGGCGCAGGGGATGTTCAGCCGTGCCATGCCGGCCGCCGAGCTGCTGGACTCCACGCGGGCGATCGTTTCGCGCGTTGCTGCAGGTGCCACCGAGGCATTCGTTGCCTCGAAGGAGCTGGTGGCGCACATCCGTGACCAGCGGCTGGGCCTGTGGCAGGCCATGCAGGAGGAAAACGAGGAGCAGGCACGCCTCTGCAAAACCGACGACTACGCGGAGGGTTTCCGGGCCTTCCAGGAGAAGCGCGAACCGAAATTCACCGGCGGCCACTGATTACACCTCCTCGATTGGTCCGCAACTGTCCTTTCCGGGGCCGAAAACGGCAGTTACGGAGCAATCGATGAGGCTGGAGGTCCGCCGCCGCATTGGCGCCGGGCCTCCAGCCGTCTATCGGTTGAAACCGCCCAGGCAGGTACCCCTACCGGGCCGCCATCTCCGATTCCAGTAGCTCGTAGGCCGGTGTGGTGAGGAAATCGGTGTAGTCCTCGGACAGGCAGATCCGGGAAATGATGCCGGATGCCGGTCCGTAGTACCGGTTGAACAGATCGTCGCCCACCTCGTTCCGGAGCTTTTCCGTTTCCTCGGCCAGCAGGCGCTCAACCAGTTCGCGGGTTGCCGTGTTCCCCGTGTCGGCGAAGACTACCCCGTTGCGGATTTGCTGCCAGACCTGCGACCGGGAGATTTCCGCCGTCGCGGCATCCTCCATCAGGTTGTGGATGGCAACTGCCCCGTTCCCGGACAGCCACACTGCGGTGTAGGCGATGGAAACGTACAGGTTCCCGCGAAGACCGGCTTCGGTGGCGTCGCCGGGTGCCGACTCGATGTCGAGCAGTTGTTCGGCGGTGACGTGGACCTCTGGGCGGGTCCGCTGCACCTGGTTGGGGGCATCTCCCAGGACCTGGTCGAATACCTCCATGCAGATGGGAACGAGGTCTGGGTGTGCAACCCAGGAGCCGTCGAATCCGTCGTTGGCCTCGCGGGTCTTGTCTGCCCGTACTTTTGCGAACGCCTCTTCCGTGACTTCGGGCTCGCGGCGGTTCGGAATGACTGCTGCCATGCCACCCATAGCAAACGCGCCGCGCTGGTGGCATGTCTTGACCAGGAGTTCGGTGTAGGCGCGCATAAAGGGAACGGTCATCGATACCGCTGCACGGTCAGGCAGGGTGAATTTTGAACCGGAATCGCGGAAATACTTGATGATGCTGAACAAGTAGTCCCAGCGCCCCGCGTTGAGGCCGGAGGCGTGGTCCCGCAGTTCATACAGGATCTCGTCCATCTCGAAGGCCGCGGGAATGGTTTCCACCAGGACGGTGGCCCGGATGGTTCCTTGCGGGATGCCGATGGCGTCCTGTGCGAAAACGAAGATGTCGTTCCACAGCCGGGCTTCAAGGTGGCTTTCCATCTTCGGAAGGTAGTAGTAGGGGCCGTGGCCGTTCTCAAGGAGCTGCCTGGCGTTGTGGAAGAAGTGCAGTCCAAAATCCACCAGGGCGCCGATGGCGGGCTTGCCGTCGAATTCCAGGTTCCGCTCCTCCATGTGCCAGCCGCGGGGGCGCATGATGACGACGGCGGTGGGCGCATCGGTTCGAAGGGCGTACGTCTTGCCCTCGGGGGATGTGTAGGCCAAGGTTCCGCGTGCGGCGTCGTACAGCGAGAGTTGGCCGTCGATGACGTTGAACCAGGTGGGGCAGCTGGCATCCTCCAGGTCTGCCAGCCATACTTTTGCCCCCGAATTCAGGGCGTTGATCGCCATCTTGGCGGGGGAGCATGGGCCGGTGATTTCCACCCGGCGGTCCCGGAGGGCGGGGGGCGCCGAGGCAACGGTCCAGTCGCCTTCGCGGACGGCTGCTGTCTCCGGCAGGAAGTCCAGGGCTCCGGTCTTTGCGGCTTCTGAACGGCGCTCCTGCCGTGCAGCAAGGCGGGCATCGCGTTCGGCGGCGAAGCGTCCATGGAGTGCGGCGAGGAAGTCCAGGGCTTCCGGTGTCAGGATTTCGGCGGCGCGGTCAAAGGGCAGGGCAGCGGTTCGGGTCAGGGGCATTGCTTGGTCCTTTCGAGGAGTTTCACGATACGGACATTATGTTCTGCCAGATGAAAAAACAAGAGCTTCAGAATAATCGGTCAGACCATTGACTAGCGGTCAGACCAATACATACAGTTTGTCCACGAGACAATATCTCAATCTCACATTGTGGAATTACCGCTCGGCGTTTCTTATCCCATTCATCGCGCCCTACCCTCCCCGCTCCAAATACAAAGGAGTTTTTTGTGAGCACTTACCAGCAAGTCGTGGACCCCCTCTGGGGTTCACTCGGCCTGTCCGCGCTCTGCGCGGCGTTGCCGTTGATTCTCCTGTTTGTCCTGCTGGGCGTCTTCCGGGTGAAAGCGGCTATAGCCGCGATCGCCAGCCTGGCGCTGTCCATCCTCCTGGCCCTGATGGTCTGGCGTATGCCTGTGGACCAGGTCTTCAGCGCCACGGCAGAAGGAGCCTTCTACGGCCTGTTCCCCATCCTGTGGATCCTCATTAACGCGCTCTGGCTCTACAAACTCACGGTGGCCACGCCTTGGTTTGATGCCCTGGGCCGGACCATCCGCTCCATCTCCAACGATCTGCGGATCCTGTCGATCCTGATTGCGTTCTGCTTCGGCGCGCTCCTCGAATCACTCGCCGGTTTCGGCGCCCCGGTTGCCATCACGTCGGCGATGCTGATGGCCGCCGGCATGAAGCCGCTGAAATCCGCCATCGTCTCGCTGTTGGCCAACACCGCGCCGGTGGCCTTCGGTGCCATGGCCGCGCCCATCATCGCCCTGAACGGCGTGACCGGCCTGTCGCTGCACGACCTGTCCTCGATGGCCGGCCGCCAGACCCCCTTCATCGCCCTCATCGTGCCGCTGCTCCTGGTCTTCATCGTGGACGGCAGGCGCGGCCTCAAGCAGACCTGGCCCGTTGCACTGGTGGCCGGCGCAGTCTTTGGCATCTTCCAGTTCATCACGTCCAACTTCATCGCTGTGGAACTGACCGACGTCGTGGCTGCTGTGGCTACCGTGGCCGCCGTGCTGCTGATGCTCCGTGTCTGGCAGCCGCGGGAAATCATTGATATGTCCGGGCAGTCCGGAGGGTCAGGCGATCTTGAGGAAGGACGTCCGTCCGGCCCGTCATCCTCAAGCCGCGGTTCGGCAAGGATACCGGCATCCGCATCGGTTACGGAGGCTGTCTCCGCGGCTGCGACCACCCGGGTCGCGGCGCGGCCCAGCGCCACGGAGCGGCCCGTCCGCCGGGAAATCTGGATGGCTGTGGCGCCCTACCTGATCATCATGGCCGTCTTCTCCATCGCCCAGATCCCCGCAGTCAAGGACTGGCTGAGCGCCAACGGAAGCGTCAGCTTCGCCTGGCCGGGCCTGGACGTCGTGGATGCCGGCGGGAAGCATGTTGCCGCGCAGAAGTTCAAGTTCGACCACCTCAAAGCCACCGGAACCCTGCTTCTGGTCTCCGGCCTCATCACCATGATCCTGTACCGCCTGTCGGCAGCCCAGGGCCTGCGCATTTACTGGGAAACCTTGAAGCAGCTGCGCTGGACCATCCTCACGGTCACCACCGTCCTGGCCCTGTCCTTCGTCATGAACCTGTCCGGACAGACCACCTCCCTGGGCCTCGCCCTTGCGTCCGCCGGCGGCTTCTTCGCCTTCCTCTCGCCGCTGATTGGCTGGATCGGTGTTGCCCTTACCGGATCGGATACCTCGTCCAACTCACTCTTCGGGCAGATGCAGGCCACCGCCGCCGCGCAGACCGGCCTCCCGCCGGTGCTGATGGCTGCCTCCAACTCCTCGGCCGGCGTGATGGGCAAGATGCTTTCGCTGCAAAACCTGGCCGTCGCCTCAGCGGCGGTGGGCCTGGAGGGCGCCGAGGGCACGCTGTTCCGCAAACTGATCGGCTGGAGCCTGGGTCTGCTGGCCCTGATCACGGTGCTGATCGTCCTGCAGTCCACCCCGGTGCTCGGCTGGATGATCCCCTAGCCGGCGCCACCCTTGCACACCGGGAATACGGCCGGGCGGAGCGGTTCCGCCCGGCCGGGTGCCCAAAGAACCCACCCTAGAAGACAAAGAGGTTTCCTTCCCATGAGTACAACTACAGCTGTCACAGCATCAGCAGCGCTTTTGGCTGCAAGCGCTCACACCTCCACAGACCTGGATGAGCGGGTCAGGGTAAGCACGGACCGTTCCGGCTACGTTCCGCCGAGCCTGCCCGACGGCGTCGTTTATGCCACCAGTGCCGAAGAAGTTGTGGCAACCATGAAGCTTGCCGCGGCCCACAATGTCCCGGTGGTTCCCCGGGGAGCCGGAACGGGCCTTGCCGCCGGAGCTTCCGCGCAGGCCGGGGAAGTAGTCCTTGACCTGGCCCGGATGAACCGGATCCTGCACATCGATCCCGTGGAGCAGTTGGCCGTGGTTGAACCCGGCGTCCTCAACGCGGAGGTGAATGCGGCCGCGGGGGAGCATGGACTCTTTTATGCGCCGGACCCGGCCAGCACGGCAATCTGCTCCATCGGCGGCAACATTGCCACCAATGCCGGCGGAATGTGGTGCGCAAAATATGGGGTTACACGGGAATCCGTGCTCGCCCTCCGCGTGGTCCTGCCCGACGGCCGGGTGCTGCGGACCGGGCGGAACACCATCAAGGGCGTCACGGGATACGACCTGAACGCGCTGATGATCGGCTCCGAGGGAACGCTGGGCGTGGTGGTCGAAGCTACGCTCCGTCTGCGGCCCAAACCCATCCAGACCGCCACCGTCGCCGCCTATTTCCCGGACGTGGACGCCGCCGCGCTGGCAGCATCCGCCATCATCGCCGCCCGGCTGCAGCCCTCGGTGCTGGAACTCATGGACGGCCCCACGCTGGAAGCCGTCGATACCGTGCATGGCACCAACCACCGGTCCAAGGGCGGCGCCTTCCTGCTGGCGCAGACTGACGGGTACGGCGCGTTCCTAGAGCAGGACGTCCTCCTCAAAGCCATTGAACCCTTCGCCAGTCACGTCGAGAAGGCAGTGGACACGTCGGCAGCGGATGCGCTCGTGGCCACCCGGCGGGAAGCGATTCCCTCGCTTGAGACGTTGGGCCGCGTGTCCATTTGCGACATCGGCGTGCCGCGGAACCGGCTGGCAGATGTCTTTGCGGGGCTGGAGGACATCTCCCGGAAGACGGGGGTCCGGATCTTCAATGTGGCCCACGCAGCGGACGGCAACCTGCACCCGATGATCGTCGTCAACCCCGACCAATCCATCACGGAAGGACCGGCCAAAAAGGCCCTTGGCGACATGTTCTACCTGGCACAGCGCCTGGGCGGCACGCTGACCGGGGAACACGGCGTCGGCCTGCTCAAGCGCGATTGGCTCGAGGACGAGCTCGGCAGCACCTCGCTGGAACTCCAGCGCGCCATCCGCAATGTCTTCGACCCCCAGGGAATCCTCAATCCCGGCAAGGCAATCTGAGCCGGACAACCCGTCCCATGGTTCCTTGATCCGCTTCTGTCCTGCTGCGCCGGTTCTCCGTGGCGCAGCAGGACAGGACGCAGGTGCTGGTTGTTAGGGCAGGATGGATCCATGACCAAACCTTCGGTGGCACCGGGATCCAGGCGGACGTACGACGTCCTGGTAGAGGATATTGAGGCGGGGCTGCGCTCAGGCCGGTTCAAAATCGGGGATCAGCTGCCAGGTGAACGGATACTGGCGGAAACCTACGGCATTTCGCGCGCTTCAGTGCGCGAAGCCATGCGCCTGCTGGACGCCATGGGGGTCCTTCGAAGTTCCAACAGGTCCGGCCCCAAGTCTGGCTCGGTCATCGTTTCCGAGCCGTCAGCCGGCTTGTCCGCCACCCTACGCCTGCACATTGCCAGCAGCCGTCTTCCGGTTGCGGAGATCGTCGAAGCCCGGATTCTTCTGGAAACCTGGGCAGCCAGGACGGCGGCCCTGCACGACGACCCGGCCGGGATCCAGCGGGCCAGGGAACTGCTCGAGGCCATGGATGCCCCGGACATCGATCCGGAAACATTCCACGCCCTCGACGCGGAGTTCCACCTGGCCCTCAGTGCCATGGGCGGTAACACGGTTATCGAAACGATCATGGAGTCGCTCAGCGGCTCAATCCGGGGCTACCTCAAGGACGCCCTGGATGCCCTTGGGCAGTGGCCCACGGTGCTGGAGCAGCTGAGGGCCCACCACCACGGGATCTTCGATGCTGTGGAGGCAAAGGACGCCGAGCGCGCCGCGGAGCTGCTGCGGAGCCATATCGCATGGCTGTACGAACAGACAGCTGACAGGTTGCGCTGAGTTACTGCCGCACCGGCATGGACGGCAGGTCCGCTTCCGGGCCCGCCTCGCCGCCCATCGCGGCCACCAGGCGCTCGCGCGCGCGTCCCAGGTGCTGGTCCAGGAGCTGGGCGGCCTCTTCGCCTTGTCCGGCCTCGATCAGCTTCAGGAGCTTTTCGTGTTCAGCCTGGATCAAAGTGGTGTCCAGGAGGTGCAGCGACTGTACCCGGGACATGCACAGGCGTACTTCGGCCACGAGGGACGAGTACATCCTGCTGATCCGCTCGTTCCCCACGGCGTCGATCAGGCTGGTGTGGAACCGCATGTCCGGTTCCACCACGTCCAGCGGCGCTCCGGTGGCCAGCGCAGCGATATCCCGGTTGGCCTGTACCGCCCCGGCGGGCACTGTGCGTGCGGCGGCGAGCCGGCGAAGCACTTCGCTCTCCAGGTACGCCCGGGCCAGGTAGATGTCGCGCACCGATTCCGGTCCCAGGTCCGCCACCCGGGCGGTCTTGTGCGTGCCGCGAACCAGCAGGCCCTCGGCCACCAGCTTCTCGATGGCTGCCTTCGCGGTGGGGCGAGCGACGTCGTAGGACGTAGCCACGTCCGTCTCCGTCAGCGCGTGGGCGGAGGGTAGCTCACCGGAGAAAATGCGGAGCCGCAGGTCCGAAGCCACCGCTTCCACAATCGAGACAGCTGCAATACGGCCGGCCACAGATCTCCGTTCCAACAAACAAGTTTCGAGCAAACAAGGGGCGTCTCCATCCCATTTTGCCAGACAAGTATTCATCGCTCTTGACGGACATGTGTACTTGTTAGACAATCGATGAGTCGTCACGCCGATGTGGCGCCGCTCACCATCTGGAGTCCAATGTTTCAGCAGATCCTTGACCCCATCGCCGGGTCCCTCCTGCTTTCCGCCCTGTGCGCGGCCCTTCCCCTGGTCCTGCTGTTCGTCCTGCTGGGCGTCTTCCGGGTCAAGGCCGCCAAAGCTGCCATCGCCAGCCTGGTCCTGTCCTTCGTCCTGGCCGTCGCAGGCTGGCAGATGCCCCTGGACCAGGCCCTCAGCGCCACCGCCGCGGGCATCTTCTACGGGCTGTTTCCCATCCTGTGGATCCTCGTCAATGCGCTCTGGATCTACAAGCTCACCGTGGCCACGCACTGGTTCGACGCCCTGGGCCGGACTATCCGCTCCATCTCCAACGACCTGCGGATCCTCTCGATCCTGATTGCGTTCTGCTTCGGTGCGCTCCTCGAATCACTCGCAGGCTTCGGCGCGCCCGTCGCGATCTCCGCAGCCATGCTGATGGCCGCCGGCATGAAACCGCTCAAGTCCGCCGTCGTCTCGCTGTTGGCCAACACCGCCCCGGTAGCCTTTGGCGCCATGGCCGCGCCCATCATCGCCCTGAACGGCGTCACCGGCCTGTCGCTGCACGACCTCTCTTCGATGGCCGGCCGCCAAACCCCCTTCATCGCCCTCATCGTGCCGCTGCTCCTGGTCTTCATCGTGGACGGCAGGCGCGGCCTCAAGCAGACCTGGCCCGTTGCACTGGTGGCCGGCGCCGCGTTCGCCGCCGCGCAGTTCATCACTTCCAACTTCCTCGCCGTGGAACTGACCGACGTGGTGGCCGCGGTGGTCACGGTGGCGGCGGTCCTGCTGATGCTGAAGGCCTGGCAGCCGAAAGAGTCGGTGCGCGTGGAAGGGTCGGTACAGGATGTGTCAATTCCAGCCATGGCCGGTCGAAAGAGTGCGGTCGGCAACGGCACGCAGGTAAGCACGACGGCGGGTGCCCGGCAGGGGAGCGTTCCGGACCGTTCCGGAGTCCCCACGGACAATTCCCGCCCGGCGCCCCGTGAGGTGTGGCTCGCCGTCGCGCCCTACCTGATCATCATCGCCGTGTTTTCCATCGCCCAGATCCCGTTCATCAAAACCTGGCTGGGGCAGGTGGGCACCGTGACGTTCGCCTGGCCCGGCCTGCACATTGAGGACTCGGAGGGCAAAGCGGTAGCGGCCACCAAGTTCAAGCTGGACCACCTCAAATCCACCGGGACGCTGTTGTTGCTCTCCGGCCTGCTCACCATGGCGCTGTACAAAATCCCGGTTGGCAAAAGCCTGCGCGTCTATTGGGAAACCCTGAAGCAGTTGCGCTGGACCATCGTCACGGTCACCACCGTCCTGGCCCTGTCTTTCGTCATGAACCTGTCCGGACAGACCACCACGCTGGGATTCGCCCTTGCCTCGGCCGGCGGCTTCTTCGCCCTCCTTTCGCCGCTGATCGGCTGGATCGGCGTGGCCCTCACCGGCTCGGACACATCATCCAACTCCCTCTTTGGCCAGATGCAGGCCACCGCCGCCGGGCAGACCGGACTCTCCCCGGTACTGATGGCCGCCGCCAACTCCTCGGCCGGCGTCATGGGCAAGATGCTCTCCCTGCAGAACCTGGCCGTCGCCGCCGCCGCGGTGGGGCTGGAAGGCGCAGAGGGAACCCTGTTCCGCAAGCTGATCGGCTGGAGCCTGGGCCTGCTGGCCCTCATCACGGTACTGATCTTCCTGCAGTCCACCCCCCTACTCGGCTGGATGGTTCCCTGATGCAGAATCTCGAATTTTTCCGGCAGGCCGTGGCCGATCCTGCACAGGTGAAGACCCGTGCCATCGACCTGCACGCCAACGCCCATGACGCCTCGCACTTCCTGCTCATCCCCCAGGCGGTGGCCGTGGCCAAGGACGCCGCGGAGGTGGGCGCGCTGCTCCGGGCCAGCGCGGCGCAGGGCGTTCCGCTCACCCTTCGCTCCGGCGGCACCAGCCTCAGCGGACAGGCCGTCACGGACGGCGTGCTGGTGGACGTGCGCCGCAACTTCCGGGATGTTGAAGTGCTCGACGGCGGTGCGCGGGTCCGCGTGCAGCCGGGAGTCACGGTGCGGGCCCTGAATGCGCGGCTGGCGCCCTACGGGCGCAAGTTCGGGCCGGACCCGGCCAGCGAGGCCGCGTGCACGATCGGCGGCGTGGTGGCGAACAACTCCTCGGGCATGAACTGCGGAACGGTGGACAATGCGTACCGCACGCTGGAGTCGCTCACCGTGGTGCTGCCGTCCGGGACGGTAATTGACACCGGGGCAATGGACGCGGACACCCGGCTGCGGACGCTGGAACCGGAACTGTATGACGGCCTGGTGCAGCTCGCGGCAAGGGTGCGGGGGAACAGCGATTCCGTGAACCGCATCAGGCAGCAGTTCAGCATGAAGAACACCATGGGCTACGGCCTGAACTCCCTGCTGGACTACACGCGCCCGGTGGACATGCTGGCGCACCTGATCGTCGGCAGCGAAGGCACCCTGGGCTTCGTGGCAGAGGCGGTGTTCCGGACCATCCCGCGGCTTTCGCACTCCGCAACCGGCTTGCTTGTCTTCCCGGACCTGCAGGCCGCCAACGCCGCTTTGCCGGCGCTGGTGGACACCGGCGCCGCCACGGTGGAACTCCTGGACGCGCTCTCGCTCAAGGTGGGCCAGGCGCTGAAGGGAACTCCCGCCGTCGTACGCGACCTTGCGGTGCGCGAACACGCGGCGCTGCTGGTGGAATACTCCGCCGGGCAGCCGGATCAGGTTGCGGCCCTGCGTGAGGTGGGCGAACGCGCCCTCGCCGGCCTCAAGCTGGCGGCCCCGGCGCAGTTCACTGCTGATGCGTCCGCCCGCGCCCAGCTGTGGCACCTGCGCAAGGGCCTGTACGCCTCCGTGGCGGGTGCCCGGCCGCAGGGGACCACGGCACTGCTGGAGGATATTGTGGTGCCGGTCCCGGTCCTGGGCCGCACGTGCCGTGAATTGATAAGGCTGTTCGACAAGTACCGGTACGAAAACAGTGTGATCTTTGGGCATGCGAAGGACGGCAACGTCCACTTCATGCTTACGGACGGCTTCGCCACGGCGGAGGAGCTGGACAGGTACAGCGCGTTCACCGAGGACATGGTGGACCTGGTCCTGGGGGAGGGCGGCTCGCTCAAGGCGGAGCACGGCACCGGCCGGGTGATGGCACCGTATGTGCGGCGGCAGTACGGGGACGAGCTGTACGGCGTAATGCGCCGGATCAAGGAGCTGTTCGATCCCGCCGGCATGCTCAATCCCGGCGTGCTCATGGACGATGATCCCAAGGCGCATCTGCGGCACATCAAGACGGCGCCGCCGGTGGCTGAGGAAGTGGATCGCTGCGTCTCCTGCGGGTACTGCGAGCCGGTGTGCCCCAGCAAGGACCTGACCCTGACGCCCCGCCAGCGCATCGTCACCCTGCGCGCCATCGAGGCCGCACGGCTCGCCGGCGACACGGCGTTGGTTAAAGAGCTGGAGCGGGACTACGACTACGAGTCCGTGCAGACCTGCGCCGTGGACGGCATGTGCCAGACGGCCTGCCCCGTGGACATCAACACCGGCTTGCTGGTCAAGCGGTTGCGCCGCGAGGACGCCGGTCCGGTGGCCAACGCGGCCTGGAACGCTGCGGCCAAGCACTGGGGCGGGATCACGCGCGGGGCTTCGCTGGCCCTGACCGTGGTGGACAGGCTGCCGGCCCCGGCCGTCGTGGCGCCCAACAAGGCGGCGCGTGCGGTGCTGGGCACGGACACGGTGCCCCTGTACTCGCCCGAACTGCCCGGCGGCGGTTCCGCACGCAAGCGCCCGACGCCGGACCGGGCACCGGACGCCGTCTACTTCCCCGCCTGCGTGGGGACGATGTTCGGGCCGGCCGGTGCGGGTTCCCAACCCGATGGTCCCGCTGGCGGACGGGGCGTCCAGTACAGCCTGGAGCAGCTGTGTGAACGGGCCGGGATCACGCTGCTGGTCCCGGAGGGCATCGATTCCCTCTGCTGCGGGACGCCGTGGTCTTCGAAGGGAATGGGGGCCGGCCAGGCGACCATGAAGGAGAAGACCCTGGCAGCGCTGCGGGAGGCAACCCGGGACGGCGAGCTGGCCATCATTTGTGATGCGTCGTCCTGCACCGAGGGCCTCCGGCAGGTGGTGGAAGCCGACGACCCGCTGGTAGGTCAGCGGCCGTTGCGGATCGTGGATGCCGTGGACTTCGTCGCCGAGCGCATCCTGCCCAGGCTGCCGGAGCACGCAAAGCTCGAGTCCCTGGCCTTGCACCCTACCTGCTCTTCCTCACGGATGGGGATCAACGGTGCCTTGGAATCGGTGGCCCAGGCCGTGGCGGAGAAGGTGGATGTGCCTGTGAACTGGGGCTGCTGCGCCTTCGCGGGGGACCGCGGAATGCTCCACCCCGAGCTCACGGCATCCGCCACCCGGAAGCAGGCTTTGGAAGTGGAGCAACTGGACGCGACGGCGCACGCCTCGTGCAATCGCACCTGCGAGCTGGGCATGACCCGCGCCACGGGCCAGGACTACCGGCACGTGCTGGAACTGCTGGAAGAGGTCACGCGATAGGGAACCGGCACCTTCCCGCCACGTGCTCTCCCGGGCAGCAGCGGATCGCCCCGCTGCTGTCCTACCCGGATCGATGCGGTGCCCAGCAGCTGCTGTGCACCGCCGTCGGGGGAGTCCGTGGGGGACGATCAAGAGCCCTTGCAGAATTCTTGATTGAACCTTGCAAGGCAATTGCAGAAATATTAATTCGCGTTCGCAAGAGTAGGCGCAGCCGGACAAAATCCGGTTGATGCGCGCTGCCGGTCTCAAGTAGGCAGCCCCATCTGGAAACTTATTCTGGGGGCACAATTGTCTGAGGTTTTGAACGCTGATGTCGATGGTAAGGAAGAGAACGGTTTCAGCCGTCGGAGGGTAGTTGCCGGCGTTGCCTGGTCGCTGCCGGTTATCGCCACGGCCATCGCGGCTCCGGCTGCTGCGGCGTCCGGCATTTCGGCTACCGCCAACCTGGTCAACCCTGTTTCAAGCATTTCGTTTGTTAGCTCAACAGGTACGGGTTCGGGCACCAACCACACGGGCACCGGGCCCACCGCTTTCCAGATCACCAACAGCGGCGCCGCCTTTACTGGCGCTGTCAGCGGTACCGTGAATATCAAGCCGACGGGAACAGTTGCGGCGGGCGCTGGCGTCCAGTCCATCCAAGCCGGCTCAACTACCTTGACGCTGGGAAGCCCCTCCTACTCAAGCACCCACGAATACAACGCCACCTTTACGTACAGCGGCGGTATCGGCGGCGGCTCAACTGTGAATTTCCCCATGTCGTTCCAATATGAGCGCCTCACCGGTTCATCGCCCAGCAAGACAACCTACAACTACACGTTGACCATCACGCTCCGGCTTCCGGATGGCACCAGCCGCATCCTGACCGGCGCTTTGGCCGTCAACTACTGATCATGGTCTGGAAACGCGGCGGCCTGGTCGCAGAGGTTTGTACAGAACCCCGGGCCCGCGTCGCCCTTCTGCATCTCGACGCAACCCAGCCGGTGGTGTTGGAGGGTCCGGCCGCGGTCATCTGGGACCTCATCGATGGCCAGCGCAGCGAGCAGGACATCTTCGCTGAGCTGGAGGCCACCTTTGAGGACCAGTCAGGACAGATGCAGGCGCAGGTGGAAGGCTTCCTGGCGAGCCTCGAAGCGCAGCGCCTGATCGAGGCTGCCCGCGGCGTTTCCCACTAACGGCATGACGTCCGCGGGGCTCTCGGGGAGCGCACAGTCGGCGTGGCAGCAGCGCCTGTTCGAGGAGTTGGCAAGGGGCGGGGACCTGCTGTGCCTGAAGGTCTTGGGGCAGCGGTTTGTGGTCCGCTGGGGCCCTGCGGTCACGTGGCAGCAGCGGGCAACAATGAGCTTGGCCTGGGCGCGGTGCATCAGCAGCAGCCCTGAGCCCCTGCTGCCGCCGGAGCCAATGGAACCCACCGGAGGTAGTCAGTTCACGGCCTCAGTCACCTGCGCCTCGATGAAGTACGGGGACGGCACCTTCCATATTGGAACCGCGTCCTTTGAGGAGCTTGCTGAGAACCTCACGTCACGGCTCACGGTATCTGCGATTCTGGCCAATGCCGGTGAACTGACCATGCTCCACGCCTGCGGGGTTGCCGATCCGGGCACGGGGGCCGTGGTGGCGCTGGTGGCCAAATCCGGGACAGGGAAGACCACCGCAGCTTCCGTGCTCGCCAGGACCTACGGCTACGTCACGGACGAGACAGTAGCCGTCGCCTGGGACGGCTCCGTGGTCCCCTACCCCAAGCCTTTATCGGTCAAGCAGGAAGCCTCTGCACCCAAGCGCCAGATAGGGCCGGACGAGTTTGGTTTGCAGCCAGCCCCGGCCATGCCCTTCATCCAGTCCATCGTGCTCTTGAACCGCGTCCAGGGGGCGATTCCGGTGGCTCCAGCGCTGGAACGGGTGCCACTGGCCGAGGCCCTGCTCGCGCTCATCCCTGAATCGTCCTCGCAGGCAGAATTCGTGGATCCGCTGCAGTCGTTGTGCCGCCTCATCGAGAGTGTCGGGGGAGTGTGGCAGGTGACCTATGCGGAGGCAGCCGACCTGCCGGCCGTCCTGGAGCCCTTGTTCCGGCTGCAGGCAACGTCGGCAACGGAGTGGGAACCCGCCGCAGAAGAAGTTGCCCACCAAACATACATCCCGGCCGGCAGTATCCGGCGGAGGGCCCCAAAAGACGCTGTGAAAATCGGCGCCGAGCTGCTGGTCATGCTGGACAACGAGATAGTGCGCCTGACTGGTATCGGACCCGCGGTCTGGGATGCCTGTGCTGGGCCGGTAGAGCTGGACGACGTGATGGACCACGTAGGAAAGGTGCACGGCGAACCCGAAGGTTACCGGGCCGCCGTCGCCACAGCCGTAGAACACCTCATCGCCAAGTCGGTATTGGAACGCGGCGAAAAATAGACCGTCTGCAAGGCGCGTACAAGACCTGAATCTGAGGAATCATCATGAGCACAACAACCGCGCCCCCGGAGGCCTCTCCGGGCCTGGACCTGGCGGACTACCTGAACGTCCTGAGGGTGTACTGGAAGGCCATTGTCGCCTTCACCCTGCTGGCCACCGTGGCAGCTGCCGGATGGACCATCCTGCAGCCAAAGATCTACTCCTCTGATTCCAGCGGCATAGTGGTCACCCCTGGCTCGGACAACGTGAGCCTGGCACTGGCCGGCGACAGCCTGGCTAAGGCCAAGGTCAAGAATTACGAATCCGTGGCAAAATCGCGGCTCGTCGCGGACCGGGTCATCCAGGCCCTGGACCTGAAAACAACTGCCGACGCCCTCCTTGGCAGCATCAGTGTCAAGGTACCGCTGGATACGGCCGAGATCAGGGTCACCGCACAGTCCACGGATCCCGCAACTGCGCAGCGGGTGGCGGATGCCTGGGTCAACGGCCTCGCCGCCCAAGTGGAGGCCATTGAGACGGCACCCTCCGCCGACGCAGCCGGGTCGTCCCCCAGTGCAGAGACGGCTGTCCGCGTACTCCCGCTGGGCAAAGCCGTGTTCCCCACCAGCCCCACGTCACCCAACACCAAGCTCAACCTGGCCCTCGGTGCCCTCGTCGGGCTGGCCCTTGGTGTGGCTTACGCGCTGATACGCCGGCACCTGGACCGGCGCATCCAGAAGGCTGCGGACATTGAACGGCTGTTCGGCGTTCCTGTGATTGGCACGCTCCCTGTGGACCACCGCTTGGATGGGAAGAGCACCATCGTAGACGCCGGCACCGCCGCGCAGCTCCATGACGCCGGCGGCGCCATGGCAGAGGCTCTCCGCGAACTGCGGACCAACCTCAGTTTCCTGGACGTCGACCAGCCCCCACGGATCATCGTGGTCACCAGCTCTCTTCAGGCGGAGGGCAAGTCCACGGTGACGGCCAACCTGGCGGTCACCATGGCGGCAGCAGGTGAAAACGTCGTGGTGGTCGACGGCGACCTCCGCCGGCCCACGCTGGTGGACGTCTTCAACCTGGTTCCGGGAGTAGGGGTCACCGATGTGCTCACGGGCACCGCCCAGCTCGCCGATGTCCTCCAGCCCTGGGGTGCGCTGCCCAACCTCTCAGTCCTGGGATCAGGCCGCATCCCGCCGAATCCCAGCGAGCTGCTGGGCTCCCGGGCCATGAAGAACATGCTCAATACCCTGGCCAAGGATGCCGTCGTCCTTATCGACGCGCCGCCGCTTCTTCCCGTGACGGACGCAGCTGTCCTCTCGCGCGCCGCCGATGGCGCCATCCTGGTGATTAGGACTGGGCGGACCACCCAGGAGCAGCTGGACCAATCCCTGGGGAACCTTCAAAAGGTCAAGGGGCGCGTCCTGGGAGCCGTTCTCAACTACGTTCCCATCAAGGGAAGGGACGCCTACTCCTACTACGGAACATATTCATCGGCACCAGCTCCGTCCTTTGCGGAATCTGAGCCCGTCGACGACTGTCAGAACGCAGATACCTTCGATGTACTGGAAGCCGTCCACGGCGGCCGCAGAGCCAGGATCTAGGCATCCCATGACGTTCCCTGGCCAGGAAACCCAACTCAGGATCCCGGAGGGCGTACTCCTCGGCCATGCCCTGGTGTCGCGTGTGGCGGACAGCCTGGGAATACGGGTCTTCTTTATTAAGGGACCAGCCAGCGTCATCCAGGGCCTGCGTCAAGCCAAAGTATCGGCCGACGTGGACGTCTTTGTTGCACCCTCCGACCTCCACCCTCTAATGCAAGCCCTGCAGAGCCGAGGCTGGCGGGAGCGCCCGTCGGATCCAGATAACATCACCTTTCCTAAGCACTCGGTGACCCTGGATCACCCAGAGTGGCCGTGCTGCATCGACGTCCATTTCCGCTTTCCAGGAATGGAAGAACCATCTGGCAGCTGCTTCGAGACCCTGTGGGCGAACACCACCCACGTGCAGCTCGCAGGACAACGGCTGAAAGTCCCCACGAAGGTTCTTGGGACCTTGTTTCTGGCACTGCACGCCTTGCGGTCACCCGAGCTGCCGGCCTGTCGGCAGGAGCTGCAGTACCTGGCCGGCGTCGCGCGGCAGGGATCCCAGTCGGAGGCGCTCTTGGAGCTCGCTACGGCCACGGGCGCCCTGGCCGCCGTCCGGCCTTTCCTTGAAGCTCTTCTTCCCGAATCAGTAGTCCCTGCTTGGCCGGAACCCTCCCAAGAGTGGCGCAACCGCGTCACGGCGCAGGCGCCCGGGAGCGCCCGGATCATTGCCATTGTCCAGGCTTCGTGGAGGGACAAGCCAAAAATGCTGTGGCGCGCGGTCTTTCCGCGTACCGAAGTTTTCCTGACGGGAAACATCTATGCTGACCTGTCGGTACTGGGTCGGTTGAATCAGCATCGGGGCAGGTGGGTCCGGTTCTTTCGCGATATCCCAAGCCTCCTCCGTGACCTTCGTCATCTCCCATGACGTCACCGCGGGTGGGTGCAGGGTGGAGCAAATAGCCCTGCTTGGCTGCTGTCTGGGCCTTCCTATTTCCGCATCCGATTGCCGATTAACACACCAAATTTGTTAAGGTTCAGCTATGACTAAGGGGAAAGCAATAACCAAAGCCGTCATTCCTGCTGCCGGATTGGGGACACGCTTCCTGCCCGCCACCAAGGCAATGCCGAAGGAAATGCTGCCGGTGGTTGACCGCCCGGCGATCCAGTATGTGGTGGAGGAAGCCATTGACGCAGGCCTCACAGACCTGCTGATGATCACGGGCCGCAACAAGCGCGCCCTGGAGGACCACTTCGACCGCGAGCCCGGCTTGGAGGCTGCCCTTGAGGCCAAGGGGGACAAGGACAAGCTGGGTCTGGTGGAGTACGCCTCCAACCTGGGCCCCATCCACTACGTCCGCCAGGGTGAAGCCAAGGGCCTGGGCCACGCCGTGCTGTGCGCCCAGCAGCACGTGGGCGACGAACCGTTCGCCGTCCTGTTGGGTGACGACCTCATCGACGAGGCAGAGACCCTGCTGAGCACCATGATGGAGGTGCAGCAGAAGACGGGCGGTTCAGTAATCGCGCTGATCGAGGTTGATCCGTCGCAGATCAGCGCTTACGGCTGCGCAGACATCACCGCCGTGGACGGCGAAGACTACGTCCGCGTTAACAGCCTGGTGGAGAAGCCCGCCGTCGGCGAGGCTCCATCCAACCTGGCAGTGATCGGCCGCTACGTGCTGCACCACTCCGTCTTCGGCGTCCTGGAGAACACGGAGCCGGGCCGCGGCAACGAGATCCAGCTGACGGACGCCCTGCAGACCCTGGCTGCCGGCGAAGGCGACGGCTCCGGCGTTTACGGCGTGGTCTTCAAGGGCCGCCGTTATGATACCGGCGATAAGCTGAGCTACCTCAAGGCGGTCATCACCCTCGCGTCTGAGCGCGTGGAGTTCGGTGAGGACCTGAAGACCTGGATGAAGAACTTCGTCGGCTAGCCCCGACCCTCTATTGCTTCTTGGAGGCCCGTTGCCGGAAGGCTACGGGCCTCTTCTGCGTTTGGGCAGCCAAGGCTGCCAGAAGGCATCCTATGAGGGCTCCTGACGTGTTTGTCACGATGTCTGACGGGCTTGCAAAACGGTCGTGAAGAAACAGGAGCTGGCCGAGCTCGATGCAGCCGGAAACCAGCAATCCGAATGCCCCGATCTGCCACCAGCGTTTTTCTGGAGATGCCAACCGGCTCACAAAACCGACTGGCACAAATAGGGCAACATTGGCGGAGGCTTCGACAAATTTGTAATTGAACCAACCAGGGACGCCGTGGCCGTGGAGGAAATGCAGGATCGCGGTGAGTTGTCCCGAAACAGGCTTATCTACCGGTGACGGCCAGAAAGCAACGAGCGCCAGCGGAATGAGCATAGCTGCCAGAACCTTGCGCCATAAGCGATAGTTGTGAAGGAACCTCAAACGGACCTCAGGAGGCTCGTAGTAGGGCGAACACTGCGGTTCCGACGGCCGCTATAGCCAGCAGCATAAGAAGCATGTAGTGCAGCACCCGGGGTTGGGGGAGCGGAATGGAAAAGTCGTACTCTCGTGGTGCTCTGTGCCAATGTCTCCCCATAGATCAAATAGATACCACACAAAGCAAAAGGTGGGTGCTTCTCCGTTTCCGGAGAAGCACCCACCTTTGTTGGTGCTGGAAAATCGTTGTTAGGCAGCAGCCTCTGCCTTGGCGCGGCGGCGGACCACCACTACCGAGGTTGCGCCGGCAGCAAGTGCGCCTGCGCCAACCAAGGTCCAGAGAACAAGGCCGGAGTCGGCACCGGTGTTGGCAAGGCCGCCGGTGTTGGCCAGCGGAGCGCCGGCGGCGTTCCCACCGGTGTTGGCCAGTGAAGCTGCCACGGTAACCGTGACGGGGCCGACGGTGACACCGGACTGGGTGCCGGTAGCGGTGATGGAGTAGGTCCCGGCTTCGCTGATTGCGATCGGGAGTGCGACAGCGCCCTGGGCGTCTGCAGTAGCGGACAGGTTCTGAGCCTCGGTGACGACGGCGATGCGGGCGGCAACCGCACGGTTACCAACGCCAGCGCCGTTGGAAGCGGGAGCCTGGCCGGGTGTAACGCGGATGATCAGCGGTTCTCCGGCACGGAAGCCCTGGCCACGGAAGACGAAGGATTCGCCCGGGCCAACGACACCGTCAGAAACGGCTGCCTGCGGCGGAAGAGCAGGGTAGGTTGCGGCCATGGCAGGAGCCGAGCCGATGAGTGCGATAGAGCCCGCAAGCGCGAGTGCAGCGAAAGTCTTCTTCATGAGTGTCCCCCCGGAGACGTTTAAGTTTTTGATACCCGATTTAGGGGAAGTGTCCCCTCTGCACGAGACCGTGTGCAGAACTACGGATAGATATCCCAAGAAAGACGTTACCATCCTCAACCAGCTGTCACCAAGCTCAATCAAGTCGGTTTACATAGTGTTAACGCGCCCGTCACTGCCCAGGGTCACAGGACTCATTTTCCGTTGGAAGGATAACGTCCTTTACAGGCTGGACGGTGGGCGTGACAACCAAGTTAGGTTCGGTATGTTGGACGATCTTTCCAAATGTGAACTCCAACGTCTTGCTTTCCCCTGGCGCGAGCTGTTGAGCAACGACGCCCACCGGTCGATTCGCGTGTAGGTAGGGAGCAAAGGGTGTCTTTTGGCCGTCGACGCTTGCTGATTCGACGTTGGCCTGCACCGGCCCGTAGGCAACGATGTTTGTTTGCACGGTACCCGGGGGCACCCCGAAAATACCGGCCCCCGTTACGTAGGTAGGCAGCGCCGTGGCTGCATCCGCGGGGGCCATATTTGTGCTGGTGATTCGGACCTTAGTTTGCCCGTAGCCGTCCACCGGGCACTCCTTGATGATCTGAACTGTGCGCCTGACGTAGTAGTCCATTTTGGCACCAGTGCCGTCGTTGAAGTAGACGCCAAACTGGGCAGGCGAAACGTTGGGGCCCGAAATAGACCCGCTCAAGGCATATTTCGAAATCACTGCCTGGTTGACGGCATCGTCAGACCAAATCAGGACTCGTCCCTCCTCGGCGCCCCGGCTGATACCGGTGATAAGGCCCTTTGCTTCTCCCTTTCCGCTGGATAGGGCAGCGAACACTTCCTTGGCAACTCCTGCGAAGTATGCATCTTGCAGTTTCGGTTGCTGAATTTTTGCGTAGACATCGGAAAGCAGTGTGCGGACCACATTGCTTCCCGTAAGTTCTGTAGGCAGACCTGCCGCTTTCACTGCTGCCAGTTCGGGGCCGTTGATTTCGACGGGTCCCGTGGACTGCAGGATGTAGCTTAAAACAACTGGATCAATCGAGACTACCCCGTTGACACGCTGGCCGGTCTTTCTTTCCCACATCGCTTGCGCGGTGGAGGCGGCGGTTGGAAAGTCGGGAGTTAGATTGACGTCCTGCATGTATTTGCCAACCCGAGTGGAATAAATCTGCTGCTGTTGAGGATCAATGGGCAGCGGCGGCGTCATTGTCCCTACGTCTACCGCGCTGTTCTGTGCACCCAAGGCGAGCTTGCCATGATCCATCGTCAGGACAGCGAGCGCCCCTGGTATGCCGCCCGAGGCTCGGGCTTCAGCGTTATTTTGAATCATGAGCAGATAGTTCTTTGGCCCGTCCTCACCCAACATACCCGGAGCCACGCTGGCTGCATCGGCTGCCGAGTCGAGCGCAACTGTCGCTTGGCTGAGTTCTTCGGCTGCCTGGCGAAGGGGGCCGGCCACCTGCGGCAATAGATCTGACGAATCAATGCCCTGAAGCCGCTCTGCGGAAGCCCGAACGCTGTAGGCCGCTGAGGCGACACTAGGGGCCGCGGTTTTAAGAGGGCCCAAATTGCTGCCCAAATTCGTGGGCACAAGCGCAGTCCAGTTAAGAGAATCGTAAATACCCACCAAAGGAGTTAAACCAAGACTTGCGACGTCGTCAGCTGATCTTGCTACCTCGGAAATCGCACTTAGGTTTGGGCCGGCCCAAGGTAGGCCGGATGCGAGAGTCCACAGCGGGTCCTCCGACTCCTTCCTGGCGGCCGAAGTGTGTTCCCGCAATTTGCTAACAGTGCTCGTTGCAGAGGCCGCATCCGAGCCCAGGATCTCTTGCTTGAGCTGGGAAATCAGGTCAGCGGACGCGTACAACTCACTCTTGATGACAGACGCCTTGAAGCCCAACCAGGCCGTTGCGCAGCTGAGAACGAGAATGGAAGCAAAGATCGGGAGCCCGACTCTTAGAAGCCTGCCCGGCCTCCTTCGATGGGTTCGTCGAGTTGTGCGGGTAGACCGACCGGGACGCTGCAATTCCTGCTGTGGAGTGGATGCAGTCATGTTTAAGGGCGGCCGAGCCCGCGGTAGGTCCAACCAGCAGCGCGCCATTTGCTGGCGTCCAGGATATTTCTGCCGTCCAAAATTTTGGGCGACGCAACAATGCTTGCTACTTCATAGGGATCCAGATCGCGATACTCCTGCCATTCGGTCAAAAGCAGAAGGGCGTCGGCTCGCTGAAGGGCTTTGCCGGTGGATGCCTCGTAGTGCAACTCGGGGAATCGTCGGGCAGCGTTTTTAAGGGCCTCAGGATCCGTCACGGTCACTACTGCGCCCTGCAGCTGCAACTGTGCAGCGATGCTTAACGCTGGTGAGTCCCTGACATCGTCGCTTTCAGGCTTGAACGCTGCCCCCAGCACGGTAATCCGCTGTCCAAGCAGCGAGCCTCCGCAGAGATCACGCGTCAGCTCTACAACGCGTGTCCGTCGTCGCATATTGATCGCGTCTACCTCCCGTAGGAAGGTCAGAGCTTGGTCCGCGCCAAGTTCGCCGGCGCGTGCCATAAAGGCCCGGATATCTTTCGGGAGGCACCCGCCCCCGAAACCAATCCCAGCGTTGAGGAACTTGCGCCCAATCCTGTCGTCCAGACCGATGGCATCGGCCAATAAGGTGACGTCTGCACCGGCAGCATCGCAAAGTTCAGCCATAGCGTTTATAAAGGAAATCTTTGTTGCCAAGAATGAATTAGCGGCAGTTTTCACCAATTCAGCAGTCGGTAGGTCAGTTACCAAACGCGGGGTGCCAGCTTCGAGTGGGACCGTGTAGACGTGATCAAGCACCCGAACGGCATCGTGTTCCTCCGAGCCGTCGGCAACGCCGTAGACGAGTCTGTCAGGGCGCAAGGTATCCGAGACTGCATGGCCTTCGCGAAGGAACTCGGGGTTCCACATCAAGTGAGCTTCCGGCTCGGCTTCCTTGATCATCGTGGAGAGTCGTGCGGCCGTTCCAACCGGCACTGTCGACTTACCCACTACCAGGTCACCAGGAGAAAGGTGGGGGATGAGCCCCGTTATAGCGGCATCAACGTAGGTTAAGTCAGCAGCATTCTCTCCCTGCTTTTGGGGAGTTCCCACACAGATAAAGTGCACTGTGCTGCCCAGGGCTTCGGCCATGTCGGTTGAGAAGGAGAGTCTTTCCGTTTCCTGGACTTCCCTCAGCAAATCTTCCAGACCGGGCTCAAAGAAGGGTGCACGAGCAGCAGACAAATCGGAAATCTTACGTTCGTCAATGTCAATACCCACCACCTCGTGTCCCAATTTGGCCATGCACGCAGCGTGTACGGCACCCAGGTAGCCACAGCCGATAACCGATATTCGCATTGTGTGTCCTTCCCCAAAGCGGTTTCTCAACCACCAGAGAATCAGTAGGCTCCGGCGCTCTGGAAAACAGCGCGGAAGGTCTTCATGAGGATAAGTAGGTCCCCGGCCATTGACCAGTTTTCTACATAGTAGAGATCAAGTCGTACGGAGTCCTGCCAGGATAGATTAGAACGGCCGCTCACCTGCCACAGTCCAGTCAGGCCAGGTTTAACAAGCAGTCTTCGTCTAACATCCTGCTCGTAGGCTTCTACTTCAGAAGGAAGAGGCGGGCGAGGACCAACGAGACTCATCGATCCCATAAGGACATTAACGAGTTGAGGCAACTCGTCAAGGCTAAACTTGCGGAGGAATCGACCGATAGAGGTGACACGTGGGTCATCTTTCATTTTGAAGAGCAACCCACTCCCGTCGCTTCTTTCTTTTAGCGTCTCAAGTTGAGCTTCCGCGTCCAACACCATGGACCGGAATTTCAGCATTTGGAATGGAGCCCCTTCTATCCCAACGCGGTCTTGTTTGAACAATACGGGTCCGCCATCGTTTAGCTTGACCAAGATCGAAATGATAGCCATAACGGGTGAGCTAAGAACGAGCAGGAAGGACGCGACGACTAAGTCAAAGAGACGCTTTGCTACTCTCTGACCGCCCTCCAGAGTGGGGGTGGTGACGTGGATGAGGGGTAGACCCGCAACCTGTTGGGTATGAATCCGCGGCCCAGCAATGTCGGTAAGCGCAGGTGCCATGATCAGTCCGATGTTCCGCGAAGCCAATTCCCAACCGAGGTGTCGAAGTGTTTGCGGGTGCAGTTGCACACCTGCGGAGACAGCCACGGCGTCCGCGCTGCATGCCTGAATTGCCTGGACTATGGACTTAGCATCAGGTGAATTTCCAACTATTGGAAGTCCGGACTCCGGCTCAATCGACGGGAAGTCGGGAGTGTTCGGCGTATAGACCGCAACGGGCAGGTACCCAGCGTGCTTCGCAGTTCGGAGGGAACGAGCCAGGTGTGCCACCGCACTGGGGCCGCCGAGCAACAACAATCGTGACATGCTCTGTCCCATCTGCCGGTTCACATGCAGATGTTGCCGGATCAACCAGCGTGCAAGAAGTAGTCCGAACAAACCCGCGGGCAAAGCTACCCCCACATAGCCGCGGGCAGTGTCGAGTCGCAGCACGTACGACACGATGGCGACTAGGCCAAACAACCATAAGGACGCAGCGGCGACCCTCTTGTACTCGTCAGGGCCAGCGCCAAGGATACGGCTTTGTCTGCTGTTCCAAGCACCCAGCATGATCCACCAGGCCACAACGAGTGCAATGGAAAGCCAGATGTAAATTGCATCCTGGCCTTCGACAACGAAGTCTGAGGCCCAACCGAAGCGGATGACGTAAGCGCCAGCAACTGCCCAGATGATTACGAAGGCGTCGATAACCCGTAGCTGGCGACTACATTTGGCTCGCCAGTCGCGCACCTCTTTCACGAAAAGTTCCCCCAGGGTTTAAACGTTCGATGACGGACCAGCTGGCAGTACTAGCTGCGAATGCTCTCGGTATGCGTGCGGTACCACTCCACGGTGGAACGAATACCGTCCTCCAGGCTGATTGAGGACTTCCACCCGGCCTCCGCGAGTTTCGAGACGTCGAGGAGCTTTCGTGGCGTCCCGTCAGGCTTGGTCACGTCCCACTCAATATGACCTGTGTAGCCGACTGCCGATGCGACGATTGTCGCCAGTTCCTTGATCGTGACGTCTGAGCCTGTTCCGACGTTCACTTGGGACGGGCCGTCATAATTTTCGAGGAGATGAAGACAGGCGTCTGCCATGTCGTCCACATGCAGAAACTCTCGCATGGGGGAACCAGTACCCCAGTTCGTGACAGACGTCTGGCCAGATTTCGCGGCATGATCGTAACGCCTGATGAGCGCGGGCAAGACATGAGAGCCCTGCGGCGAAAAATTGTCTCCTGGCCCGTAAAGGTTGGTCGGCATCGCAGAAATCCATGGCAAGCCATACTGGCGGCGAACGGCTTGAACCTGCATGATGCCGGCGATTTTAGCTATGGCGTAAGCGTCGTTCGTCGGCTCCAAGTGACCAGTAAGAAGCGAATCTTCCCTAATTGGCTGAGCAGCAAACTTTGGGTAGATGCATGAGGAACCAAGGAAGAGGAGACGCTCTACTCCGAATTGACGCGCTGCATCAAGAACGTTTACCTGGATGCGGAGATTGTCGCTCAAGAAATCTACCGGATAGGTGTTATTGGCCAGAATGCCGCCTACCTTTGCTGCTGCTAGGATCACGTATCGCGGCTTCGATTGCTCGAAGAACTCGAACACAGCTTCCCGGTCCTTGAGGTCTAACTCGGAGGAAGTGCGGCCGATCAGGTTTGTAAATCCTTCATCATCCAACTTCCGCCAGATAGCCGAACCGACAAGTCCCCGGTGGCCGGCGACATAAAACGGAGCAACTCTGTCGAGCTTGGCGGGCTCGAACTTGAGGTCTTCAGACACTAGTTCTTCCAACTTTCCAGAGTGACTCTGTCGATCCAGTTGTTACCAGCGTGCTTCAGAGCTTCAATGTCGGCATCCACCATGATCCGAGCTAGCTCTGGCGTGTGGACAGACGCCTTCCAACCAAGCTTGTCTTGAGCCTTTGATGCGTCGCCGACGAGGGCATCCACTTCCGTAGGGCGTAGATAGCGCTCGTCGAATCGGACGTGGTCTTCCCAGTTGAGGCCGGCGTGCTCGAATGCAATTTGAAGAAAGTCACGCACGGTGTAGTTACCGCCCGTAGCCAAGACGAAGTCGTCCGGTTCGTCGGCCTGGAGCATGCGCCACATGCCTTCGACGTATTCGGCGGCGTAGCCCCAGTCTCGAACAGCGTCGAGATTGCCCATATACAAAAGATCCTGCTTCCCGGCCTTGATGGCAGCAACAGCACGGGTAATCTTTCGTGTCACGAATGTTTCCCCTCGACGAGGAGACTCGTGGTTGAACAGGATGCCGTTCACTGCGAACATACCGTATGCCTCGCGGTAGTTCTTGGTGATCCAGTAGCTATAAACCTTTGCCGCCCCATAGGGGGACCGGGGATAGAAAGGTGTTTCTTCGTTTTGCGGCGGCGGCGTGGCGCCGAACATCTCTGAAGAAGACGCTTGGTAGAACTTCGTTTCGATTCCTGACATCCTCACCGCTTCCAAGAGACGGATTGTGCCAACGCCTGTTGTATCGCCAGTGTGCTCGGGTTCATCGAACGAAACGCGGACATGCGATTGGGCCGCAAGGTTGTAGACCTCGTCGGGCTTGATGTCTGCGAGCAGCGTTACGAGTCGAGCACCATCACTCAGGTCGCCGTAATGGAGAAAAAGTTTGGCCTTCGGATCGTGAGGGTCTACGTAAAGGTGATCAACTCTCGCTGTATTGAACGTTGAAGCCCGTCGAATAAGGCCATGCACTTCGTAGCCCTTGCTAAGAAGAAGCTCAGCTAGGTAGGAGCCGTCCTGCCCCGTAATACCCGTGATTAGCGCACGTTTCATTTGTAACCCCCCATGTTGGTTGCGAAAAAAAAGCCGCCAGCCTAACGGCCGCGCGACGATGCCAGACTCTTGATGAAATCATCATAGTGCGCCACTGCAACCTTTTCGTCCAGCCTGTCACGTCGGTACCGGAGACCGTTCTCTGCGAGTCGCGCCCGGATAGACGGATCTTTGGCTAAGTTCTCAACCGCCGTCACAATGGCACGGGGTACGCCAGGGTCAACGCGAATACCTGCTCCCGAACTCTCAATTTCGTAAGCCGTAACACTGCCACGATCGGTTGCAGCCACTACAGGGACGCCGGCGTTGAAATAGGAAGTGAGCTTGCTAGGGACAGCCATATCTTTCAAACCTGGCAGCTCATTGACTAGAAGGACATCTGCCGCAGCAAGGGCCGACTGGAACTCTTCGTTAGGAAGCGAGTCTTCAAATGTGATGGTGCTTACTCCGCAAGCTAGAGCCTGAAGCCTCTCACGCTGATTTCCATCTCCCATAAGCACAAAGCGAACGTTACTCCCATCGGATTCCGCTACGCGCGCCGCATCAACGACGTTTTCGAGCCCCTGCTTCTTACCCATGTTTCCCGCATGAAGTACGACGATCTGGTCTTCGCGCCAGCCGAGCCTTGCCCGTATGTCGGTGCCATCGAGTTCTGGCGACTGCGGCAGATGAGTCCAATTTCTGATGACTCGGATTTTCTCTGTTGGAACACCGAGCGTGTCGACCATGTGTCGCTTGAAACGCTCGTGGATAGCGGCGACTCCGTCGGTGGCCTTAAGAATGAGTGACTCCAGGAGAGTCGCAAAACGGCCCATTACTCTGCCTCCGGATGCTGTTTCCACCACGCCCCGGCTGTAGAGGTCTTGTACCCAGATAGCTACAGCAGGCCCCCTGGAAAAAACGCGGGCCCGAAGTATGGCAAGGGCGCACGAAAACAAAGCCGGGCTGACAACCAGTACAACATCCGGCTGTTGCCACTTCTCAAAAAAAAGACGCAAGCCAAAACTCAGTTCCATGTGCAAGCGTCCCAAGGCTGTGGGGCGCCGCGGTACATAGTGGCGAAGTCGCCGGATATGCACACCGTTGATTATTTCGTCGCGACTCCAGCCCCCATAGCCTGCCCTGACAGACCATTCGGGATAGTGCGGGAACCCAGTTACAACGTGCACGCTATGTCCTGCCGCGGCCAAACCCTCCGCGAGGCTTGTGGTGTATGGAGCATTGCCCGACGGTTCCGGGTGGTAGTTGAGTCCCATGATGGTAATGCGCAAATTTGATGGAGTCACGAGTGTAAGAATAGACGTGGTTACAGACAGCGGTGGTGGAGGGCAACGATGGACGAGAACCAAGACTCTTTCGATGGAACGAGAGTGATACCACTCCGGGAGGCGCCGGGGGAACGTCTTGCCTGGGATAAACCGCGTCTTTTTGTCTATGCCTGGGCGGTTGTTGAGCTGCTTGTGGTCACAAATTCCTGGCAGGTGAGTTCTGCCCTTCGTGTGGCTGCCCTGCGGGCCTTCGGGGCGGAGATCGGTGAAGGTGTGGTGTTTCGTCCACGGACGAGGGTGAAGTTTCCTTGGAAACTTCATATCGGCGACAACTCCTGGATCGGAGAGGGCGTATGGTTCCACAACCAGGACCAAGTCTTCGTCGGTTCAAATGTGGTGATATCCCAGGAAACAATGCTTACTACGGGGAGCCATCGCCACAAGACGGACATGGGCTTGGTGACGTCGCCCATCTACATCGAGGATGGGGCATGGGTAACATCCCGGTGCTTGGTGTTGGGCGGAGCAAGAGTAGGCCGTTCGGCGGTAATTCGTCCTATGAGCGTCGTGCAAGGGCAGGTTGACAGCAATAGCGTTAGCGGCGGAGGCGTCCAGTCACGTCCCCGCTTCACTTGAGTCCCACCTGTAGCGTTTTGGCCTTGCCTTGGGTTGGCCGAAAAGGGTTCTAAATGAAAGTGGAAATTTTGAAGGTCCTTCGAATTGTCACCCTAGCAAGTTCAACGGGTAAGTACGGTGGCCCTTACGACACGGCATCCAGCCAGTCGCGCCTAATCGCAGGTCAAGATGACATGGAAGTAACGCTCCTTGCCGGCCATCTTCCCGGTGACGCGCCCCCGCAAACATCACCCCTCTATCAGATGATTGCCAAGCCTGTCCGACGAATAATAAAGGCAAGCGGCTTCACAACCTGCATATCCCTTGCCATTCTGGTCGAGACTTTTCGCCAAGTGCGAAAAGCCGATGTGGTTCACATTAGCTTCGCGCGTGAGCTCATCCCGCTCACCTCGGCTCTCTTCACAATTGCCCTGCGGAAGCCGCTGGTTATCCAACCGCACGGGATGCTGACCTCACGCACGAGTCGCCTCCATAGATTGGTCGATGTTTTTGCGCGTCCTGTATTCAAAAGAGCAGATACAGTTATTGCCCTCACCGACGTGGAGAAAGATCAACTCCAAGCATGGGCCGGAAACACAACTCCTCCTTTGATTAAAGTCTGTGGCAATCCTTTACCTTACGAAAGCAATGAAGAGCGCGCTCTTGGCAGCAGAAATGCCGTATTTATTGCACGCTTGGAGTCGCGAAAGCGAGTTTGTGACTTTGTTGAAGCCGGCAGAATCGCCTATGCCAATGGTTGGGATGAGCTGTACGAGATAATAGGGCCAGATCAGGGGGACGGGCCGGTGGCTGAGCTGGGGATGCGGACCATACCAAACGTCACATATGCTGGCTCGGTTCCCGCCCAAAAAATTGACAAGATACTAGCCAACGCCGCGGTTTTTGTCCTGACCTCCGAGAACGAGCCCTGGGGAAATGTTTTGGTATCTGCCTTAGTAAAGGGAGTTCCAGTAGTTGTTACGCGTTCAGCCGCTCTGGCCTCAGAAATCGAAGATAACTGCTTGGGGATAGTTGTTCAGGACCAGCGACCGGAGGAAGTCGCCATGGCAGTCCACAAAATTCTGTCGAGCGAGTGGCGCCAGAGTGAAGAGGAAGACTTGGCGCGAAGGTTTGTAAGCGCCAGGTTCAAGCAATCGAGCATTCAAATGCGCCTGTCCACGATATACAAGGAAGTCCGACAAGCAGAGTGAGTTTGGTGTGACGGAAGTGCCAATGGCTCCTCCGTCATGTTCCGTATTCACTGGACATTGTCCTACTTGCCGTTATGAACCCGGCTTCGAATTGAAGATACCTTTTCCCTCTGCTCCAATTCAAGGAGTCAGACGCCTGTTCCGGGCCGGTACAAACACATCCTGAGCTGGTAGCCAAACGTTACTCTGATCAATGTACGGATGGCCCAGGAGCGAGGGAATCACCTTCAGGGGTGCTGGTGAGATACTTTCCTTTCATCCGCCCAGCTGTTATGCGTGCTGCGTTTATCAAAGCGATACCCTGACCGAATACGTTGTCGATTGCTCCTAGACGGCTACTCAAATTGAACCGGTCGCTTCTAACTTGACTTTGAAGGGAAGCAGTAAGACGAGGTGGTACCTGCGATATGCCACCACCAAGATAATCAATCAGTACGGTGTCAATGACTTCTGGCCGGGACAGCAGGCCAAACCGAAGGACGACGTCAAAGTCACCTGCCGTTCCAAAGTCAAGCGAGTGCAAGCCGGAGTCGATAAGGGTGGATCGTCTGAACCAGGTCGCTTGATGGCAGTGCGGCTGAATCCCATATGCGTGCCGCCACCACTTGTGTGGAAGGCTCGGAATGCGGCGTGCGGAACCATTCTCCCGGCCACCTAAATTGCGAGCACCAGCAACCAGCCAAGGTGTCCCGTTGCTGTCTGCCACCAAAAGGCCTTGGAGGATGCGGTCAAGTGCGGTGGGCGATGCGAAAGAGTCGCCGGCATTGAGGAAGTGAAGCCACTCACCGGTTGCGAGCAGGGCGCCCTTATTCATCGCGTCATAGATTCCATTATCAGGTTCAGAGACCACCCTTGTGATAGCAGGAGAGGATCTCAGCAGCTGAACAGTGTCGTCAGAAGAGTTCCCGTCTACCGCGATGACTTCTACTCTTTCTTGAGAGTTCCGCACCTGCTCTTCGAGCGATGAAAGGGTGCGCGGGAGGAACTTCCCGGCATTATAGGTGACGATGATAATTGAAAGGAAAGTTCTACTGTCATTGGTCAATTTCATTGAGTAACCGCTCCCAATCGTCAGAACAGGCCTTATGAAGTTTTGCTGCATGCGGAGTAAATGTTTCCCAAGCGCTTTCGAAAAAACTATTTAGCTTTCTCCCTAGCTGTGTGGACCCCGCGGCCATACTGCGTGAATTGAGTATGTGACTAACACCGGGAGATTCATACGCTAGGACGGGTAAATCAAGACTGAGAGCCAAATGAACTGAGCCGCTTTCTGTTACAGACCGATACGGGGCAATCATCAAATTGCATTCTTGTAATCCAGAAACTAGTTCAGCATCAGTTGGACCGTTCTCAGATCCGATGTACTCGCACACAACGTGACTATCAGTGAGTGACTTCTCAATTGCCTGGGGGAGTCTATCTGGGCCCAGAACGCGGAGTCGCCAAGGCCGTGATACGCCTTCAGCGATTGCAATGAAGTCGCCCGCGCCCTTGTCAGGCCGTAAAGCGCCTACAAAGGCCGCAGTGGGGAGGTCCGGATCGAGAGCACCTTCGATACGATGCTTCGACGTTGTCACTTGGTAAGGCGGATGCGACGCCACGCGCACTTCAGCGGTTCTACTCTGTTCCTTGCACGCGGCGGCAAGCCGAGGACTATGAACAACGCATAGCGTGGAAAGGCTGACGAGAAGGCGCTCCAGACCCCCTGCGAGCCCACGTCTTGGTCGGACTTGGGCCGGATTGTGATAGATGAAAACGGTCTTTCCCCCGATAGCCGCCCGCGCCCCAAATAAGAAACCGTCCCATGGGTCACGAGTCCAGACAACTATCAGTGGCTTCCGTAGAGGCGCGGCCAAAATTACACGTAAAGGCGCATAGAGCCTGTTGAAGATCAGACGGGTCGTACTTCTAGCTGAAGTTCGTGGGCCCGCCTGTAGCTCTGCACGTATAGAAACTCCCTCTATCACCTCAGTGCGGTTTGCTGTGCACCAAAGTTCTACTGCGCGGCCCGTGGAGGAGATAATCGCTGCCAGTTCGACGCCATAGGGATTGATCCAGTTTGGATCGTATATGAAGATCTTGTGCATTTTACTATTCCTAAGCGGGAACTAATTGTCGATCATTCTGCATAAATAGCCGGGCCTTTATAATGCAGGGAACCAGTTGCGCGATTGCTACTGCAAAAACGGAAGCCCAGACAACTCCACTGGCTCCCATGTATGGACTCAAAAGAACGGAGAGGAAAAGATTCAATATGAGCATGATTGTTGAACAGATCGCCTGAAAAGTCAGGTTGGCGGGAGATGTGAGCAGAACGGCAGATGCCTGATGAGTTGCCATGACAACCAGGAGTGAACCCATTCCAATAGCGAGGTCCACTCCGACGGCCAACTTGTCCTTGGTAATAAGACGGGCAATGGGATCAACGAGAAGTACAAAGGCTAAAGCAAGGACTGCACCGCCACCGCTCAAGGAAGCCATGGCCCTGATCCAAAGTGGTTTGGAAGCTGCGCCTGACCGGGAGAAAATCGGCCACAAGGCCACCGCAGCCATCGAGATGATGGAAAAGCATGGGACATACATTTGTGCCGCTATCGAGTACTCCGATAATTCAAACGCGGTCGAAAAGTGGGACAGAACCAAGCGATCACTTTGCATTGCAAGCGGCACGGTAATACTTATTACCATCATGGGAGCAGCCGAACTCCATAGTTTCGGTCGTCGCCGTATCCTGCGAACGAGGAGGATGTCAGCGAGACGCCAACTACACCGTTTCAGTGCGACAGCGAAACAAGTCAACGAGACCGCAAAGATACCGAGAGGGGTCGCGATGGCCAGGAGCAGCGGTGCTGTCCCTAGCTGCAGTAGAACAAAAGTCGCTGCCGTTGCGACTACGGGACCGACGACACCAATAAGGCTTGCTATGTGATTGCGTCCATCGCCAATGAGTATTCTTTGTCCAATGCCTAGGGGAATAGACAGTGCAAACGGAAGCAGAACCACAGGTATTGCCCAGAGTGATGACGCAGCGAATGCCGGCGTAAGTCCAAGTAAGGATGGCCATGCCCCAAAAAGGCTTATGGTTATGGCCGCCAAAAGTATCACTAGCGCCGATGCCGTCAGGGTGCGAAATGCCAGCGCTGCCGTCGCTAGGGCATTTGCTGATAGTTCGCGACTATCAAGTCGCTTTGCAACAGCATTGACGACGGCGGCTCCCATCCCCAAGTCGGCAAAAGGAATCAACTGGAAGAGGGTTCCAACAAGAACTATGTATGCGTAGGACTCAAGGCCCAAGTTTTCGACGATAAGGTAAGTGGTGATTACTGTGGCGACAGCCGTTATCGGTAGGGTGAGGACCCTAGCGGACGCTGATACGCTCAGCGTGCGACCAATGGAAGCCACTTCGCTGAACCTCTCTCATAGTTTGCCAAAGAGTAGTGGACCTGGCTCACCACCACCACGTTTTGCCTTTCGGGCTGGGTAAGTGATATTCAAGCTTCTTCGGTCTCTCCGAAATGAATTCAGCGGGAACTCCTCCTACTAAGGAGTATGGCGCTATTTGGCCACGGACGACCGCCCCCGCCGCAACAACAGCTCCCTCTCCGATGACAGACCCAGGCAGAATTATGGCGCGCGGTCCAATCCATACCCGATCTCCAACACTCACCGGAGCGTCAACATATCCGAAGTCCGCCGCTCTCCAGTCGTGTTGGGCAGTCCATATCATCACCTGGGTAGATAGGTTAACGTCGGCTCCCATGGACAGGCCGCCGCGGGCATCGAGAATAGCTCCGTCGCCTATAGAGGTACGGGGTCCGATGCTCAGCTTTCGTGCCGCTCTAACTTGAAACCCGTGATATATGACGGCCTCAGGGTGAATGTCTGCGCCAAAGATTCTTAGCGCTGCAACTCGCAATCCGTGGATGGGCAAAAAGGCTGCGACACGTAATACGAGCATCTCGAAAGCTGAATAACGTCTCAGCGCAATTCTCACGATCTTGTGCAACGGGCTAGCCCTCGCCTCTGCTTGTCGTGTCATCACTGGAGACAGGACTAAAGCGACTGTTGCTAAAGACCTTCGCTGGCTGGAAGTCTGACCCCGAAATAGTTCTGTCGAATACACTTTCGGTGCCCGGGCCGTGCGCTGGTGAGGCATTCCTACTAGCGCGCTTCCGACGTTTGGCTTTCGCTGTCGGCTCTTCAGAGCTGTAGTAGCTATAGGCGTAGGCGTCGGGCCCTTTAGCCGGTAGACGATTCAAGACCACGCCCAGAAGATTAGCGCCGACCAAAGACAGGGCGCTAAGGGACTTTTCCAGATCGGGGTATCTGATCTTCTGAACGCCCACTACCACTACGACGCCGCCTACATGCTGCGAAAGCACTGCTGCGTCGGTCACCGGCAAGAGAGGGGGAGCGTCGATAATAACAACGTCAAACGTGCCTTCAAGCCGTGATATGAGAAGACCCATGTCTTCGGATCCAAGTAGTTCGCTGGGATTGGGAGGTATCTGGCCCGACGTCAGGACGTAGAGGTTATCGTCTCCCCATGGCTGCAGGAGTTCGTTTAGGTCGACTGTTCCGACCAGTGCCGTCGTAAGGCCAGCCTCTCTTTCGAGACCTAAGTACTCGCTGATCATCGGCCTTCGGAGGTCGGCATCAACAAGGCAGACAGTTTGTCCTGCCTGGGCCAGTGCTATAGCGAGGTTAGTTGCCGTTGTACTTTTCCCCTCGCCAGGGAGCGAGGAGGTGACCAGGATCGTCTTCGCCCTGTCAGTCACGTTTGCGAATTGCAGGTTGGTTCTGAGTTGGCGGAAGGCCTCCGCGCGTGGGCTCTGATGCCCCGTCTGTGTCAGGAGAGGTCGTCGGGAGGCTTCCTGATCGAAGGAAATGCCCCCCAGGAGAGGTGAGGATGTCAGCCGTCTCAGATCAGCTTCTCCACGCAATCGAGTGTCAAGTCCCGTCCGAATCAGGGCCGACAACACGCCGGCTATCAAACCGGCAAGAAGCCCGAGAGCTAAGTTCAGTCGTGTATTCGGTCCAGAAGGAACTAGTGGGGCCTTTGCAGGGCTGATAACCGAGAGGCTGACAGGGGAAGATCCGCCGTTTTTCGGTTTTTCCAAGGTATCGACGGCACGAACAAGGCTATTGGCTATGGCCTCGGCCGTCGCAGCAGCTTGAACCGCGGACTCGTCTGTTACCGAGATGCTTATGAGAACGGTATTGAGGTCGCTTGTTGCCTTTACTCTTTTGGCCAGATCTTCTGGCGAAACTGAGAGGCCCAGGGCATCGATAGCCGGTTGCAGCACAACAGGCGTCGTCACAGTTCCCACGTACGACTGGACCCTAGCTTGACTAAAGGTATTACCCTGTTGCAGCTCCTGCACAGAGCCCGAACTTTGAATAGCCACGAATAGTTGAGTTTCAGCCGTATACGTCGGCTTGGCGGTGACTGAAATTATTCCCGCACATAGAAGCCCGATGAGCGCGCACGCCAAAACGAGAACCCAATTCCGACGCGCGACCCGCAAGTATTCGCCTATGTTCAATCCAGTGTCCCCCTGTTGGTCTCCAGCGGTGGGGGCCTGCTGGCACCCAACTGGAACATCCATATTCTGCGGTCGGGCTAATCCTACCTGTCGGCTTGGGTTGTACCGGTCACGGATATGACCGCGAGCTCCTCGTTGTGTTTGCAGGCCTCCGGGTCTCACTTCGCAAGATCTCTGCGTCTCAAGCCTGGAGGAGGCCCCTCGCGGCGGGTAAGACTACTGCGACTCAATCGGAGTGAGGCGTGGTGTCCAGTTGAACAAATAAGGGGCGGGTCTCGCTCCTGGAATGCTCCCAGCATCGAGTGAGGGCAATCAAAGTTCCGGAGTCACTTTTTGTAAACGTCGTGACATGGTTTGTTATCTTTGCGCACAGCAGACAGTGCATCTTGTGTTGTTTGATCCCCATGAGTTGAACTATACGTTTTGCGGGAGCAGTCGTAGATTCATGTCAAGATGGCCCTCGCTCGGTGGCGTTGCATCTTGAGATACCTCCGGCTTGGCTTGAAGCCGGAGGTATCTCTCTTGGTCTGCACATTCAGCCTTGGACCCTCGTCCCTTGGTGGGGTGGGTATCTCCTCATCGGCTGTAACAACCATGAGGGTAGGGGACGTCTCTTCGCGCGCTGTCGATGATTCGGGGACTACCCTGGAACTGGCACAGCCGCGCGTCCCGGATTCGTCGAGGTTGCCCCGGGTAGAATCTTTCACCATTACAAGACGCACGATGTGTTGCCGGAGGTACGGAGAAACAATGGCGGAATGGCTCGAAGTCGGGACGGACAACTATGTACTGGTCACTGAAGGATCCTTGCTAAATACGGGCCTGATCGTCGGCGCCGAGCGCGCCATGGTCATCGACACCGGGTGCGGTCCCCGCCAGGGGCGCGAGATCCTGGATGCGGTCCGTGAAAAAACGGACCTGCCGCTCGTGGTCGTCAACACGCACGCCCACTACGACCACTTCTTCGGCAATGCGGTTTTCGCTGAAGCTGGCGCCACGGAATTTTGGGCCCACCAGAACTGCGCCACCGAGATTGAACGGCGGGGTGACCTGCAGCGCCGGCACGTCGGGACGCTGGAACCGGAGATGTCCTCCGGTGAGGGGGACAAGGTTGAACTCGTGGTCCCTAATGCGATTGTCAAGGACCAGCCTGTCCTGGTGTACCTCGGGGGCCTGACAGCAACCCTCTTCTACCTTGGCCGCGGCCACACCGATGGTGATCTCTTGGTGGGCACGCCCACCACTCTCTACGTGGGCGACCTTGTGGAACAGGGCGCGCATCCTTCATTCGAGGACTCCTATCCCGAGGAGTGGGCCGACGTGCTGAGGCACATCTCCGCGCTGCGCCATCGTTACGAGTTCCTGATCCCGGGCCACGGAAAGCCGTGCGGCGACCAGTTCGTCAAAACCATGGCCAACACGATGACAACAGCTGTCCGCCAGGCCCGCCAATCCATCCGCGACACCCCCAACGACGCCACTAAGGCCATTCCCGTTCTGCCATACGGCCCGGAGCAGTCCCGGTGGTTCATCAAGCGGCTGCAGGAGACCCGGCTCAAGCCCCAGGAAGCCTCGTAACAATACGTCTTTCTTGAGCAAATCTTGAGGTTGGACCCGCGCGCATTTCCACGCGACTAACCCATGATCGCGGGCGCGCGGCCGGGGGAATGATGAAAGTAAAAGATAAGGCTACTTTCCTTTGTTTAGCTGGCTGTCCTCGTGGTTTTTGTGAAGGCTGTTTGCGCTGCTTGTGGTCCAAGAACATTGGTCTAGAGGCTTAAGTCCCGCTCTTCGCCGTGACTTGTGAATCCATATGCCACGTGATTAGGTTCGAGGCGATGGGGATCACTTGACCAATGGAGGCTTCTGTGGCTTTTTCGGACTACGCCCTGGCACTGACCGCTTTGCTGGGCACCCTGCTGGTTCCCTTCGCTGTCCTGTACCAGATGCTGCGGCTCAAGCGCCGCGCACTCCGGATCCCCGTCCGGCCCGCACCCAGAGGTAATCAACGCTGACCATGCCGTACGTCGACATCAACCCCCACAAAGGGCGTCCCAAGTGGGTGGGCTACACCATTCTTGCCGTCCTCCTGGTCCTCACCGTCGCGGTGGTAGCGGCCGCCCTCACGCACCACTAACTAAACAGCCTGGCTGGGTAACCCGGTCCCAGCGCCTAGACTTACTGTTCGAACTAGTGCTGCATAACAGTTTGCCGATCGTCCGGGGGGACAGACATGCCAGAACCGGCGGATCAGAATGCAGGCGCCCCAGCAGAGGATGCAGGGCAGCCGCAACTGCGCCGACGCCGCGACCTTCGTCGTGCCGACGGCTCAGTGGACGATGCCTGGACAGGAACCATGCCAGCAGTAAACCCTTCCCCTTCCAGTTCCAACGACGCCGGGACGCCAGCTTCTCGCCGCACGTCCTGGGCGGCAGCGGCTGCCGCAGCCGATGCCACCAAGCCGTCGCGGGCACCATCGCCTGCGGCGGCCCCTCCTGCGCCACCCGCGAGGCAGCCCGCCGCGGATCCAATCGCGTCTGTTCCCTCCGCGCCGCCGGTCGATGTTTCAGGTGACGCTGCCCGCAAAGCTGCCGCGCCGCCGTCGGACGCTCCCGCTTTCCGCCGCAGCCGGCCCACCGTGGCCGATGCCATCGCCGAAAGCGCCATGCCGGACTTCATCAGCTCGCCGGGACTGTTCGTCAAGGAGCAGAAGCCCCGCCCGAGGGGTGGCATCCGCGGGGCGCTGTACAACCTGACCGGAGGCGCCTGGAACCTGGGTCCCGGCCCCAAGCAACGGCAGGAGGACGAGTTGGGGCGCCGGATTTCCCGGCAGCTCCAGGGCAGCTACAACACCGCCATCCTCAGCCTCAAGGGCGGCATCGGCAAGACCTCCACCACCGTGGGCGTGGGCCTGACCTTGGCCGAATACCGCGGTGACGCCCCCTGCGCCATCGACGCCAACCCGGACTCCGGGGACCTGGTGGAGCGCGCGCTGGGCGAGGGCATCTACCAGCAGGCCAGCCCGCGGACCATTACGGACCTGCTGGAGAACATTGAATCCATTGACTCGCTGACGGCGCTTGCCCGGTACATGCACCACGCCGGCCGGCTGCACTTGATCGCAGGGGAGCAGGACCCGGAGGTCTCGGACTCCCTGACGGCCGAGGAGTACCTGCGGATCCGCAAGCTCATCTCCGGCTACTACTCGGTGGCGCTGACCGACTGCGGGACCGGCGTAACCCACAACGCGATGAGCGGCATCCTGCAGTCAGCCGACAACCTGGTGATCGCCGCCGGCTATGCGGTGTCCGGTGCCAAGCGGGCCCGCAGCACCCTGCACTGGCTGGCGAGCCACGGCTACGAGGACCTGGCCCGGAACGCCATTGTGGTGATCACGGACAAGGACGAAGTGTCCTCCCGGGTGGACAAGGACGCGATTGAGGAGCACCTGGCAGGGATCTGCCGCGAACTCATCGCTGTGCCGCACGACCGCGGCGTGGCCGACGGCGACCTTGTGACCCTCGATGTGCTGAAGCCGGAGACACGGCGGGCCTACAAGGAAATTGCCGCCGCAATTGTGGATGGGTACCGGTAACGGCAGGCGTTTATGTCACATCTCTTTATGCTCTGTCAACGTGAACGGGAACTTAACGGGTCATATTGGCCCGGGTAGAAATCGGGGCAAAATCACTTCTTTTGGGGGTAATTTTGCGCGACTGGGTTCTGGATGACGTCAAGCCGAATCGGCACTGAAAGCTTGAGAGCCTCGCGATGTTTACAGTCAGTGGGCTTGTGTTATCGGCTGGCAAGAAGATGAGCGTCGCCCGTACGATCGTGCTGGTGATGGCCGTCCTGTGGACCATCTGGGCCGCTCGGACGAGCCCCACACAAGCGTTAGGCGCGCTGGTCACTTCTGGCCGCTGTGATTGCCATCAGTTCACTCTCATGGCGGGTCATCTTTTTTTCCTTCTGGCGCGTCCTGCTTTTCTGCATTTCCGACAGGAGAGGAGTAGCCAGAGCCGCCGCAAAAACTACCTCGTGTATGTTCGAGGTGATCGGCGAGAATGCCAGATCCCAGAGGGCAACCAGGGACGCGAAGATGTACAAGACCGTCACCTGTTCCTCAGATCCAACCAGGCGGATAAGGATCGACCATGCGAAGTACGCTGCGAGTACTAGCCCGGCGATCCCGAAGCTGACCCAAAGATCGCTCGCTACTGAGTGCAGTTTTATTTGATCTCCGACCACGTATGTGTTGATGTACTGCCCGTCAAGGTTCGCCCCGGTTCCCTGCAATGCAGTCTTGGCGACGAGTACGTCTTCAGTGTTGGGAGTTACGCCAGGCCCATACCCCCAAGGTCGTTGCGCGAATAGGTCGAACGCTGCCGAGGATTCAACTCGGCCTGATGCAATCAGGGATTCACCACTCGCGAGCTGTTGCGCGGTTACCAGTTGGTTTCGAAGCCCCAAGTATCCTTCCAGGGCCAACCATATGGCTGCTTGATAGACACCCCACAAGACACCGCCTAGTCCCAGGAGAATGGCGCCAGTCTTGATGCTGCTATCGGGGGCGTTGCGCTTCCAGAGCCAGACGACAAGGACGGCAGTCAGCACTAGGAGACCGAAGTTGCTTCGGAAGTCGTTAAAAATTGACAGGCCAGCCATCAGACCGACGAACAGCACCGACAGTATGCGCGACCGGTTGTTGTAGATCAATGCGGCAAGGAAAATCGTTACGGGCCACGAAAATGAGTACTTCCACGCATTGGTGCTCCAACTACTCGGCGTGGCAGCCTGCTGCACAATCCAGCCGACACTGTATAGGAGGGCCGTTGCGCGGAGGCCGAGCTCGTTCTTTGACCACAAGAGTGTCAAGTACGTCATCAGTGCCCCTAGGAGGATAACCACGTACCCCAGCGCGGCGCCCGACTCGATACGGTGATCGGCCCGCGAGAACTCCATGAGGAATGGAGCGGACACCAAGGATGCGACTGTCAGGAGTACAGGCCACCCGATCCGGTAGGTCCTTGCGCTGCTCCAGACAACCAGGAACAAGGCGAGGGATAAAACGAGTCCTGGCGTGGCGCCACCGGCGCCGGGGATAGAGAGCGCCCGCAACGGGAGAAGGAAGACAATGGCCATGATGGGCAGCTTGAAAAGTTGTTCGCGTACGTGCGGCGCGGTTTTGTTCCCCATAAGTGCCAAGGGTACCGGCCCGGTATAAATGCGATGTAATCCGGAACAGCGGAAGTGCGGCCGCAGGCGTCTGCCTGGGGACGACGGCGGGCGAAGGAACTGGACGTGGCGAGGTCACACCGGAGCGAACGGCACGAGCCCGAAACGAATGTGGAGCTGAACCCGTTGTTCAGCCGGCCGGGGGAGTCCACCCTCTTTCCGCGCTTCACCATCCCGGACGGGGAATCGTTGCCGGGTACCGCCTACCAGGTGGTCCGCGACGAGGTGATGCTGGGCCGCAACTCGCGCCTGAACCTGGCCACGTTCGAGGGGGCCTGGATGGAACCGGAAGCCTCGCAGTTGTACGCGGCAGCCTTCGACAAGAACTGCCCGCCTCCCGTCGGGGAAGCGGGCAGTAACTGAAGACAGATTCATGCTTCTACACAAGCAGGCTCTCGGGTACGGCTGACGTGCTGCGCCCTGCAAAGATGCTGCTGTCCAGGTCCGCAACGGATGACTTGCCCACGAACCCCATCGCGCCCTTGAGCTCGTCCTGGAGGATTCCGAACACCCGGTCCACCGCCGGCTCCCCGCCCGTGGCGAGGGCGTAGGCAAACGGGCGCCCGGCCAGTGCCGCCTTGGCGCCCAGCGCCACTGCCTTGACGATGTCGTGGCCGCGCCGGATACCGCCGTCGAGATAGATCTCCGCCCGGCCGCCCACGGCGTCAGCGATGGAGGGGAGGACATCGATGGTGGCAGGCTGGGAGTCGAACTGCCGGCCGCCGTGGTTGGAGACAAAAATGCCGTCCGCGCCCTCGTCCACGGCGCGGGCCGCGTCCTCGGCGTCCATGATGCCCTTGATCACCAGGTTCCCCTTCCACTCGGACCGGAGCCTGGCAAAGTCCTCCCAGGTGGCGCCCGGGTTCTTGTTGGTCGCCATCCAGTTGTTCATCTCGTCCATGCGCAGCGGGCGGCCGTTAATCTGGTAGTTCCCGTAGGTCATTTTCCGGCCGGTGAGCCAGCGCCACAGCCAGGCCGGGCGGGTGGCGGCATTGAAGTAGTCCGCCACCGGCGGGCGCGGCGGCATGGACAGTCCATGGTGCAGGTCCCGTTCCCGCTTGCTGGAGGACCCGACGTCGCCCGCCACCACCAGGGTCTCCACCCCCACGGCCCGGGCCCGGTTGATGTAGCTGGCGGTTTCCTCCGGATCCTTCCAGAAGGCGATTTGCGCCCACAGGTTGTTCGGGGCCACCTTGGCCACCTCCTCCAGCGAGCAGCCGGCCCACGCACTGTGGATGAAGATCGACCCCGCCCTTACCGCGGCCCGGGCAACGGCAGGATCCGAACCCGGGTGGAAGATGGTGAGCATGCCCATCGGTGCCACCATCAGCGGCAGCGCCAGGGAATGGCCCAGCACGGTGGTGGATGTGTTCAGGCCCCGAAGGTCCACCATTGATCGTTGGCGAAGCATCAGGGCATCGAACCGGTCCTCGTTGGCGCGCATGGTGGTCTCGTCCAGCGCACCGCCCTCCAAATAGTCCGAGATCATTTTCGGAAGCTGTTTCCGGGAAGCCTTGCGGTAGTCATCGATGCTGACAATCCATTTGTTTCTCAAGGGTCCTGCTCCAATGTGAAGGTCTAAATTACTTTCGCCAAGAATTGTTTGGTGCGTTCGTGCCGCGGGTCGCGCAGGACGGTCCGGGGGTCGCCCTGCTCCACGATGCCGCCGCCGTCCATGAAGATCAGGTGGTCGCCCACTTCCCGGGCGAAGCCGATCTCGTGGGTGACCACGATCATGGTCATCCCGCCGTCAGCGAGCTTCCGCATCACGTCCAGCACCTCGCCCACCAGCTCCGGGTCCAGGGCCGATGTGGGTTCATCGAACAGCATCAGCCGTGGCTCCATGGCCAGTGCCCTGGCGATGGCCACGCGCTGCTGCTGGCCGCCGGACAGGGACGCCGGGTAGGCGTGGACCTTCTCGGAAAGCCCCACCCGCTCCAGGAGGACGCGGGCCCGGTCCTGCACTGCCTTCCGGTTCTCCCTCTTCACCCTGACCGGCGCCTCGCAGACGTTCTCCAGCACCGTCATGTGGGGGAAAAGGTTGAAGCTCTGGAAGACCATGCCGATGTTCTCGCGCATCCTCGCCGCCTCGGCGTTGTTCTGCGCGTGAAGCCGGCCTTTCCTGATCTTCACGCCAACCGGCTGTCCGTCCACAAGGATGTACCCGCCGTCGAGCGTTTCCAGCTGGTTGATGCAGCGAAGGAAGGTGGACTTGCCGGAGCCGGACGGCCCGATAATGCAGGTCACACTGCCTTTGGGGATAGTGAGGTCGATGCCTTTGAGGACTTCGAGGTCGCCGAAGCTTTTGGTGACCCCCTGTGCTTCGATCATCACGTCACTCATGGCTGGGCCTCCTCTGGTGTGGTGCGGGCGTTCGCCGCCTTGGGCTTGCGGGGCCGGCGGGGGCTGCGTCCGGAGATGATTCCGCCCCGGTTGAAGTGCCGTTCAATGAAGAACTGCCCAAGGCTCAGAACGCTGGTCACCAGCAGGTACCACATGCTTGCGGCGATAAGCAGCGGAATGGTTTTGAAGTTGGCGCTGTAAACCAGCTGCGCTGAATAGAGCAGCTCGGGGAAGGCCAGGACGCTCACCAGGGAGGTGGTCTTCAGCATGGAGATGGTCTGGTTGCCCGTTGGCGGGATGATGATCTTCATTGCCTGTGGCAGGACGATCCGCGAAAGTATCGCGAACCGGCGCATGCCCAGCGCCGTGGCCGCTTCCGTTTGTCCACGGTTGACGCTCAGGAGCCCTGCCCGGACGATCTCGGACATGTAGGCTCCTTCATTCAGGCCCAGCCCCAGGATCGCCGCCATGAAGGGGGTGATGAGCACGTTGGCATCCACCGAGAAGAACTCGGGCCCGAACGGCACGCCCACGGCAATCCGTGGGTAGATGGCGGCGATAAAACCCCAGAACAGGAGCTGGACGAAGACCGGCACCCCGCGGAAGAGCCAGACCAGGAACGCGGCGGTCCCGGCCACGATGGCGTTCGGGGCGAGCCTGGCCAGGGCCAGCAGGACGCCGACGACGATTCCCACAGCCATGGAGATGGCCGTCAGTCCCAGCGTCCGCAGGAGGCCTGTGAACAGCCGCTCCGAGGTAAACCAGCCGAAGACCACGTTCCACTCGAAGCGCGGATTGGTGACGAGGGAATAGCCGACCAGGAAGATCGCGAACAGGACGATTGCCGCCGTCAGCCACAACCCTCCGTGGCGCTGGTGCGGACGGCCCAGTAGAAGCTGGCGGTCCAGCGCGTCACCGGCGGGTGCCTTGGCGTCGGGTTCCGTGGCTGTGTTGGCCATCTGGCTACTGCGCTTTGTTGAAGGCGAAGTCAGAGATTGCACCGGTGCCCACGCCCCACTTGTCGAGGATCTCCTTGTACTTGCCGCTCTTTGCAAGGGACTCCATGCCCAGCTGTACCGCCTTTTCCAGGCCCGCGCCCTTCTTGAAGCCGATGCTGACGGGGGAGACGTCCTTCTCGCCGAGCAGTTCGATCTGGCCGCCCTGCTTGATGGCGTAGCCCAGGGTGGGTCCGTCGATGTAGACCGCATCGATGCGTCCGGCCGTCAGTGCGAGATTGGGGGCCTGCATATCGGGGTAGGTCATGGCCTCGATGGCTGGGCTGCCGGCGGCGGTGCACGCCTGGGAGAGGGCAGGAAGGCGCTTGAGGTCCTGGAATGAACCCTTCAGCACGCCAACACGCTTCCCGCAGAGTGTGTCCAGCGTGAGGTGCTGGGGGTTGCCCGGAGCCACACCAATGCCGCTGCCTGACTGGTAGTAGTCGACGAAATCAAGCACTTTCATGCGTTCCGTCGAGGGGGACATCTGGGAAATGGCCATGTCGAACTTGCCGGCAGCGATACCGGGGATGATGCCGTCGAAGGGGCCGCTCTTGACCTCCGTCTTCAGGCCCAGCGTCTGGCCCAGGGCCATGGCAATTTCCGGGTCAATACCTTGAATGGTTGTCCCGTCGGCGGCCATGAAGTGCAGGGGAGGTGAGCTCTGGCTCATGGTGACGGTCAGGGTTCCCCTGTCCCGCGCCTCCTTGGGGAGGGCTGCGGCGGCGGCTTCGTCGACTTTGACGGTCTCCGCGGAGCTTGGGCTTTTAGGGGCATCGGACTGGGCTGAGCTGGTCATTTCGGGGTTGGAGCACCCGGAGAGAAGCACGCTCGCCATGGAAACTGCGGCGACGGTCACCAACATCGATCGAAACTGAATCATCTACACGCCTTCGGAAGTGGGGGAGGAGGGGTGGTAGGAGAGCTTCCAACCTTGATGGGCAGCTTGGCTGTGGTACAGATCACTTCGCTGTCCGGTATCATGTACCGTACATCATGCACGATTTTCTGCAAACACCCTTTTCGCCGTGTTTGGTTTGTGACGACGCGCTCGTGGAAGTGGTGTTGCGGCTGCATGCGACTGACCGAAAAATTCACATAGGATTCCGAAATGAACGCCGCTTCACCTGAAGAAGAAGTCCTGATCCCCGGCAGGCCCATGCTGGTCGACCAGGTGTTCGAGGCCATCCTGTCCCTGTTGCTCGACGACAAGATCTCCACCGGATCGCCGTTGAGCATTGACGGATTGGCCAAGCGCTTTAAAGTTTCTTCGACTCCCGTGCGGGAAGCCCTGGCACGCCTGGAAACCACCGGCATGGTCAGGCGGGAAGCCCTGCGCGGCTACAAGGTTGCGCCGGAGCCCACCGCCAGCGACATCGCGGCGCTTCTGACGTCGCGTCAGATCCTCGAGCCTGCATGCACCAGCATCGCCTGCACCAACTCAACACAGGAGCTGGTGGCGGACCTGGAAGGGTTCCACCGCGACCTTGAGGCGTCACGCCATGGCGGCGACACCTTCGCGGGGTACCGGGCCTACTGGAAGGCCGACGAAAACTTCCACCGGCGGATCGTGGAGGCAACGGACAACGAGTTCCTGCTCCGGGCCTACGGGTCCATCGAGGGAAGCATCCAGCGCTTCAGGCTGATGGTGCACAACGACATGAGCGGTGACCACACGGTGCAGGAGCACCAGGCCATCATTGATGCCTTCAAGGCCGGGGACTGCGCAGCGGCGACGGCCGCGATGAACAACCACATCGAGGGGATCAGGTCCCGCTCGCTGAGCCTGAACAAGTTCGGCCAGCAGTAGGTCTCTCCCGGCCCTTTGGTACGGTGCGGCCGGCACCCTGGTGCGTGCCGCCGTCGTACTCCTGCCGCGCCCAACCCCGCCGCCCCTGCTGCCGTTTGTCCCGGGTGCATGAATAATACGGAGTGCTGGGAACAGCGGAAGTGCGGCCGCAGGCGCCTGCCTGCGGACGACGGCGGGCGAAGGAACTGGACATGACGAGGTCACACCGGAGCGAACGGCACGAGCCCGAAACGAGCGTGGAGCTGAACCCGTTGTTCAGCCGGCCGGGGGAATCCACCCTCTTTCCGCGCTTCACCATCCCCGACGGGGAGTCGCTGCCAGGCACCGCCTACCAGGTGGTCCATGACGAGGTGATGCTGGACGGCAATTCCCGACTGAACCTGGCCACGTTCGTGGGGACCTGGATGGAACGGGAAGCCTCGCAGCTTTATGCGGAAGCGTTCGACAAGAACATGATCGACAAGGACGAGTACCCGCAGACCGCGCTGATCGAGACCCGGTGCTGGCGGATGCTCGCGGACCTGTGGAACGCCCCGGATCCTGCGGCGGCCATCGGCACCTCCACCATCGGCTCCTCCGAAGCCTGCATGCTGGCCGGCCTGGCCCTCAAGCGCCGGTGGCAGCACCGCCGCCGCGCCGAGGGCAAGCCCACGGACGCGCCGAACATCGTCCTCAGCTCCGCCGTGCAGGTGTGCTGGGAGAAGTTCTGCAACTACTGGGAGGTGGAAGCCCGCTACGTTCCCGTGTCCAGGGAACACCCCACCCTGGACGGCCACGACCTGGACCGCTACGTGGATGAGAACACCATCGGCGTGGCGGCCATCATGGGCGTCACCTACACCGGCGCCTACGAACCCGTGGAGCAGATCTCCGCCGCGCTGGACCGCATCCAGGCCGCCACGGGCCTGGACATCCCCATCCACGTGGACGGCGCCTCCGGGGCCATGGTGGCGCCGTTGCTGCAGTCGAAGTGTGGGACTTCCGTCTCTCCACACCCTTACGACCAAGGTGTTGTCGACAGTGACCAATGACCCTTGGACATGCTGAAGCCGGAAACGCGGGCGGCCGCTAACGGGATTGCGGCTGCGAACGTGGACGCTTACCGGTAAGCCGGTAAGGGTGTTGCAGCTAGCGGTGCGAAACTATAAGGCTCCTAATCCGGACCTCTCCACTTGAGTCCGTCGCCTCTCCGGTATCCGAGCTTGTCTGTAAATACATGCCTGCTTTGAAATAGCATGACGAGCAATTCTTACGGTGCATCGCCTTCAGTTCGTCGTTGTAGTAAACGGCGACACTGCCGTCTCCGGCAACTATTTTCAATGTGAAATAGGTGCCGAGGCTGTAATCCCCGTTGAGGGTGTCCATCTTTCCATCTTGCATCCTCGCGTACAGGTGATTCCCGTCAAGCCGAATAATGAGCACGAACTTGGCCGAATCGTGAATTTGTCCGACGACGACGTCAGGCGTAGAACGCGGAAGAAGTGTCACCGCCTGCTCGACCACCATCTCATGTGTTCCGGTTCTAGTGGACCACTTGGCTTCGACCTGGCCGCGTCCGGTCATTTCCCGGAGTTCTGTGCGTGGAAAGTCCGAGCCCGGTTGTATCGTGCCGGCAGCCGGGGTCCGAAAAACTACATCCGTCTTCCCAGGACCAGTGAACATGAATTGGCTGCTGTAGCTATCTAGTGCCGGTTGCTGGACCTCTAACGGATGCCCCTCGTGGTTCGCCTCGACGGGTACCGACAACTTCCAGTTGCTTAAGTCGAGAATTGACGATGGCTTGTCTGGCTTGGGTTGAGCCGTGCAAGCCGATATAGACAAAAGTAACGCTATGGTAATTGCCAAGGGCCTGAGCATCGGGGTGGTCATAAGTTTTCAACGAGCTTCGGTGACCATAAACGCCGCCCCTGGTGAGCGATTCTTATCCAAGAAAATAATACACCGAATATAAGAAGAACCATCGCCACTCCAAACCAAATAAAAGAGAGGATCTGTATGTTCCACTGGCCACCATTGTCTTGAATCGAGTTGCTGCCGTCAAGATAAGCATTTTCAGAGGCTTTGTTGTTGCGGGTTAGAGAATTACCCGTGAGCACCGTATTCGGGGCATCAGATTTATCAATCCGAATGCCGACTCGATTCTCGTATATGCTATTCCGCAAAAATGTGTTGTCACTCGAGGCCGCAGTGACAAGTCCGTCGCCGATGTTATTGTGAACCGCGCTACTCTCAATGACGTTGTATGTTGATGACTGGTCCATCATGATGCCGTTTTCACCATTTGCGAATGCCGCGGAGTTCTTGATCACACTGTCGGTCACGTGATCGGAAAAAATGATCCCGTGAGCACCATTTCGTTCAGCGATTACATTGTCGATGGTCAGGTTTCGGCTATACGTATGTGGATCAAGACCGTATAAACGATTGTTGCGGAAGATGCAGCTAATGAAGCTCAACCTTTCGGCGCGACTCGTATAAACACCGATGAAGCTGTCTTCAAAAACCGATCCCGTGGCGCTCCCAGTCGATCCGTGTACCCAAGATACGCCGTAGCTTGCATTCCAATCCCAGCCCAAATTCGAAAATATGCTGTTACTAATCGTCATCTTAGCGCCGCCTGTAGCCATAACGAAGGGCTGGTACTGGTTATCACTCCTTTGGCCCGCATTGACCGCCCGGATAGTTACGTCTCTGAATTCAAATGTGCCACCTTGGACGCCGATGAATATGCTGGGCATATCGAGCAACTGCACCTCGCGAACTTGTGGAGAACCAATAGTGAAAGAAGATGGAGAGTAGGCGATCAGCGCAGCTTTGAGTGTATATACGCCGGCGCTACCCTCCTCGATCCATGCAGGATTGTTGACTAGGTCCTTCAGTTGTTTGAGGTCCGTGATGGGGTTGGTGAGTGAGATACTGCTCGTAATGACGCCAGCGGCGGTCAGGACAACCTTGTCCGAATATGTTGAAATTGTTCGCACTTCAGGGTTAGCGGGCAAGGCATTTGCGTTGCTCGAGTTTGGCGGCAAGCCCAGCTCCGCAAGGGCAATCGGATCATATGAATGGATGTAGGGACCGCGCTCAACAATCTCAAACCCCTCATCGTTTTGGGGATAGATAGCAATTGCCAGGGATAGATAAAAACCGATTCCTACTAGCAACACGGAAACGATAATCATCATTCCGATAGCTGCGCGCAGAACGTGATTTGTAGATCGTCCGGCCATGGTATCCGCCGCTAATGATGTCATCATTCCCTAGGCCGTCTTCTGCATTGCCTTGTTAGTTTTCTTGATCATGATGAATCGTTTTGGTCGCCCGCGAAGAACGCTATACGAAATGATGAATACGGGGGCTAAAGCGGTGAGGGGAGTAAGAACTGTCGCTATCAATGTCTGCGTGACGCGGAAGCCCCAGTATCTGAATGGATTTGTGCGAAGGCTCCTATTCGGTTCTCCCCCGGAATTGATCCATCCGGTAAAACCGTAGCTGACAAACCAGGATATCAGTGAAGTCCAGAACACCGTGTGGGCCTGAGGTGGAACTTTTGCTATTCCCATGAGCAGTAATACTGCGCCTGTGGTGGATGCGAATATGGACATAAAACCGAGGGCATACTTAGCGCCTTTGAAAATGGCTGCGCCGCGAGGCATGATCTCACGGTGTCCGATTGCATCGAAGTTCCCCCATGTCCAGCGCCATCTTTGGTTCAAGTTCTCCTTGAATGTCCAGGGAGAGACAAGCTGTATCGCCGCGTGGAAGTAGCCCCAGCTCATTCCGAGATGTGCAGCGTTCGTGCCGAAAACAAGATCATCAGACGCAATAATTGGCCTGTTCCACGTTACGATCTTTTCCGTCTTACCTGTGATGCAAAGTCCCTCACCGTGAACGAACAGAGGCTTCTGTGTCAAGCCCTGAGTGCATGAGCAATAGATGAGGCAGTTTCGTGTGCGGATGTTGTCCAGATGGCTGAGTATTATGTGCCGCATTCCGCCTACTGCATACCATCTGCTAGGTACCGTGATACCTTGGCACAAGTCGTAATCGCCCGCAAATGCGAGTTGGATATATCTTTTTGACGGCAATGTGTCGTCATCGACAAAAAGTATTTTGACGTCATCCCTGTCAAGATTCTCGCGGCTGCGCAGCATGCGCGTGTACTCCAGCGCCCGAGCCTTATCTACGGGTTTGCATTTGAAGGAGAGCGGTACAACTATCACCTTGTCAGCATTGACGTAAGCGGCGGGGTGGTTTGGTTCAATGACAACCCAGATCTGGTGCGGCATAGATAGACCGTAACTGCGGATTGTATTGACGGTTGATTGTACGAGTTCTGGCTCTTTTCCCACCGTTGTGATTTGGATGATCAGTTGCTTGAACTTCTCCGGGGATTTTACGTAGCCAAACTGGGCCCAGGCTGCGCCAAAAATTGCGAGCGTAACTTCGATGAGCGGTACCATAAAAAAGACGAGCAGTACCCATTGGAGTGTGTTGTAGAAGGGGTGGTCCGTCATTTGCATCTCATGCGCCTCCGTATTCGCGATTAATCATTTCTACCGCTTCCAGCAGTGACGTATCTACGCCCAACGATGAGGCAAATTTTTGTAACGCTCGTGTGTCTTTCGGCAGGCAAGCTCCGTCGTAAGGACCGAGGTTCTTCGTGCCGTACCTACTATTCCAGAGCCCCTCGGCGCTTAAGGCGCAGATGCTGAATGCTTCATCAATTTCTGCCTGCTCGAGGCCTATACGGACTCCAAGCGCTCGAAACCAGTTGTAGGTGCTGATCTTTATCGCATTCCCTACGTTACTTACGTACTTTTGGTACTCAGCTGCTTCCAGCGGAAGCCAATGCATTTCTGCGCCGAATTCGGACATAATTCCTGCCGCTGTCTTGTGCGCGCGATCATCTTTCTCAAAGCTGGCGAGTGTCACAACACGTGGATGTAGGAAATCTCGCTGCGCGGAAGCCGCGCGAAGATACTCCGGGTTGTAGGCGATGCCGAAGTTTTCTCCCACCGTCTTTCCGGAGGCTTTTCGGAGTATAGGCGCGAGGATGTTGCGCACGGTTCCGGGTACCATGGTGCAGCGGTAAATGATTACTGGATAACCGCTGTTGAGATGTTGAAGTTTGTGCCCGAGAGACTCTGTCGCCATGATCAGATGCGTTAGGTCGATCCCATCTTCGTTTGTAAGCGCTGTGACTGATACGAACACCGCATCGACGTCTTGCAAGACCATGTCATCCGTGGATATTGCGTTGTAGTTAGCAGAACGGAGATGCTCTACTGTTTCTTTCCTGACGTCCACGAACGTCACCTCGTGGCCATGACTGATCAAACCTAGGCCTGTTGCCTTACCTACGACGCCTGAACCGATCACTAAAATAGCTGCCATGTCGGGGGATCCTTAAGAGGTTTGTTCCTAACTGAACGGGAAGAGGTTCGTTCGTAACTGAACGGGCCCCTTACGTGTTGTCGCTCAGGGGTGCGATACGACCGCATACTGCTGTGGCGGTGCTGCTGTCGTAGAGGGGGTGCCGCTAGAAGAGTTCCCCCAAGGCCCCTATTAGGTCTGTGAGAGTCACACCGAGCGGCAAAATCGGTCTATTTCCCCTGTCGGGTCGTTTTTCTAGTGCCGCGGCTTGACACTTCCGTATTCCCGAGGCCTAAAGAGTAAGTCGACTGTCAGAGGTCTCACCCGGTACGAGGTACTCGCTTTTTGCGCGCCGGCCACTTACCTATGTCTACCTAACGGTTCCTTTTCGGCCGCCCGCCGGGACGACTTTGGGCTGAAACCGATTTCCGGGGCGCGCCCAAGTCGTTCTTGAATCTTGGGTCGGGCTAAGAAATTGGGTACCCCCATACGGCATATTCCCGTGCGGGGGCCGTATGACCTTGATTCCGCCGCCAGGGAACGTTTGGGCTTCGATGGCGGCGATGGGCTATCGAACAACCACTTCTCAAATGCATATGAGAGCTGTCGGGCGGTATGGGGTAATACCTTGGCCCGGGTGGTGTCGCCGGGGCGTCGATGGCGGCCTGGCAGCCAGCTTCCTGGCGTGCAGGGAAGGTTTCCTGGATACGAGCAATCCCGCGTGTGCGAATAGAGGCTCACCAGTCCACCGAATAGGAGAGTGGCATCTCCGATTCCAAAGAAGGGGGCAGGATTTGTTGACACGCACTCGTGCTCTGAGGATCCTCGAGCCTACTTAGTTTATGAGGATTGACACCGCTTCACTCCTACAGCACCGCGTCGATTTCGGCGCATCACGCGCGGGGAGGCATCTGACGCCCAAGCTCTATTGCCTGGGCATCCCCGACTAAATTCCAGCGCTTAGTCTCCGTTCGCCCGCCTTCTACGGGACTGGGCGACAGTCAGCAAAATGCTTGGTGAGCAACAGGAGTCATTTATGAGATCCGACCCACCCCTCCGTGAGCAGGCGCGACGTGGACAACGCCCGGGGGACCGTTCGTGGCGCTTTCATTGCAGCGGCAACGCTGGTCTTGTCCCTGTGCGGCTGACCGTTCCCGCAGCAGCGGTCACCGCAGGTCCTGCGTGGAAAATTGAAGTCCTCATCTATCCATATACAGACATCACTTATTTGACAGCCGGTGTTTCCCACAGGCTCGTTGGGAGCCTCATGCCCGACGAAGTGACCAACATCAAGACCAGCATGATCGGATTCGTCGACACTGACGTTCCGGCCCTTTCCTCAGGTAAGCAGCACCCCAAGCTGACAGTCAAAACAGTCAACAAACCGCTGGACGCCGCGTCCCTCGTCGCGGATGGGGGAGGCGGCTGGACGCCTGATCCGTGGTCAACGAAAGCAGACCAGGATCCGGGATATAACTCGTATATCGTCTTCTGGCAGTCCTACGGTTGGGACTGGGGCATCAATGCGACAGACAATATCGGGCACTACGGAGGTCTCACATGGAACCTTGGCCCAGCCCCCACCTTTTCCGAGATCACTCTTTCCCAGCTTGACTACGGGGGACACAACGTAATCAAACACGAGTGGGGGCATGCAATAACCGGCTTCTACGACGCTACCGGTATTGCGCCGAAGCCCATGGCTGACAACCATCACCCCGAGTCGTCAGTGAACTGCAAGACGGGCAGGGGGTACGTGCTCTTGGACGAGTCAGCCTCGAACCCCATCCCAAACTCCATCTTCAACAACAATTCAGGTTTTACGCACGACTACTATTCGGGGCTAACAGCGCAGGCGAGCAACCCGAGGCACTGTATTGGAATTACGGCCAAGGCTTGGGCGAGTGGAGGGCCGGTATCAAAGCGGTAGCCGTCCGTATGGATTTAGCCCATTAAAACTCACTCGGCATCGCAGCTGGTAAGGATGCGATACACATCCGGCTTCCCAGGGAATTGATGTTCGTCGCCCATAGTGAACCGCAGCTCCGGTAAATTATTACTTGATCGGGGCTTCGGGCCCTTTGCTCGCTAAGGCGTTGGCTCAACCCGACCTCAAGAAGGAAGTGGCCTACCTGGACGCCCTGACGTCGCCCATGCCCACCGACAAGCACAAGGAGGCGTTCCACCACTAGCCTGTGTCCGCTGCCGCGTTCCGTGCCGCAGTGGCGGGCAAGTATCGCTGTCCGCAGATTGAAGTATCCGTTTACTGGTTCAATTTTCCGGGCAGGCGAATAGCCTTCATCCATGCTGAACACCGTGCTTCGGAGCCTTCGACCCAAGCCGAAATGCAGGCTTTGCGGCCAGGCCTTGCCTCCAACTCCCACCGCGCTATTTTGCTCCCGTGACTGCTACGACCGCTATCAGGCCATGGACCACACCTCCCGCCACTAGCCCTGCCGGGAGGAGCGCACCATGTGCCGGTTGTTCGGGCTGCACGCCGGATCCCGGCCGGTCCGCGCCACCTTCTGGCTCCTTGACGCCCCGGACAGCTTGTCCGAGCAGAGCAGGAAGGAGCCCGACGGCGCCGGGATCGGCACGTTCGATCCCGACGGCAGCCCGCGGGTCACCAAACGGCCGCTCGCCGCATGGGAGGACCATGCCTTCGCCCGGGAGGCGAGGGAGCTGCGGAGCACCACCTTCCTGGCCCACGTCCGGTATGCCAGCACAGGTGCGCACACCCTGGTGAACACGCACCCGTTCGAGCAGGACGGTCGGCTGTTCGCCCACAATGGCGCCTTCCACGGACTCGGCCGGCTCGACGCGCGGCTGCGTGAGTTCGGCGTGGCGGAACTGGTGCAGGGCCAGACCGACAGTGAGCGGCTCTTCGCCCTCATCACGGCAGAGAGCCGCAGGGCCGGCGGGGACGTGGCCGAGGGCATCTCCCGGGCGGTGGGCTGGGTGGCCGCCGAGCTGCCTGTCCTGGCGTTGAACATCATTGTCACGACGGCCACCGACCTCTGGGCGCTCCGCTACCCGGCAACCCACCCGCTGTACGTGCTGGAACGCGACCCCTTGACCGAACCCGCTCCGGTGGCACCGCTGGACGCCAGAAGCCCACGGATCCACTCGCGAAGCACCGAGCTGGCGGAGTCCCGCTCCGTCCTCTTCGCCACCAAACGGATGAACCAGAACCCCGGCTGGCGCCCCATGGCGCCGGGGGAGCTGGTGCATGTTGGCCCCAACCTGGTGGTGACGTCCACCTTCCCCTTCCCGGACCAACCGGCCCACCCGCTCACGCTCGCGGACCTGGAACCGTCCGCGGCGGCGTCGCAAATGCCCTGACGGTGTATCTCGGGAAGGCGCGGCTTACGTGGACGGCGCCGCGGCAGCCTTCTTCGCCAGCGCCTGGGCCATCTTCTGCACCTTGGCACCGTAGCCGCCGTTGATGGCGGTGTCCTTGATCTTGTTCGCCTGGGCATCCAGATCCGCCGGGGCGGCGTTCTTGAGTGCGGTCAGGTCCGCCTGGAGGTTGGCCGGGAGCTTGGCGAACAGCTTGGGGTGGTTGATGAGCTGGTCGGCCACCTTCTGGAGCCCGGCGCCGGGATTGTCGGAACCGAACGCGGTGCGCAGCTCCTGGCGCAGGCCGGCCAGGCCGGTGGCTGCCTTCTCCAGCGCTTCGGCACGCTTCTGGATCTCGGCACCGTACCCGCCGGACAGGGCGGTGGTCTTGATCTTGTAGGCATCCTTCACGCGGTCCGCAGGTGCGGCGTCCTTGAGGGCTGTCACGTCCGCCTGGAGGGCAGCGGGGAGTTTGGCGAAAAGCTTGGGATGGTTGACCAGCGCCGCGGCTGCTTCCGCCGCACGGTCCCCGGCCGCCTGTGGGCTGTCCGCGTTCAGGGTCAGGAAGGCCTTCAGGCCACCGGCGCCCTTTGCTGCCTTGACGTCGCTGGATGCTGTGGTTGAGGTTGCGGACACGGATGTTGGGCTGGGGGATGCGGACGCGGCACCCACGCCCGCGGCGGCCATGGCACCGGCGGCCAGGACTGCTGCCGCCCCGACGCCGATGCGGGCCCTCATTGACGGAATTGATGGCTTCACCACGGTGTGTTCCTCCAAATTTGCGCGTGGGTCCACCCGACGGGTTGGACCGGCAGGGTTCACTGTAGGACCGCAGGCTGGGGAAATGCTGAATGCCGCTCCTGCACCTTTGTCTCCACCTTTATCCGGGCGCGGATTATGCTCGGCCTATGAAGATGCGTGATCCCCAGGCGAAGCCTGTTCCTGCCGGCAAATTGGGTTTTTGGCAGCAGCGGACGTGGCTGTGGATTGTCGCCGCGGGATTCGACGTGTACATCCTTGGCTTCGTCATCGGGTTGCAGCCGTCCGGCCCGCTCTGCGGCAGCCCGTTGCTTCCCAACAGCCGCGCCGCCGAACTGGCTGACCTGGAAGAGGCCGGCAGAGGGGCCGCGGCCACGTGCTACCGGACCATCGACTCCGATTCCGTGCCCGTGTGGAGCCTCATGGCACTGGGAATTGGCCTGGTTCTGGTGGGAGTGGTGGTCCGGATAGTCCGCATCCGGCTTTTCGCCGGCGCTGCCGACGCCGTGAAGGCCGGCTAGGTGCGGTAGGCACCCAAACACACGAAAGCTCCCGGCCTGCGCCGGGAGCTTTCGTGTGTTTGCCGAAGGGACGGATGGTGCCCGCTACTCCGCGAGCTTGGCGACGGACTGCGCCCAGAGGAAGAACTTGTTGGTGCCCAGGTCCTTGACGGTCTTGATGTTCAGCGCCTCTTTGAGCTTCTGCGCGTCGCTTTCGGACAATCCCTTCAGCGCCTCCACGGGCGCCTTCGCCAATTCGTCGATGCCCTTGTCGAGGTACTCCTTGTCGAACTTTGCGTTGATTCCAGCCATAGTGTCCTCCTGGTGCTCGGATGGGTCCTGACTGTGCTCTGGGGCACAGTGGTCATTCAACCACGAACGGACGCACGCGCCGCCGTAGGCGGCTTCTTGACCGTGGCGAGCAGGAAAACGCCGGCGACGGCGGTGGCTCCTGACAGGAGGAACAGGACGATTGCCAGCGGGGGTGCTGCGTCCGCCTCGCCCAGGATGGTGATGCCGATGGCGACGGCGACGAGGGGATCGATGACGGTCAGGCCGGCCACCACGAGTTCGGGGGTTCCCCTTGTGTGGGCGTTCTGGACCAGGAAGCTGCCGGCCAGGGCGGCGATGAGCAGGCCTGCCAGGCATGTCAGCGACAACCACTCGAAGTCGCCCTGGAACAGCCGGGCGATGACGGTCTTGGCCAGGGCCGCGACGAACCCGAAGAGGATCCCGGCTCCGGCGGTGAACACCACGGCACCCGACCGGTGGCGCCACAAGGCGAAGGCCACGGCAACACCGGCCAGGACCACGGCGAGCACGATCAGGATGGTGATCAAGTGCCGGTCGCTGACCTCCACGTCCTCCGCGGACAGCGCCGCCACGGCAACGAACACACCCACGCCGCCAACGCATAACGCCACTGCGGTGAGGGCCCGCCGCCCGGGGGACCGGCGGGTCATCCGGGCCGTTGCCAGGGTGGTGACCACCAGGGCAATGGCGCCGATGGGCTGCACCACGATCAGGGGCGAAAACCGCAGGCTGGTGAGCTGGAGGAGGATGGCGGCGCCGAGCATCCCCGTCCCGGCCAGCCACACCGGCCTCCGGACCAGGGCCTGCAGGCGTCCGCCGCCCATGCTGCCCGCCGCGCGCCCGGCTGCAGCCGGCTGGTCTTCCACGGCACGGTGCTGGAACAGCGTTCCCAAGGCAAGCAGGACGGCGCCGGCCGCGGCAATCGGGATGCCCAGCCAGTGGTAGGACGACAGCGCGGACACGGCCGCAGCCTGCTGGATCATGATCAGACCTTACCCAACCCGGACCCGGCTACCCACCCGGGCGGCCACCCGCCGTCGTGCCTCTTGCCCTGTTACAGCCTGCCCGGTTACAGCAGGCTGGGCCGGCTGGCGAGGATGTAGTCCACGGCCGCAGGGCCGGTCATACACAAATCCGGCCACTCGTTCCGGCCGCCGCGGTGCTGCTGCAGGTACCCTTCCTGCCGTACGGCTGCCCACAGCGACGCGGTGGGGCCGGGCTTCCGGGCATTGAGCAGGCACCAGCTCAGGTACAGCCCGTACAACTCGTCGTCGCTGATGCCCGGCTGCTTTGCCGGGACGGGGACAAGGCATTCGGACAGGAATTGTCGATGATTCGGGGCGCTCATGTTTGGCCCTTCAGCCGGGTGCGGCCGTATGCTCACACATGCTGCATTCGTAGCCGCGGGTGCCCTGGATGGGTCCGCTCCCGGCATTCCTTTGGGCCCGGAAATCGGCCCATACCTCGCCGTGTGCCACGCCGCCCCCAGCTTGCTTATTACTGGGTCTACACCTAAAGTCTACAGTGTAGAGAAATTGTCGACATGGTTTTAGTCAAGGGATCAGAGTTTGCATGGCCGCTATGGCTGCTCACGCATTTCCCAGGAGAACTACATGGCCCCCCTTCTCCTCCCACCCCACGTTTGATTTTCCCTGCCGGGCACTCACAGCTCCCCGCAAACCCGCCCGGTGCACTGTGCAAGGCTCCGGGTTCGAACCGCTGTAGCCGAACGGCGAACAACTGCACCTTGTTTGAAAAGAGCCACCATGGCGCAATCACAGTTCGACCAGTTCCTCACCGAAGCCACCTGCCCGGACCACGAGTCCGGGAGCAGCCTTGACGACGACACCCTGTACGGCCTCTACACCAGCTGGTGCACCCTGTCCCAGCAGGAGCCGCAGGACGAGCACGTCTTCTTTGAGGCGATGAGCCGACGCGTCCGCCCCGACGCCTGCCTGCGCATGACCGGACCGGCGGCCGCCGACTACATCCTGTGCAGCTACCGGGCCGTGGTGTGACAGTTCTCGTCACCCAGGCCTCCAACAGCTACGTGCCCAGGCACACCCTCCAGCCCCACGGAAAACGCCCGTGGTGCGCCCACTGCGACACGGACTTCCACCTGTTCGTTGACTCGCCGCCCGTCCTGAACCGCCGCGCCTCAACAGTTGCCGTGGCCATCCACTGTTCCCAGTGCCGCCATTCCCGGGTCCTGGAGACCACGGCAGAGCACGTGGCGGCGCTTCCCGCGCACACCCCCATTCCGCATGAAACGCAAGGAATTTCACACCCATGATGAACAACACCCATACCCCGCACGGCCCCGCCGCCGCCCGCGAAGCCCGTGCCGCCGTCGAGCATTTTGACCTCACGCCCGCCGGCCTGGCCGACGCGCCTGCCCAGCAGCTGGACCTGGACAGCCTTGTCCACACCGGCAACAGCTAGGAACCGGCGCATGGGCACGCCGCGGACCTTCGACACCATCGCCATCATCTTCAACCCCAACAGCACCGGTGACGCCCCCGCGCTCGCCGAACAGCTCAAGGCCAGCCTCAGCGGCCTGCTTCCGTACGCCGCGGACATCCGGCTGCAGCCCACCAGCCATGCCGGGCACGCCGTCCAGCTGGCGCGCGAGGCTGCCGCCACCGGGCACGTCCTGGTGGTCTCCGTCAGCGGGGACGGCGGGTACAACGAGGTGGTCAACGGCCTCATGCAGGCCGGGAACCCGGACGCCGTGTGCGCCGTGCTGGCCGCGGGCAACGCCAACGACCACAGCCGCAGCACCGGCACCGGGCCGCTGGAACACGCCATTGCCGGCGGCGACGTCCGGCACATCGACCTCCTGCGCATCACCACGGGCCAGCCCGGGGACGCCCCGGACGAGTACGCACACTCCTACATCGGCTTCGGCCTGACGCCCATCATGGCCATCGGCCTGGAACAGGGCAGCAAGGGTGCACTGAAGGAGACGGTGTCCGTTGTGCGCACCTTCGCCAAGTTCAAGCCGTTCGAGATCCTGCCCGACGGCGGCAAGCGGCGGAAGTTCGACAGCCTGGTCCTGGCCAACATCGCCCAGATGGCCAAGTACGCCACCCTCAGCGACGCCGACAGCAAGCTGGCCGACGGCAAGTTCGAGGTGGTGGTCTTCCCCCACAAGTCCAAGCTGCGGGTGCTGCTCACCGCGCTCCGCGCAGCCACCAAGGGGCTGGGGGACCAGCCCAGCGTCAGCAGCTACGGGTTTATCACCCTTAAGCCCATCCCGTACCAGATCGACGGTGAGGTGAGGTCGCTCGACGCCGACACGCAGGTCACCGTCCATAGCGCACCTGCCGCGCTGGCCACTTTAGGGTAGGAACCGCTCGATGGATTTGAACTTGAAAAGGACTGCCGGTGCACGCCGCAACCGACCAACCACCCGCCGCTGAACCCGCGCGCCGCCCGATGCACCTGCCCGGCATGCGGCCCTGCCTTACGCCCCGGATTGTCGCCGCCGGCGGACTGACCTCACACGTGTACCTCCTTGCCGGCCCTGCGGGTTCCCCGCGACCGGTCTTCGTGCTGCTGCACGGCATCGGAATGTCGCACCGCTATTACCGGCGGCTGCAGGCGCTGCTGGCCCGGCACGGGGACACCTACGCCGTGGACCTCCCCGGCTTCGGCGGCACCCCCACCCCGGGCCGGCAGCTGTCCGTGGCCGACTACGCCGCACACACGGCTGCGGTGCTGGAAAAGATGGGTGTCTCCCGCGCAGTGGTGGTGGGGCACTCCATGGGCACCCAGTTTGCCACCGAGCTCGCGGTCCAGCGGCCGGACCTGGTGTCCCACCTGGCGCTGCTGGGCCCGGTAGTGGACCCGACCCGCCGGACCGTCCTGGAGCAGTCCCTGGCCCTTGGCCTGGACGGGCTGAAGGAGAGCCCGCTGGGCAATGCCATCGTCTTCACCGACTACATCCGTTCCGGGCTCCGCTGGTACCTGACCGAGCTGCCCGTCATGATGGGCTACGACCTGGACGCGCGGCTGGCCCTGGTGAGCCAGCCGGTCCTTGTGGTCCGCGGTTCACGCGACCCCATCGCCCCGAGGGACTGGTGCGAGAAGCTGGCCGCGACGGTCCCCAACGGCACCTTCCTGGAAATTCCCGGCAAGCCGCACATCGTCCAGCACGGTGGCGCTGCCGGGACCGCGGCTGGGATCCTGGGGCTCGCCCGGAGTTAGCGCCTGGCGCCGGGCCACTCCCTCCCCGACGCGCAAGCGCATTTTCGACGCGCGGGTTCATTTTCGACTCGCATCTTCCCGGGCGCAGGCCATATATGGGCCGCGAAAATGGAACTTGCGCGTCGAAAACGTCGAGGTTGTCCCTTCGCAAAACTAATAATCATGCTTACTATTGTTGGGCGCGGGCTGTCCGCTGGGGGCAGAGCACCCGCGCCGCACCGGAGGTCTCTCAAGCATGGACAATGAAATGCGTCCCCTCACTGATGAAGAACTGATGTCGGAACAGGCCACCGCGCTTCCGGACAAGGAAGTGGCATCGGTCCTGGACCTGAACGCTGACCTGGACCTTGGCATCAACGCCGCAGCACCCATCGACCTGGCCGTAGCCGCCAACGCCAACGTGGCGGCACCGATCGACGCAGCAGCCTCGGCCAACATCCTCTCCTTCGGCTCCGACGCGCAGGCACTGTCCAGCCAGGACGCCGCCATTGACCAGGGCATCACTGCCGACGCGAATGCGGACTCCACGCAGGACAGCGTCATCGGCCAGGCTGATGGCACGGCGGACGGGGGTACCACCGACACCGGAACCACGGACGGGACCACGGACGGAACGTCCGGTTCGGTAACGGTCCCCTCCGGCACCGGCGGGCTGACGGATGCAGCGGGCGCCCTGAACGGCAACCTTCTGAACGTCGACGTAAACCTGGACGCCGACGCCGCCATCGCGGCACCCATCAACGGTGCCGTGGCCGCCAATGCCAACGTTGCCGCTCCCATCGACGCGGCGGTGGCCGCGAACATCGGCTCCATCGACAGCCAGGCCTACGCCATCTCGGACCAGAGCGCCACCATCTCGCAGCACATCGACGGCGAGGCCAACGCCACGGCCGATCAGCAGTCCGACCTGCAGCAGTAAGGCAGATGACCCAAACCCACGGCGGCCCGCCTCCCGAGGCGGGCCCGCCGTCGTCACGCGCCACCCTTGCCCAGGACCCCCCGGACCAGACCATTACGACGCCGGCCGGCCACCTTCCCGCCCTGGCCGACGGTGTGCAGCTGCTTGGCCCCGCCGAAGGATCCGGCTACCGCGAACCGCCCGCCCTGGTGCGGCGCGCCGACGGCCAGACCCTGCAGCTGACCAGGCTCCTGTATTTGGTGCTGGAGGCCGCCGACGGGACGCGGGACCTTGAGGGCATCGCCCGGCACGTCAGCGAAGGCTCCGGACGGCTGGTCAGCGCGGACAACGTGCGCACCCTGATGGACACCCAGCTGCTCCCGATGGGCCTGCTCCGGCTCGCCGACGGCACCCAGCCCGAAGTCAGGAAGGCCAACCCGCTGCTGGGCCTGCGGTTCCGCTACATCGTGTCCGACCCCCAACGCACCCGCAGGATCACCGCGCCGTTCGCTGTCCTCTTCAACCCGCTGATCGTGGTGGCCGTGACCGCGGCGTTCCTGGCCGCCTGCTGGTGGGTGCTCATGGTCAAGGGCCTGGGCTCGGCCACCCACGAGGCGTTTGCCCAGCCCGCCCTCCTGCTGCTGATCCTCGCCGTCACCATCCTCTCCGCCGGCTTCCACGAATTCGGCCATGCCGCCGCCACCCGCAAGGGCGGGGCTACTCCCGGGGCCATGGGTGCCGGGCTGTACCTTTTGTGGCCTGCGTTCTTCACGGACGTGACCGACTCATACCGGCTGGGCCGCGGCGGCCGGATCCGCACGGACCTGGGCGGCCTGTACTTCAACGCCATCGTGGCAGTGGCCATCATGGGACTGTGGTGGGCCACCGGCTTTGATGCGCTGCTGCTGGTGGTGGTCACGCAGATCCTGCAGATGGTCCGCCAGCTGATCCCGCTGGTGAAGTATGACGGCTACCACATCCTGGCCGACGCTACCGGCGTGCCCGACCTGTTCCAGCGGATCAAGCCCACCCTCCTGGGGATCCTTCCGTGGCGGTGGGGCAACCCTGAAAGCAAGGTGCTCAAGCCCTGGGCCCGGGCCGTGGTCACCGCCTGGGTCCTGGTGACCGTTCCGGTGCTGCTGTTCAGCATGGTGATGATGGTGCTTTCCCTGCCGCGGCTGCTGGCCACCGGGTGGGCGAGTGCGGTCAAGCAGCAGGAAATGCTGGCGGCGAGTCTGTCCTCCGGCGACGTTTTGGGCGCGGCGGTGCGGGCACTGGCGGTTGTTGTGGTGGCCGTGCCGGTGCTGGGCGTGCTGTACATCGTGGTGCGGCTGCTGCGGCAGCTGGTGACCGGGCTGTGGCAGAAAACGCGCGGCAAGGCGGTGCAGCGCACCGTTGCCATGGCCGCCGTCGCGGCTCTTCTGGCAGGGCTCGCCTGGGCATGGTGGCCCGACGGCGGGACGTACCGTCCGGTCCAGGCTTACGAACGCGGGACACTTGGGGACGCCACCCGGGCAATCCTTCCCCAGCGTGAGCGCGGGGCGCTCCGGCAGGGAGCAACCGGGCAGACCCTTGCGCTGTGGCCGGCCGGCGCCACCAAGCCCACACGGGACAACCCGCAGCTGAGCATGGTGCTGGTACCCGCAGATGCCTCTGGTACCGGGGCGTCCTCCACCGGCGGCGCTTCTTCCGCTGCGGCGCCGTCCTGGGTGTTCCCGTTCGACCGGCCCGCCGCCCCGGAGGGCGACGGAAACCAGGCGCTCGCGGTCAACACCACCGACGGCTCGGTGACGTACAGCGTGGCGTTCGCGCTGGTGTGGGCCGAGGACGGCAATCCCGTCACCACCACCAACGAGGCTTACGCTTTCGCCAACTGCACGGGCTGCGCCGCGGTGGCTGTCGGATTCCAGGTGGTCCTGGTGGTGGGGCAGGCGGACGTCATCGTCCCGCAGAACCTCTCCGCGGCGGCGAACTACAACTGCCTGGACTGCCTGGCCTACGCCCTGGCCAGCCAGCTGGTCCTGACCCTGGACGGGCCGCTGGATCCGGCCAGCAAGCAGCAGCTCGAGGCGTTGTGGGCGCAGATCGCCGAGTACGGCCGGAATCTCCAGGACGTGCCGCTCTCCGATATCCAGGCCACGTTGAACGGCTACAAGGAGCAGATTACGGCCATCGTTAAGGGCACTTCCGGGACGTCGTCCTCCGGGCCGACAGCTCCGGCATCAGCAGGACCCTCCCCGGGCCCCACGACTGCCAGTTCCCAAACCGAACCCACCGGCCCGGCCCAGCCGACGGCCCCGGCCGGCGCCCCCAACCCGGCTCCGACTGAGGTGGCCACAGCGCCGGCGGGCCAGTACGGGGAAGGCGGGCAGCCGACGTCGTCCGTTGACGAGGCAACGCCGGCATCCACCGTGGATTCCGGCGGAGGGGGGACCCCCGCACCAATCCCGACCTCAAGCGCAGGCTGAGCCGTTCACTTCAGGCCAGCATGCCTTTCCTTCAGCGGCATATTGCTATGGTGCGGGCCGTGCTGCAGCTGGAGGGCGCAGTGGATGAGCGGGAAATGGCTGAATGCCTGGGGCGTGTTGCCCAGCTGGCGGCTGTTGCGGGGGTCCCATTCCTCACTGAGCAGGCCCACGTCGTTGCGCAGCGAAAGCAGGCGTTCAAACAGGTCCACGGCCTCGTCCCGGCGGCCGATGCCCAGCAGCGCGTCGGCGAGCCAGAAGGAGCATGCCATGAAGACGCCTTCGGTGCCAGGCAGCCCGTCATTGCTGGCCTCGGGGTGGTACCGCAGGACGAACCCGTCCTCGGTCAGGTTCTTCTGGACCGCGTCCACCGTGCCCACGACGCGGGGATGGTCATGGGGAAGGAACCCGACGCGGGGGATCAGCAGCAGGCTGGCATCGAGTTCGCTGCTGCCGTAGGACTGGACGAAGGTGTTGCGTTTTTGGTCGAAGCCGTGCGTCATGACGTCGTCGTGGATCTGCTTGCGCAGTGCGGCCCAGCGCCCCCCGGGTCCGGGAAGGCCGGATTCCTGGACGGCCTTGACCATCCGGTCCGCGGCCACCCAGGCCATGACCTTGGAATGGGTGAAATGGCGCCGGGGCCCCCGCATCTCCCAGAGCCCGTTGTCCGGCTGGTCCCACGCGCCCTCCAGGAACTCCATCAACGCCACCTGGATATCCCAGGAATCATCCGTGGTGCCAGGGTCCGCGGCCCGGGTGAGGGCCAGGCCGTCCAGGACCTCTCCCCACACGTCCAGCTGCAGCTGCGGGGCCGCGGCGTTGCCGGTCCGGACAGGCTTGGAACCTTCGAACCCTCCAAGCCACGGCAGCTCGGCCTCGGGCAGCCGGCGTGTCCCGTCCAGCCCATACATAATCTGCAAATCCGCGGGGTTGCCGGCCACCGCACGCAGCAGCCATTCCCGCCACGCCGCTGCTTCATCCTTGTAGCCGCAGGCCAGCAGGGACTGCAGCGTCAGGGTGGCGTCCCGCAGCCAGCAGAAGCGGTAGTCCCAGTTGCGGCTGCCCCCGGGGTTCTCAGGCAATGAGGTGGTTGCGGCGGCCACGATGCCTCCGGTCGGGGCGAAGGTAAGTGCCTTGAGGGTGATCAGGGACCGTTCCACCGCGTCTTTGTAGTCGCCGGCCATGGAGTTCCGGCCGGTCCATTGCTCCCAATACTCCTGCGTGGAGGCCAGCGCCTTCTCCGGCTCGGTTTGGTCCGGGACGGCCTTGTAACTGTGTGCCCAGCGCAGGACGAACGGGATGCGGTCACCGGCGTTGACGGTGAATTCACTGACGGTCCGCATGTCCTTGCCCTCCAGCGGCGCGGGGGTGCTGAGGTAGGCGGCGTCAGGGCCCGCGATGGCGCTGATGCCGTGGCTGGTCCGCCGGACCCACGGAACGATCCGGCCGTAATCGAAGCGCAGGGACAGTTCGCCCTGCATGGCAACGCTCCCCTTCAGGCCCTCCACCATGCGCACCACGTCAGCGGAACCATCGCGGACCGGCATCAAGTCCGTTACCCTGACGCTTCCATCCGCCGTGTCCCATTCCGTCTCCAGGATCAGCGTGCCGGGCCGGTAGCGCCGCCGGGTGCAGTCACCGGCTCCGGCCGGGGCCAGCCGCCACCGCCCCGCCTCCGGCGAGTCCAGCAGGGCCGCGAAGCATGCCGGTGAATCGAAGTTTGGCATGCACATCCAGTCGATGGACCCGCTGCGGCCCACCAATGCAGCCGTGTGCAGGTCACCGATGATCGCATAGTCTTCGATCCTTGCCATCTGTTCCTCCGGGGTTTCGTATCCGACATGGTGCGGCTTCCCGCCAGTTGGGAAGCCGGGAAGCTATCCGCCCACCTGGTCCACGGTGAATGCCGCCAGGAATCCCGCGGCGGCGATCAGGCCGGTAAGCAGGTGATGCTCCTCGAAGGCCTCGGGAATCATTGTGTCGGCGAGCATCGCCAGGATGGCGCCGGCCGCAACGGCGGTGATGAAGGCGACCAGTTCCCCGGGGGCGTTCTGCAGGACCAGGAACCCGACCAGCGCGGCAAGCCCGGAGAGGACGGCGATGCCGCCCCACACGCCGAACACGTAGCCAGGCCCGCGGCCGGCCCTTTTCATCCCGGCTGTGCTGGACAGTCCCTCGGGGACATTGGAGATGAAGACGGCGGCCAGCATGGCAGGGCTGACCGCGCCCGCTGTCACCAGCCCCACCCCCAGGACCACCGATTCCGGGATGCCGTCCAGCAGCGCGCCGATGGCGATGGCCGTCCCGCTGCCCGGCTTTTCCTTTTCGGAGGGCTGCTTGCCGCCCGAACGCTTCCGATGCTTCGCGCCCTTGCTGGCCAGTACGGCATTGGCAGCCACATACACCAGGGCGCCGCTGGCGAACCCGGCGATGGTGGGCCACAGTCCGCCGCCGTTGACGGCCTCCTCCACGAGCTCAAACGACAGCGCAGAAATCAGCACACCGGCGCCGAACGACATCACAGAGGACACCACCTTTGGCGGGATCTTCCATTGCCACGCCAGCGCGCATCCCACCACCAGCGCCCCGCCGGCGATGGTGCCCCACATCCATGCCTGCAGCCATGCCGGCATTAGGCACCACCCGCCGTCGAACGTCCGCTTCTCCAGCGCCGTGCGTTCCTCGCCGCCCGGACCGCCGCAAAGGCCAGGCCCGCGGCCGCGCCTGACGCCGCCACGGCAAGCATCCGCCGCGCCGCACGGGTGCTTTCCAGCACGGCCCGGGCATCGGGGCCCGGCTCCGGCCTTCTGCCGGTGACATCGTTCTCATCCAACTCCCAGGCCGACGCGGGAGGAAAGATCCCCGGCGGCAGTTGTTCCTGCCGCAGCTCCCGGCGTACGGCCAGCCGCTCCCGTACCTCCTGGTTGGGGGCGGGCACTGCACCCTCCGCCGCCAGGGCTGCGGGGAGGTCGATGATGTACGGCTCTCCATAGAACGCCGCGGAAGCCACCGAGTCCAGCCATGCATTGGTAGGTGCCGCCACGCCGGCGCGCGCGAAACCTGACTGCAGCATGTCCCGGATATCCGCCAGCCCCCGGCCTTCGGTCTCCCGTGCGACCTCGAAGATCACCGCCTGCAGCAGCGCTTTCTGCCTCCCGCCGGGGTCCTCGGCGCTCGGATCCTGGCCTGTGGGGTCAGGGTCAAGTGGCTTTGCCCCGGAGGGGTTCGCGTTGCCTGGGCTGGTGCTCATGGGCTTCCTTTCGGTCCTGTCATGGTTGGCGGGTACCTGCTTTTACTGGACCCGGTAAGGGCGGGCGTCGGCAGCGCGGAAGGCCAGCCCGTTGCCGGGGACATCCGACGGACGGACCCACCCGCCGTCCGGGTCAAGCGTTCCGTCAAAGAGCATGTTTTCGATCCGGACGTGGTCGTGGAACCATTCCAGGTGCCGGAAATTAGGGGTGGCTGCGGCGACGGCGGCACTGAGGTGGGGTGCGCAGTGGCCTGAGATTTCCAGTCCGTGGGCGGCAGCGACGGCGGCCACGCGCAGCCATTCGCTGATCCCGCCGCACCTGCTGACATCGGCCTGGAGGCAGTCGACGGCGTCCGCGCTGCACATGCGCCGGAAGTACACCAGTCCCGTTCCGTACTCCCCGGCGGCCACGTCGGCGTCGACGGCGGCGCGCACCGCCCGCAGTCCGGCGAGGTCGTCGCTGGAGACGGGTTCTTCGAACCAAGTGACGTGCTCATCTGCTGCGTCCCGCATCACCCGGATTGCCTGCTTGGCGCTGTAGCCACCGTTGGCGTCCACGAACAGTTCCGTGCCGGGCCCGATGGCGGCACGCGCCTGGCGGATGCGCTCCAGGTCCCGCGCGACGTGCGTCCCGCCGTCCTGGCCGATCTTGATCTTCACCCGGGGGATGTGCTGGCCCTGGGCCCAGCCCTGGAGCTGGTCCCGCAGCTGGTCGTCGGAGTAGGTGGTGAACCCGCCGCTGCCGTACACGGCCACGGAATCCCGGACAGCGCCCAGGAGTTTATGCAGCGGCACCTCCAGCAGCCGGGCCTTCAGATCCCACAGGGCACAGTCGACGGCGGACACGGCATAGGATGCCAGGCCGGTCCGGCCAGGGTTGCGCACCGTCCGCGCCATCGCAGCTGCCGCGGCCGGCACGTCCAAAACGCCAATGCCCTGGACGGCCGGGGCCAGCAAGCCTTCCACCAGGGCCGCCGCCGGCACCGGGGCGTAGGTCCAGCCCAACCCGGTCTTCCCGCCGCCGTCCGCTTCCACCAGGACCAGGGTGGTGGAGTCCCAGCTGTAGGTGCCGTCCGCTTCGGGTGCGTCGGTTGGAACCGTGAAGGCGCTTGCCCGGATGGCGGTGACCGGGGTGGCGGCGGCGGACACGGTTCAGCCCTCCTTGTGCGGCAGGAATTCCTGGATCTTGGTCTTGACCCCTTCCTTCACCACGCCCCAGGCGCTGTCGTCACCCTTGACCATGGCCTCCGCAGTCTTCCGCGCCTGTTCAAAGGTGGCGTGCGGCGGGATCGGCGGAATATCGGGGTCGGTGCGGACGTCCAGGAGGGTGGGCCGGTCCGCGGCGAGGGCCTTCTCCCAGGCCGGCCCCACGTCGTCGGGGTCCTCAACGTGGATGCCCTGCAACCCCAGGCTCTCCGCAAAACCCGCGTAGTCGACGTCGGGCAGGGCCTGGGACTCGCGGAAGGCCGGCACCCCGCCCATGGCCCTCATTTCCCAGGTGACCTGGTTCAGGTCATTGTTGTGCAGGACGGCCACCACCAGCCGGGGATCATTCCATTCGCGCCAGTAGTGTTTCACCGTGATGAGCTCCGCCAGCCCGTTCATCTGCATGGCGCCGTCCCCGGCGAAGGCGATGGCGGGCCGGGCCGGAAAGGCGAACTTGGCGCCGATGGCGTAGGGCACACCGGGGCCCATGGTGGCCAGGTTACCGGACAGCGAGCCCCGGACGCCTTCCCGGAACTTCAGCTGCCGCGCGTACCAGTTGGCTGAGGAGCCGGAATCGGCGCTGAGCATCGCGTCCGCCGGCAACCGGGTGGAGAGTTCGGCGAACAGCCGCATGGGGTTGACCGGGTTGGCGCTGACCATGGCTTCGTCGTGCATGGTTTCCCACCAGCGGCTGATGTTCGATTCCAGGTTTTCCCGCCAGGACCGCTCCTGCTTGCGGGCCAGGTGCGGAATCAGGGCGCGCAGGGCGGCAGCGGCGTCGGAGACGATGTTGAATTCGTTGGTGTAGCGCAGCCCGATCATCTTGGGGTCGACGTCGATCTGCACGCCACGCGCCTGGCCCGGTTCAGGCAGGAACTGCGTGTACGGGAAACTGGATCCCACCGTGAGCAGGGTGTCGCAGTCCCGCATCATCTCGTAACTGGGGCGGGTGCCCAGCAACCCGATGGAGCCGGTGACGTAGGGAAGGTCATCGGGCAGGGCGTCCTTGCCCAGCAGCGCCTTGGCCACCCCTGCTCCCAGCAGTTCAGCCACTTCCCGGACCTCCGCGGCCGCGCCCCGCGCCCCTTGTCCGATCAGGATGGCCACCTTGGAGCCTTCATTCAGGAGTTGCGCGGCACCGCGGATCGAGTCGGTGTCAGGCTGGATGTCGGGCCAGCGGACACCGACGCTGGAAGGGACCATCTTGAAGTCGTGGGTGGGGGCGGCATACTCGAGTTCCTGCACATCGGCCGGGATGATCACAGCGGTGGGTGCCTGTTGGGCCTCCGCGATCCGGATGGCGCGGTCGATGACGTTGGGCAGCTGCTGGGGGACGGTCACCATCTGGACGTAGTCGGAAGCCACGTCCTTGAAGAGAGTCAGCAGGTCAACCTCCTGCTGGTAGGAGCCGCCCATGGCGCTGCGTGCCGTCTGTCCCACGATGGCCACCACCGGAACGTGGTCCAGCTTGGCGTCGTAGAGGCCGTTGAGCAGATGGATGGCTCCGGGCCCGGAAGTGGCCATGCACACGGCCACGCGGCCGCCGAACTTGGCGTAGCCCACGGCCTCGAACGCGGCCATCTCCTCGTGCCGTGCCTGGATGAATTTCGGCTGGTTGCCGGCCTTGCCAAAGGCGGCCAGGATGCCGTTGATACCGTCTCCGGGGAAACCGAAGACCTTGTCCACACCCCACTCACCGAGGCGTGCGAGCAGGTAGTCGGCCACTGTGGTTGCCATGATCAGTCTTCCTTTGCGCTCATCGTGGCGCCGCGGCGGGCGCCTTGGACCAGGACGCGGGCGGCGCGGGCCGCCAGCGCCATGATGGTCAGGGCGGGGTTGGCGCTCCCCTGGGTGGGCAGCACGCTGCCGTCCGTGACCAGGAGGTTGCGTACCGCGAAACTGCGGCAGTTCCGGTCGACCACACCGGCGTCCTGGGTGGCTGCCATCCGGGCCCCGCCCACCAAGTGGGCATAGCGGTTGATGGTGATGACTTCCTCTGCCCCTGCAGCGGTCAGGATTTCTTCCATGACCTGCTGTGCTGCGGACATCAGCTGCCGGTCGTTGTCGCACTGGCCGTAGCTGAAGCACGCCACGGGAATGCCGTGCCGGTCCGTCCCGTCAGCCAGCGTTACCCGGTTCTCCTTAAGGGGGAGGAATTCGCACAGGGCGCCCAGGCAGGCCCAGTGCGGGTAGTCGCTCATATAGCGGCGGAGGGTGGACCCCCAGTGCCCTTGCGCGGCAACATGCTCGGCCCAGGTAATGGGCAACGGGGACACGCACTGGATGGAGAATCCCCGCTTGTAGGGCTTTGCCGGGTCCGTTTCGTAGAAGTCCTCCGTGCTGACTTCGGGGGGAGGGGCCTTCCACATCCGCACCTCGGCCTGGAACCGCCCGGCGGTTTGGGGCGCGCCCTGGACCATCAGGTACCGTCCCACCTGGTCGAAGTCGTTGCACATCCCGTCCGGGAAGCGCGGCGTGGCGGAGTTCAGCAGCAGCCGCGGGGTTTCTATCGAGTAGCCGGCCACGGCCACCAGGCGGGCCCGCTGAAACTTCGTGACGCCGCCCTGGACATATTCGACGCCGGTTGCCAGCCCGCTGCGTTCGTCAAAGCCGATCCGGGTGGCCATCGAGTCGGGGCGGATTTCGGCGCCGTGGGCCAGCGCGTCCGGGACGTGCGTGATCAGCGGGGATGCCTTGGCGTTGACCTTGCAGCCCTGGAGGCAGAATCCCCGGTAGATGCAGTGCGGCCGGTTGCCGAACCTGCCGTTGGCGATGGCCACCGGACCCACCTTCGCGGTGATGCCGCAGGCGTTGGCGCCGCGCAGGAACAGCTCGCCGTTGCCGGACACAGGATGCGGCCGGTGCGGGTAGCCGTGCGGGTCGCCCCACGGCCAGCGCTCCCCGGCGACCGGCAGTTCCGCTTCGATGTCTTCGTAGAACGGCCGCAGTTCCGCGTACTCCAGGGGCCAGTCGGCGCCCACCCCATCAGCAGTGAAGGTCCGGAAATCGCTGGGGTGGAAACGTGGCGTGTACCCGGCGAAGTGGACCATGGAGCCGCCCACCCCCCGGCCCGAGTTGTTTGACCCCAAGGGCACGGGATCAGCCCCGGCAATAACCCGTGGTTCGGTCCAGTACAGATGGTGGGATCCGGCTTCATCGCTGACCCAGTCCTGCTCGGGTTCCCAGAACGGACCCGCCTCCAACGCCACCGCCCGCCACCCGGCCCGTGCCAGGCGCTGCAGCAGCGTGGAACCTCCTGCTCCGCAGCCCACGATGACCATGTCCACCTCATCGGTTTCGGCGTACCGCCGCATATTCTCCCGCAGCCGAAGGTTGCTGCCGGGTCCGGAAGGGAGCAGCCACGCGGACTCATTGCGTTCGCGGACCCTGTTCACCGGTCTGCCCCGTGGCCTGCGTCGTGGGTTGGCCCGTGGGTGGGGTCAGCATCGGGGCGGATGTCGCGCACCTCGAACGGCTCCAGGCGGTTCACACCCAGGTTCTTGTAGCCGCGCGGGTAGGCCGGTCCCGCGAAGCCGATTTCGTCCCAGGCCAGGGGATGCGAGTAGAAGGCGGTGCAGGCGTACCGGGTCCAGAGGCTCCACACCCGGTCCGCCGGCAGGCCGTGCCAGAGTTCCCGGTGCAGATTGCAGATGTCCTGCAGGAGCCCGGCCTGCTGCTCTGGATCCAGGCCGGCAAAGGTGGAGCCGGCACGGGAGTGCGCTTCACGGTCCAGCGCCGCGAGCGTTGCCCGCCACGCTTCGCCGTCCCTCGGCATGTTGTCATAGTGCCAGCCGTCGGTTTGCTCATCTGCCAGGCGGGCGTCCACCATGTTCACCACCGGCACCCGGGGCTCGCCCTGCTGGCCCAGTAACTGGTCGAAGAGGGCGCGCGCTGCGGCCTCCTCTGCGGGCGTGAAGAAACGGACGTCCGGCGGCATACCCAGGCGGGACTCGACGACGGCGGCAGTCGCCCGGTCCCAATGGCCCGCCTGGGCGCGGGTGCTGAAGCCGGGGTAGCGGCCGCCGCCGTCGGACATGTCCAGTGGGAGGCTGCTCATGGTTCCCGCCTCAGGACGGAGGCCAGCACCCCCATTCCGCCCACCAGGGTGACCAGCAGCGGCGCGAACAGCGGCGGACCCATCTCCAGGTTGTAGCGCAGGTTGGACAGGCCGCCCGGTTTCTGCCGGATGCCCTGCAGGTGCAGCCAGGTTCCTTGCAGCCCGTTGGCAATGATCGCGGCGCTGGCCAGCGGGAGGGCGGTCTTAGCCATGCGGCGGCTGAATACGCCGGCTACTCCCGCGGCGGCCCCCAGCGGGCCCAAGGCAACGGGAACCCACATCCACTTGTTGCCGAAACTGGCCTTGTCATGTTCCAGATAGATTTCCGCCGCCGTGACCAGGGCACCGGCAGCCGTCAGGCCTGACAAGGAGCGCTCAAACCTCCCCGTCTGCACATTCCGTACAAGCCGGTCGATGCCATTCACCGTGCTGCGGACCGGATCTGCCGGGTGTTGCGTCTTCATGATTCTCCTTCGGGCCGCCTGCGAACAGACGAGGGAAGCTGGCAAACTTTGCGGGACAGCAACCATTAGAGGAAACTGGTGCCCATGGATACATCTGCCGGATCTGCGTTGATCCCTGAACCTTCAAGTCGGGAAGTCGAAGCGGTGATGGGCGCCGCCGACACTCTTCTGCGCGTGGTGGCCCGCTCTGTTGCTGAGGTTGAGGACATCGTCAATACGCCACAGCTGCGGGTGCTGGTCCTTATCCATACCCGCGGACCACAAAACCTCGGCGGCGTCGCCGCAGAGCTTGGCGTGCACGCATCCAATGCCACCCGCATCTGCGACCGGCTGGTAGCGGCTGACCTGCTGCAGCGCCGTGAAGACCCCGCGGACCGCCGATACATCCGGTTGGAGTTGACCAGCAAGGGCAAGGAACTGGTCAACTCCGTGTTGGAGCACCGGCGGCAGGCCATCGCAGAGGTGATTTCCAGGATGCCTGCGGGCCGGCGTCCTGCGCTGGCCGCCGCGCTGGAGGCCTTCGCAGCCGCCGCCGGCGGCCAGGGTACCTCCGACGGTCGCTTTACGTTGGGAGCCGGTACGTGACGTGACCGGATCCTGGTGCGGCAAGCCATGTTTTCATTGAAACCCAATATTTGCGTTTGCGCAATAGTTGGCAAAAGTGGGATGTCTTCTCTGCTGGACCCGGATCGGCGGAGGGAATCCTTCAGGCTGGCTTGATGCCCCACTGTCCGGTGTGGGATTGCCCGGGGTCCAGGGTGATCAGGCCTTCGCCGGAGTTGAAGGCGTCAGGGGCGCACGTCATGGGCTCCACGCCCAGCCCGGTCCGGCGGCAGTCCCGTTGGGGGAGGGTGTCCCCGGTGAAGATCTCCAGGTAGGGGTATGTGTCGTCCACCCACAGCTCAACTCCTCCGGAGCGGTCCGGGCGCAGCAGCCTTACGCGGGCGCGCCCATCCCCGCCGCGGAGAAGGTCGGTGTAGGCCACGTCGATGTGCCGGCCACCAAGTTGCTGGAGTTCACGCAGGTCGTACTTTGTGCCGTCCACACGCTCGTGCCCGGTGGGGATGCCGCGTTCATCCACGGGCAGGTACGTCCGCCCCGGCACCTGGACCAAGGCGGTGTCGATAGCGCCCGCGCTCACCGTTCCTGTGCTGAGGTAAGGATGCGCCCCAGTCCCGTAGGGGCACGGCGAGTCGCTCCGGTTCACCGCCGTGCTCCGCACCGTCAATCCGTCCGGACCGAGTTGATAGTCCAGCCGGCAGTCGAGGACCCAGGGCCAGCCTTGGCAGGCGTGCAGGGTGTAGGCGAAGGAGATGGATTCGTCGGTCTGCTCCACAACCGGGGCATTCCAGTTCCGCCAGCGGGTCAGTCCGTGGATGGCCCCGCCTTTGTCCGGCTCGCTCAGGTCAAGCTGGAGCCGACGGCCTTCCCACTCATAGCTGCCGGCCTTGATCCGGTTCGGCCAGGGGATGAGCGACTGACCGCGTGCGCCCGTGCACATCTCATCCGGTCCATACCCGTCCAGCAAGGTGCGGCCGTCCAGCAGGTAGTCCCGCAATGCCCCGCCAACCTCCGTGAGGTGCGCGGTTTGCCCGCCGTACCGGATTTCGTACTGGAGCCCGGACGGGTGCCGGTGGTCGATGGTGGCTTCTGTTGGTTCCCGGCGGGGAATCATCGCTGGTCGCCTCTGCCGCCGCGGGACTTTTGCAGGTCCAGCACAACCTTGACGTCGTCAGGCCTGTGATGGAAGGCCTCAGCGTAGTTTTCGAGGGGTACCCGGCGGCTGATGAGGCGGCGCAGCCAGTCGGGGTTGGCAGAGGACAGGGCCTTGGCGCCGGCATCGTAGTGGCGCCGGTTGGCGTTGACACTGCCGAAGACCACGCCGTTCATCAGCACTTCCTCGCGGTTGAGGGCGCCGACATCCACTTCCGTTTGGTTCCCGGTTCCCGAGACGCCGGTCAGGCAGGTGATGGCGTCCTGGGCGCGGCAGCGCAGTGCGTCCAGGACCACGGGGGTGACGCCCGTGCACTCAACCAGGACGTTCGGTTTCAGGCCGGAGTCCGGCAGTGATTCGCTGTGGTAGATGGCTCCGAGGTCCCGGACCAGCTCCGGCTTGGGCCCGTCCTTGACGATGTCGAAGACGTGGACTTCCAGGCCCTGCTGGACGCCCAGAAGTGCGGCGAGCAAGCCAACGGGTCCGGCTCCGGTCACCACGGCGATATGAGGGTCGTAGAAAGCCCGCTGCCCGATCCTGGTGATCTGTTCCCAGGCCTTGGCCACGATGGTAGTGGGCTCCAGCAGCACACCCACGTCTTCCAGCCCCGCCTCCAGTTTCACTATGGACTGCGGGTCGGCGCGCCATTGCTGGCGCGCGAATCCGTCCAGGCCTTTGATGCCGTGCTCGGTGTACTTGCCGTTCAGGCACATGTCCCACTCGCCGGCGGCGCAGGCTTTGCAGGGTTCGGGATCGGGCCTGCGGACAATGCCCACCACCAGGTCTCCCTCGGCGAGGCCGGAATCCCGCGGAGCTTCCCGCACCCGGCCCAGGTTTTCATGGCCCAGCACCAGGTAGTCCTGGCCCGGCGGAGCCTCGCCGTAATCTGCCGCGATGATCTCGGCGTCGGTGCCGCAGAGGCCAACCGCCAGGGCATCCACCAGCACTTGTCCTTCACCCGCTGCCGGTTCCGGAATGTCGCGCAGGTGAAGGGAGTCCTTGACTCCCGGGGTCACTGTCAGCGCACGCATGATGTCTCCCTTTAGCCGTGGTTGTCCTGGCCAGTGTCTCGCTTTATTTGCGATCACGCAACAGTGTGGGGGAAGCAAGCGCTAACGTCCATCGAGCCCGCTCAGCAGCCGGGCAGCCAGTCGGCTTTCGCACTCATTGTTCTGCCGCATGGCCGCCGCGGTTGATATCCAGCATGATCACGACCGCGAGGAGAACCACGGAGATGGAGGCGGACGCGAGCGTATCTGTAAACCAGTGATAGCCGAGGTAAACGCGGCTTGCTGCTTCCAGTGTCAGGCCTCCGGCTGCAGCGCTGAAGGCAACGATCACGGAAACCGTGCGGGAGGAGCGGGAATAGAGCAGGTATGCGCCGATCAGCAGAAAGTTTGAGGCACCGACGACGTGCCCGGAAGGAAACGATGAAGTGGCATCGGCGCCCAGCATCATCAGTGCCGCTGGGGGACGGGAACGTCCCACGGCGTGGGCGATGACCTCCGTAATGATGACCCCCGTGAGCATCGACCCGGCGAGCAGCAAGGGGCGCCAAAGGCGGCGGGTCAAAAGGGCCCAGGCCGTGGTGGCGAGCAGTGTTATCAGCGGAAGGGCGACCGGGCCGAACACAATGGCGAGTCCCGCCAGAACCATGGTGGCAGCACTGGTCCGGTGATTCACGAACCACTCGGTCATGGGACCGTCGGCCGCTGTGACGCCATTGCCGTGAAGCACTTCCCCCAGCGTCAGCAAAAAGGAAGCGGCGCCGGCCAGGGCCAGCGCAAGTGACACTGCGCTCAGGACGAGGAACCGGCCTGGGGGAACAATGAATCCGTCGCCTAAGCGAAAAGCCAAGGATTGAGACTGCGACTCTTTTACATCAGGGCGGACATCGTCGTCATCGCTTGCCACGGCGGCACCCATTCCTCCTGCTGGACTGGTTCCTCGTCGTTGGGGAACTTTCGCGGTTTGGGAAGTGAAGCTCGTGAAAAAGCCACCGTTGCTTCACCGAGTATCAATGAACGATAGCGCAATAATTGTAATTGCGCAATCGAATACGGGGCTGGCCCGCCCCCGTCAGCGGAGCATTGATGGTGGTGGCGAGGGAAAAGGGCCGCCTGGGTATTTTGGGGCCGCGGCGTTCATGAGGTGGGCCCACTGGGTGCCGGCGATGTTTGCTCCGTCCAGACCGGCGTAGTACTTTCCGTTGATGGTGATGTGCTCATTTGCCCATTCCGGCCCGAATCCTTTGTAGCTTCCGAACCATGAGGCGGTGGCGATGCCTGTGGTGGCGCCAACGGTCCATGTCTGGGTGTGTCCGTCGGTGGTGCCGGTTTTGGCGAAGATGTCCTGTTCCTTGTTCACGGGAATGTTGTAGCCCGATCCTTTGGTCAGTACTGGCTTCAGGGCGTACGTGACGCCGGCAGCGACGTCCGGGTCGATGGTCTGGGTGCAGTCCGCGGCTGGCACCGGGTAGTGGTGTCCGCCGGGTCCGGTGACCGTCTCCAAGGCGACGGGTCTGCAGCGGATTCCTCCGGCCGCGAAAGTTGCGTAAGCGGTAGCCATGTCCAGCGGCGCGACATCCTGGGTGCCGATCAGGTTGGCGATACTGGAGAGGTCGTAGGGCTTGTTGGTGTGGCCGTCCTTGATGCCCGCCGCTGTGGCCATCTTCTGGATGTTGCAGAAATCCAGCTGCGTTGCTGACTGGAACGTGATGGTGTTGATGGAGTGGTACAGGCCTTCCAGGACACTCATCCGGTAGTAGTGGTAGGGGTCGTCGTTGGGCAGGGGTGTCTGGCCGAGGGCGGGATCGTAGGACCCGGCCGTCGTGCCGCAGCTGTTTTTCCATGGGAAGCCGGCCTTGTAGGTGCGGACCGAGCCGTCCAGCCGGACAGCCATGGACCGGCCGGAATTGAGCCATTCAGCAAAGACGAATGGTTTCATCGTGGAACCGATCTGGAAGCCGCCGGCACCATGGAGCGGCTTACCGCGGCTGTCCGTTTCTGGGAGGGCGAAGTTGCCCGTGTAGTGTCCGGGCCCAGGCGCCGGGTTGTATATGGTGTTTTGGGCCATGGCAAGGATCTTGCCCGTCCGGGGCTGGACGCTGACAAGGGCGGCCCCGCGCTGCAGGGGATCCGCCGGGGGAAGCGAGGCATTGACCTGTCCCTGGGCCACTTTTTGCAGGTCCGGGTCCAGAGTGGTGTGGATGGACAGCCCACCCTGGTACAAAAGTCTGCGCCGGGCCGTCTCGTCGGCCCCGAAGGCGGGGTCGTTGAGGATCAAACGTTGGACGTAGTCGCAGAAGTATGGAGAAGTCGCCGCGGCGCATCCTTGGACGGTTGGCTGGACGTTCAAGGCGAGGGGCGCGGCGGCAGCCTTGTCGTGCTGGACCGTGGAGATGTAACCCTGTTGGAGCATTTGGTCCAGAACTTCATTGCGCCGGGCCACCACATGGCCTGGTTCGGTGATCGGATCGTAGTACAGGGGCCTGTTGACCACTCCTGCCAGGGCGGCGGCTTGGGTAAGGCTGAGGTCGCTTGCGGCGACGCCGAAATACTCTTTGGCTGCCGACTGGATGCCGTAGGCTCCGTTGCCGAAATACACCAGGTTCAGGTAGCCCTGAAGGATCTGGTCCTTGGAGTACTTGTCCTCGAGGCTGACGGCGAGTTTCATCTCCCGAAGTTTGTCGCCGATGGTCCTGGCCGCGCTGGACTTGACCTCGTCCGCCCTGCCGCTGGAGATCAGCGCCTGGATGAGCACGTTCTTGACGTACTGCTGGGTGATGGTCGATGCGCCCTGCCGGCCGCCCAAGGTGTCCACGTAGAGGGCCCGGAGAATGCCCGCTGGATCGATGCCGCCGTGCTCATAGAAACGGGAGTCCTCGATGGCCACGATCCCGTCGCGCATAAACGGTGATACCTGCTCCAGTTCCACCGGCACGCGATTCTGCGAATAGAACGTGGCGATGACCGACCCATCTTTAGCCAGCACCTCCGAGTTCCGGGCCGGGGGGTTCAGATCCAGCACTGAGGGCAGCTGCTCGAAAAGCTTGGTGGATGTAGCGGCCAGGGATGAGCCCAACGCCGCCGCGGGGACCAGGAGCCCGGTGACCAGGAAGCCGCCGATGACGCAGGCAGCCATGAAGGCGGCAGCCTTTCGCCACAGTTTGTCTCTAAGGAGCATGCAGGAGAATTCCTTGTCGTGTCGTCACTGCACTTCGATCAAGGCGTCGCATGGACAGGGGTGCCTGGAAGCAACCCCTCCTGGGTCTAGTGCCGCTTGTCTCGGAATGATTGCCAATGTGCAAACAATGCTATGTCCCGAATCTGCATCGACAGGGCTGAATCCGGTAACAGGAGGGCAACAATTCAGAAAAGTGGAACTTGCTAAGTGGATAGTGATTGCGTTGGCGCAAGTGCTGCGCCACACTGAGGGAGGGGATATATCGGGGAAGCCCACGGATGAAGCCCTAAAGCTAACCACGGTGGGGCAGGGGAAAAGCTGTACTGGGCTGCCAGGCGACCTGCGCCATCTCCGCCGCATTGTCACCTGCAGATCTCATGCAGGCTTCTGTTTTGACCAGCCGGCAGCATCTCAACGCCAGGGAAAGGAACATCCATGAAACCCGCCCACGGCACCATACGGTTTTTCCGCCTCCTGCCCGTCCTGGTGATCTCGGCCCTTCTGGCTACCGGCTGCTACAACCCTTCCGAAGGGGACCGCGATCCCATTGCGCTCGGTTCCGACTTGAACTTTGCCGGGCTGGAGTTGCGAAGCGTTCTGCTTGTGACATCAGGGCAAAATGAACCCGCACGCGTGTTGGGAACGATCATCAACACCACGGCTGCTGATATTGAGATGGTCCTGGCCGACTCCGACGAGCAAGTCCAGGTCAGGATCCCGGCAAGCGGGAACAAGGAGTTTGACCAGACGCCCCTCATTCTCAACAGTGCCGCGGAGGCTCCCGGGGCGCGCACTGACCTGACAGTAAGCGTGAAGGGGCAGGAAACCAGAATCAACGTCCCCATTCAGGACGGGACTTTTGACCAGTACCAGCCTTATGTTCCTTCGCCCAGCCCTTGACGCTGGCAGCAGCCCTGCTGGGCAAGACAGGCGACCGCCCCTCCCGGGCGATCTCTCAAAGAGGAGGTATCCAATGAGGTTAAGACTCTACGCGGCGGCTGGAATGACCGCAGCGGCGCTGACGCTGACGGGCTGTACGGGAAACCCGGCACCGGGGCCCGGTTCCTCCACTGCATCACCGGACGCATCCAAGGCAAGCCTGTCGGGCGGCGGCGGCCTGGCCGCGGTTCCCGGCGTGGTCAGGGAGGTCGAACCATCCGTGGTCACCATCAGGACTGCTGTCGGCCTTGGCAGCGGTGTCATCTACGACGGCAATGGATCCATTGTCACAGACGCCCATGTCGTGGAGGACCAGCAAAAACAGCCCTTTAAGAACGTTGAGGTCCAGTTCGCTGATGGCTCTCAGTCCCAAGGCACAATAGTTGGCGTTGACGACGTCACGGACCTTGCTGTCCTCAAGGTCGACCGCACCGGCCTTCCGGCCGCAAAATTTGCTGCAACAGATCCGGAGGTGGGTTCGATGACCGTTGTCATCGGAAGCCCGCTGGGGTTGGAGGAAACCGTCACTGCCGGAATTGTCTCCAGCCTGCACCGGAACATGCCGCCGTCGAAGGAATCACCCCACGGCGCCATCGACCTGCTGCAGACCGATGCGCCGATTTCCCCCGGTAATTCCGGCGGTGCGGTGGCGAATGCCGGCGGACAGGTAATCGGTCTTTCCGAGGCTTACCTTCCACCCAGCACCGGAGCCGTAGCCATCGGGTTCGTTACGCCATCTTCCACTGTCACCGACGTTGCAGACCAGCTGTTGGCCAGCGGATCGGTCAAACACGCCGCCCTCGGTGTGGTCCCCACCGACATCACGCCGCAACTCGCCCAACGGTTCTCCCTGCCCACGACGGCGGGGGCGCTGATCGTGAGCGTTTCGCAAGGAAGCCCAGCGGAACAAGCCGGCATGAAGGCAGGAGACATCATCACCAAGTTCGCCCAGGCAGACATTGGAAACGTGACGGACCTGCTGGTGGCCCTCAGGAAACAGGACCCCGGGCAGCAGGTGGACGTCATCGTGCAGCGCGGCTCAGCATCCCAGAACCTGCACGTCACCCTTGGCGACCTGGCTAAATGACTTATTGCGCTAACGCAATAGTTGCGTGAAAATAAGAAAATGCTGCTCGGGTAAGGGTCGCCAACTCAAGGCGTAAAAGCCTGCAACGTCAGGTCGGCTCTGTCCGAACAAGTCCCGCTCGTTCCGCCGCTTGGCGGAAAGCGAACCCCGACGAGGTCCGCGGGAGAGCAGTAGCTTTACTGGGGGGGCGGTCTGATCAGCCATATCGCGAAGGAGCATTTCCAATGGCACAGAACGTCAAGTCAGCAACGGCAGTGGGCAATGCCCGGTGGAAGCGGTTGATTCCCGTCGCCATTGTCGTCTACATCATTTCGTTTATGGACAGGACCAATATCGGGTTCGCCCTGAACGGACTCCATCAGGACCTGGGCATCGACGCCGCCCAGCAGGGCCTGGCTGCAGGCATCTTCTTCATCGGCTATCTCGTCCTGCAAATTCCAGGCGGCCACCTCGCCGAGCACTGGAGCGCGAAGAAGTTCGTCGGAATCATGGTGCTCATCTGGGGCGTACTGGCCGTTCTTTCCGGATTCATCCAAAATTTCACGCAACTGCTGGTGGTGCGCTTTTTCCTGGGTGTCGCCGAGGCCGGAATCTGGCCTGCGATCCTTGTCCTGATCAGCCACTGGTTCCCGGCCGCTGAGCGGGCACGGGCCTACGCATTCTGGATGATGAACATCGCCATCGCCTCCATCATTACGGGCCCCCTCTCCGGCTGGATTCTCTCCTTCTCGGACTGGCGGTGGCTGTTCATCATCGAGGGCATCTTCCCCTTCGTCATCGCCGCACCCCTGTGGTGGGCCCTGATCGCTGACCATCCGCGCGAGGCGGCATGGTGCTCGGTCCAGGAGCGTGAGTACATCGAGAATGGGCTCGCTGCGGATGCAAGGGAACATCCTCAGCAGGAGAAACTGGGCCTGCGCCACGTTATGTCCAACACGGTTGTGTGGCGGCTGACCTTGGTGTACTTCCTCATCCAGATTGGCTTCTATGGCATCAACATCTGGCTGCCGCACGTGATCAAGACAATTACCTCCGGATCGTCTATGGAGGTGGGGCTCATCACCGCAGTTCCGTACGTGCTGGCGATGGTCGGCCTCTGGTACAACGCCAAAGCGGCCGACCGTTCCGGCCGCTACTCCACTCACGTGCTGCTGTCGATGGCAGTCGGTGCTGTTGCGCTGGTGGTCTCGGTAGCAACCGGAGACAATATGCCGTTCCTTGCGGTTACCCTCATTAGCATCGCCGTCGCCGGGGCCTTGGCCTACGACGGTCCATTCTGGGCTTCAGCGTCCCGGGCCATGCCGGTGGCCGTCGCCGGCACCGCTATGGGACTGATCAATGCGGTAGGAAACCTCGGCGGATTCGTTGGACCCTACGTTGGTGGTTTCCTGCAGGATGTGACGCACGGCAGTTTCCTGGCCACGTCCATCTTCCTGGCATGTTGCCTCCTGGCTGCAGGCCTGGTGATGCTGACATTGCGGCGAAGCGGTGACAGGCCGCTGTCCGGTGCCCGGCTGCAGGGTGCCCTCTCCGGCGGGGCAGAGGCAGAAGCAACCAGGAGGAAAACATCCTGACGGGCGCCCTTGCAGCACGGGCAACTGCGCCGGTAGCGGGATGCCGGTCGCAGCCTCGTCACTGGTAGGCGCTCGTCACGGTAACTCAGCGGTGAAGGTGGGCCATTCCGAGACATGACCCACCCCCGCATCAGTTGCGCCAGTGCAACGGATTGTGGGTTTGTGGGGGAGAGGAGTCCGCATATCCACGCGAACAACTAAGGGCCGGGGAGGGTTCCGGAGGGGTGGGTGTTGGGGGATAAGCCTCCAGGAGGAGGGGATTTTCCTTTCGTTGCGTAGGCCCACCCCGCGCCCGTTCCCGGGATTGCGGGAGTCATGATTGGGTAGGCCGTGCTGCATAAGGGGTGCCCGGGACCCTTATGGCTGCCCGGGCGGTTCATGTACTTTGGTCCTGCCGGAGAGTCCTGAGCTGGCAGGATTCGCATTTTGGGGAATCGGCTGGGGACCCAGTTGCGCTGGCCCTCGTCCAGGGCCGGCCGCCCGTCAATCTCCCTTGCCGAATCCAAGGAGCCCCCCGTTGCACAAGCGCACTGTCCCGGTCATCGCTGCCGTTTTTCCGGCACTCTTCCTCTCCGCAGGGCCAGCCCCGGCCACCGCGGGCTATGACGAGGAAGTCCTTAACACCTACGTGGATTGCCCGCTGGAGCGCATCGGCACCCAGCTGGTCCGCTGCGACAACCTCACAGGAGCGGGGGTGAATGCCCCGTTCTGGATACCCGAGCAGAAGTAGGCAGGCGATCTCAGCCGTCGTCATCTCTGCCGCTCCGGGTTGGCGAAGACGCCTGCGCAACCGATGGTTGCGCTTCGGGTGCTGCGTCGTTTAGGCTCTTAGCAACCAATGGTTGCGAAAGGAACTGGACATGCACAACAGCATTGAGCGGGAAATCCACATTGAAGCGGCGCCGGAGATTGTTTTCGAGGTCATCAGCACCCCCGAACACCTGCGCCAATGGTGGCCCGATGAGGCCGCCTTTGACCCCACCGCGGGTTCAAGCGGGGACATAGTCTTCGGCGACCGGACGGCGGCAGATGCAAAAGTGGTGAAGCTGACGGTTGTGGAGGTCGAGCCGTCGCGGCGCTTCTCCTTCAGGTGGGTTTACGACGAAGCCGCGGCATCGCCGGAAAACTCCCTCCTGGTGACTTTTGAGCTGATTCCGCAGGGCTCGGGGACACTGCTGCGCTTTACGGAGGCAGGGTTCCAGGACAAGGGATGGGAGCAAGCTGACGTCGAGCTTAACTACAATGACCACGTCCGGGGCTGGGACTACTTCCTGCCACGGCTTGTGGCCTACATCGGCCGGCTGGTCGCTGCGCAATGACCATCGCTATCGACGACGATCTCTGGTCCGCGGTGGGTGATCCCACCCGGCGGAAGATGCTCGACCTGATCCTGTCCGAAGGCGGCGGCACGGCCACGGGCCTGAGCACCCGGCTGCCCGTGACCAGGCAGGCGGTGGCGAAGCACCTGGAGGTACTGCACCGTGCGGGGATGGTCTATGTCAGGCCCGCAGGCCGGCAACGCGTTTATGAGGTGAACCAGGCAGAGCTTTCCCGCGCCGTTGCCCAGTTGTCGTCGGTCAGCGCTGCATGGGATGCCCGGCTCCAGAGAATCAAGAGCATGGCCGAAGCCATTCAACGAAGCAGCCGGGATCGGGAAAGTCAGCGGCCCCTGCCCTGAAGCAGAATGGCTCCTTCGCCGGTCAGCTCGGCTGCGGATCCCTGCCGCCCCGCAAGGGTGGAGATCAGGGCCGACGCGCTGCCCAGCACCTGGGCGCCGGTGCCGTGCCTCCAGCCCGTGTCCTGGGTGGAGAAGGCAAGCCCATCGATCAGGCCCGGTTTCAGTGAACGCTGGGCCTGGGGCGTGGTGAGCTGGTCCAGGACGATGTTGGCACTCTCCGGCTCTATCACATGGTCGATCTTCAGGGGCCTGTAGATGTCCTCCGCATGTATGACAAGGTGGCTCAGCGGTGCTTCAGGGCCGGCGCCTGGAACCCCGAAACGCTCCGCCTTCGTGCGCCGAAGGGCTGACAGCAGTTCATCCTTCGGGCGGGTGTCCCGGGTGGCCCAGCGGTCCGCCATCCTGTCGAACGCGAACCCGGCTGCGGCCATATTGATGAAGAACCGCGGTAGGGACATTTGGTAGGGCATCAGGAGATGGACGACGACGTCCCTCACCCGCCAGCCACCGCACAGGCTCGGTGAGTTCCAGCGTTCGTCGTCGAGCCTTTCCAGGGCGCCGATGAGGCGGTTCCGTTCGGCGTCGATCAAGGCATCAAAGTCCGTCATTACGTTGGGTTCCTGTTCCCTTGGGCGGTCCGGGGGTGCTTGATCACGCGCCCCTTTGCTGGATCCGCTAGCCAAAGTGTATGTGGGGTGTGTCGTAAGGAGCGTGAACCACACCCCGGCCGGACACGCACCGGCTCCCCGCCGAATAGTCGGTGGGGAGCCGGTAACGCGTCACCTATCCCAGTCCTGAGGAGAGGGTGTCTCTGAACGAGACAGTACCGATCAGGTTCCCCGCCACGTCGGTCAGGCTCTGTGGTGGGGCGTACGCCGGCAGGCCCGCAGGGACACCCGCGTTGAGTGTGCCCGCGCCTGCGCTGCCGTTAGGCGCATTGCCGAGTTTGATAACCATGGCGTTGTTGGCGGCATCCCAGTTGAGGGTTGAGCCTGTTCCCTGGGCTCCAAAGGTGGCCGCGGCGCCGTTGAGGTAGTCCCCGCCGAGGGATACCGTGCCGACGGAGCAACCGGGGATCGTGACACCCAGTGTGTCATTGCCCGCATTATCAGTGATCGTTGCAGTGCCCGACAATTGGGAGCCGGTCCAGTTGGTGCACACCTTGGCCAGGTCCAACTTTTCCGAGAATTTGAGGGTAATGGTGTCGCCAGCGTCCGCTGAGGCCTGGCGGGTATTGGTCGAGCCGCCGTTGAGCAGCTTGACTGAGGTAACTGTGGGCCCTTGGGTGTCCTTGACCGCTGTGGCCGTGACCGTACTGCTGTTTCCTGCCGCATCGCTTGTGGTGGCAGTGATAGTGACCGTGACCACCGGTACAACCGTGGACGTCTCCTTGAGGCCCGCCAGATTGAGGCCGCCGGTTGTCCATGGCGTCCCTGATGCCGTTGCCGGGACGCTGGTGGTCGAATCGCTGACGCTCAGGTTGACGGTCAGGCCAGGATCATTGGTGCCGCTGACCTTATAGCCGCCCACGTTGCCCGAGTAGATGTACGCCGGGGTGTCAATGGTCAGCTTCGGTGCCACAGTGTCCTTCAAACTGGTGGGGCTCGGTGTAACGGCCGAACTGCTGTTGCCTGCGGCGTCCTTGACTGTGACGGCGTAGGTGACTGTTCCATCCTTGAGCGGCGTGAGGTTCAGGTTCAGTGACCAACCCGTTCCGGCGTCAGTGGCCGTGCCAGTGACCGGAGGGGCAGTAGTGGTGTCCGTGGCCGCAACCGTCACAGTGGTCCCGGCTTCGGCGCTTCCGGAGACCCGCACGGAGGAAACGGTGGAGCTGTTGACGTATATAGGCACGCCCACGCCCTGCGCTGGTGCCGGAGCGATGGTGTCCTTGGTGTTCGAAGCCGCAGTTGCCGCTCCCGTGTTCCCGGCGGCGTCCGCGGCCGTGGCGCTGTAGTTGATCGTTCCCTGCTTGAAGGTGCTCAAATCCAAGGAGGCGGACCAGCTTCCGGTTCCCGATGCGGTAGCCGTAACCGTCACCGAATGTGGGGCGCCGGAACCGGTGTCGCTGGCAGTAAGGGTGATCTTGGCCCCTGCCTCCGCCGTCCCGGTGACGGGTACGGCGGCAACGTTGGCGGAGTTCACAAAGGCGGGCACGCTGAGCCCCGGTGCGGCAGGCGCCTGGGTGTCGATCCGCACCGTCTGGCTCTGCGCCGTGCCGGCATTGCCGGCGTTGTCGGTGGCGAAGTAGGAGACCGTGTGCGTTCCGTCGCCGCTCACCGGGATGCTGGTGACGCTGCCGCCCACAGTCTGCTTGGCGCCGCCGTCGACCGCGTAGGTAATGGAGGCGACGCCGGATCCAGCCGTCCCGTCGTCGGCGGTGATGGTCACGGTGACCGGGCTGGTGCTGTTCCAGCCGGCGGCGTTGGGGGTGGGCGAAATGCCGGACACCGAGGCCACCGGGGCGGTGGAGTCACTGCTGACGCCGGTGCTGCGCGGGCTTTCCGAACCCGTCCACAGCGCGATGGTGGGGGTGACCGTGTAGTACCAGATGCCGCCCGGGACATTCTGTTCGGTGCAGGTGAGCGTGGTGACGGTCCCCGCGCAACCACCTGTTGCCGGTGTTCCGGTGCCACCGGTGGCCGCCGCGTACCTGGTGACGGTGTACCCGGTGGCCGCCCGGCCGTTGACCGTGGTGCCGGCTGCCCAGCTGACGCTGAGCGAGGCACCGTTGGCGGTGACGGCGGGCTTGGACCCGGCGGACAGCGCGTCGGCAGCGGCGGCCGCGTTGTTGCTGCTGGTGGTCGAGGCCCAGAAGGCATAGGCAGCGGTACCCGTGCCCAGCAGGAGCAGGAGCGCGGTGATGATCCAGGGCACCCGGCGGGACGGGCGGCCGAATAAAGCACGGATGGCGAGGCTCATTTGCGCACCTCCGCCGTGACGGGAAGGTGGAAGGTGGCGCCCTGGCAGGCTGCGAGAGAGGTGGTATCCATGGCGGCCGATCCTGGAAGGGTGAGCAGGGTGGACGAGTTGGCCGGAACGAAGGTGGCCGGGGACAGTGGCGCCGCGCTCCCCACGAAGCTGACTCCGGTGGTGGTGCAGCCGGGGTGTGCCGCGTCCGCGGTGGCGGCCCCGTTGGCCGTGACGCTGTAGACCTGCACGGCGTAGGGGTTGGGGTTGGTGAGGCGGAGGACGACGTCGGCAGTACCGCCGGGAACAAGCGTCGACTTTGGGTTGTCCCCGGCGACGAGCGCGTCCACGGTGACGGCCTGCATGGTGGCCGCGGCTGCGGAACCGGTGCCGGTGCCCGCGGTGCCCCAGTACGCGTAGGCGGTTCCGGCGCCGGCAGCGGCCAGGAGTCCGGCGAGGGCCGCTGCCCTGACTGCACGACGGCGGGTGGTTGGGTTGGCGGTCATCTCAGTTCCCCTGTCCTGATCCTGAGTAGGTGAGCTGGAGCGAGGCACCCTTGCAGCCGTCCTGGTTGGCGGAGGTGTCCAGCATTCCCACCCTGGGCCACACCGACGGTGCCAAACGGAGCCCGGAAAGGGAGCTGCTGCCCGCCGGAACGGAGACCGGGTAGGGGCCGCTGTACTGCGTGACCACGAAGTCCGCTGCGGTGCAGGGAAGGTTCCTGGCCACGGCGTCCGTGCTGCGGGTGACGCCTGCCACCGCCACGGACATGTTGGTCAGCGAGAGCGCCTTGTTGTTGGGGTTGCTGATTTGCAGGTCCAGGCCGGCCGACGTGCCGGGGGACAGGGTGCCGGGGACGTTTCCGGAGAGGACGAACTGCTTGATGGTGGAGTCCAGGACCAGTTGCACGTTGGCGTAGGCGTACTGGGCCTTCCCGGCGGCATCCTTGCCCGTGCCCATGAGGTAGAGGCTGTAGCTGCCGTTCGGTGAAGCGGCCGTTGTTGCCACCTGCAGGGTGGTGGAGGTGCCGGTCACCGGATTGGGCGAGAACGTTGCGGCGGCGCCGGAGGGCAGTCCGCCCAGGACGCTGAAGGTGACCGGCCCGGACAGGTTGTTCCGGGTGATCTGCAGGGTGTACACCGCGGTGGAACCGGGCGGGACGGTGAGCGAATCAGGGGAGGCGGCGACTGTCAGGCCGGAGGAGATCTTGTAGTTGACGGTGAGGCCGGCGGTGACGCTGCCGGAGACCTTGCCGCTGGTGCCGGTGATGGTCAACGAGCTGGTGCCCGCCGGGGTGGTGGCTGCCGTGCTGACGTTCAGGGTGGAAGTTGACGTGGTGCCCGAGCTGAGGGGGACGGACGACGGCGTGAAGGCACCTGTTGCTCCGGCCGGCAGTCCCGCGGTGGTCAGGTTGACCGTACCGCTGAAGCCCCCGGTGGACGTCACCGTCACCGTGTAGGCCGCGGACTGCCCCTGCTGGACCGACTGGCTGGCGGGCGAGACCTGGACCGTGATGCCCGCTTTGGTGCTTTGCGTTGCGGCGAACAGCGCCCCCGCGCTGGCCAGCATCACCGCAAGCCCGATCAGCGCCACCTTGATGGCCTGCCGCAGGCGATGCCGCGGTTGCCCGTCTTTGTTGTGCACCCCGTGCCCCTTCCACTTTGGTGCGGTTGACGACGAACCGGGGACGGGGTTTTCACCCGTCCCCGGCCCGCTCGTTTGTTAGTTGCTGCCGACGGTCACAGTGATCGTGGCGCCCTTGCAGGCACTCTGGTCGACCGTCGCGCTGTCGTTGAGGGTGAGGGTTCCGGTGCCCAGAGGCGTGGCCGTGGCCTTGGCCGGTACGTTAGTGGCGCCGGCGGGAGCCGTGGCCGAGAACCAAGCTGGCAGGCAGCCGTCGACGCTTGTAGTAACTACCGGCGTGGCAAGCGTCACCTGGGTGTTGCTCGCGTTCGGGTTTGCGGCCGTGTAGGTGATGGTCTGCGGCGTACCGGGCGCCACACCCGGATCCACCGTCACGTTGATGGTGACGGCCTGCGTGCCGGCTGCCGCCGCTGCAGAGCCGGTGCCGGAGCCCGTGGTGCTCCAGTAGGCGTAGGCGGCGCCGCCACCGGCTGCCAGCAGCGTGGCGGAAAGTGCAACAGCGGCGATCTTGTTCTTCTTGGTCATTGGGCGCATGGAAAGACTCCTTGTGAATGTGATTGAGAACCCGTTCCCCCATGAGCGGCCCCATCCTGGTGCCTTTCGGTGGATCGATGACCCAATGTTTTCGGCTGGCGCTCTGCCCAACAACACGTACCGGTACTCGAATTTTCAGGGGAGTGTGAATTCCACTACTGGGATTCGTGCGCCCCTACTCGGGTGGCCAAAGTCAAAGCGGGTGCCAATGCCCCCAGTCCGCTGTCCGCAGCCGGCGGGGCGACGACGACGGACGGACGTATGCTGTTGGCGTCAGTAACGATGTCTCGCTGGAGAGGAGTTCCGGCATGCTTGACGGTCCCAGCGCAGGAGTCAGCATCGGCGCGTTGGTGGCGGTGGCTGTTGCCCTGTACATCGTGCTGGTGGTGCGCCGCAGGAAGTGAACTTCGACGCGCTTCGTGATTTTCGACGCGCATATTCCGTGGCGCGGCTCGAATGTGGGCGGCGAAAGGGAATGTGCGCGTCGTGGGCGAATATGCGCGTCAATCAACGCAGGGACGCGAGCGTACGACGGCGGCCGCGTCCCGCCGTCGTACTTCCCGCTTGGGGTGCGGGGGCCGGCGGCTTTTTCGGATCGACGCTGATCCGTGCCTCCGCCGCAGGCCCCTGGTCTTGTGTGGAACGTTAAGTTGGATGCCTGGCGGCGCCCTTGCTTAGCGCCGCCAGGCTTCTGAGACCGTCGGTGTTATCCGACGCAGGCGCGGGTTGACTGGGACCCAGTACCCAGGTGCATCAGCGATGCGCTCCCGTCCTTCACGCATCACTTTGGAGGGAACGCCTCAAGGACGTCCCCGGATCCGGTCAAGAATTCATCAAGGTCGGCTCAATATTGACCGCTTGATTCCGGTGCGCGGCAGCGAGGAAGGCCGGCTTACCGCGTATCCACGTCCTCGAACACCAGGAACGTCTGCGTGTCCAGCACGCCGGGCATGGTCTGCAGCTGGTCGAAGATGACGCGGCGCAGGTCGATGTTGTCCACGGCCCGGACCAGCAGGATCACGTCGAAGTCGCCGCCCACCAGCGCGATGTGGTGCACCTCCGGGATGGCGCCCAACTGGTCGCGGAGTTCCCGCCACGAATCCTGCTTCAGCTTCAGCGTCACGTAGGCGGATGACTTCAACCCTGCCTTGATGGGATCCACCAGCGCGGTGAACCGGGTGAGCACGCCGTCACCGGTCAGCCGGGCAATGCGGGAATAGGCATGCGCCCGGGAAATGTGCACGTTTTCCGCCACCTGCGTGACGGACATGCGGCCGTCCCGGGTGAGTTCGCTGATGATGCGCCGGTCGATCTCATCCAGCGGAACCTCGGCCGCCACATCCTTGCCCGCCATTGTGCACTCGGCTCCCGTTGGTACTCCACCTCACGAATACAAATCGTCTTCCATAGTAGGCAGATTTGAGGAGAGTCTCCGTGGCAGGAGCGCGCGGGAATACAAAACCGGCAGCAGGAACGCCGCTGGAACGAATGATGCTCGGCCGGTCGGCCTTTCCCGGGCCGTCCGGGGTGTGGATCAGGACCCGCCGTGGCGGGTCCCGGTCCCCTCCGCTGCGCCGCGGATGAAGTCGCAGTCGCCGGGGGAGAGCACGGTTTCGCCATGCCGGTCCTGTTCGAATTCGACTCCGGGGCTCTTCGTGATGGCCGCCGCGACGGTGCGCGGAAGGATCCTGCAGCCGGGATTATCAACCAGCCATTGCCGCGTGTCCGGGTCGAGCCTGTCCCACAATTTGGCTATTTCCATAGCTAACGCCCCCGCCTGTCACTGCTGTTAGGAAAATGCCGCAGTCCCGGATGTCCCGGGACGGTGCGTACCCGCATCATCCGAGTGTGGGCCTTCGGGAGACAGGGGTCAATGCACTTCTTTCCGTTGGCCGCCAGGCTTTCGCGCCCGGATGGAAGCAGGTGCAGTTTCCCTGCCCGGCATTTTGTCCACGGCTCCGGTCGGTAATCCACGTCACAGTTACAAATCGTCTTCCAAACCCGGCACTTCAGGGCAGCTTCTCCACGATTTGCGCAGGTGCTGGATACGAAACCTCGCCCGGGACAATACTGGGAGGGAATAGTGGCTACCGAAGGACGGACCAATGACGATCTCCGCAGACCACACCGCGCCGGACACCGCCAGCACCGAGCCCGCAGACGATGCGCTCACGGAAGCTGTGAAGAAGTTCGGCATCACGGTGGAGGACTACATGCTCCCCGCCCGGCACCAGATCCAGATGGTGGATCCGGACGGCCGGCTCATCCCGGACAGCGAGCAGGGCACCCAGCCCGGCCACGAATACCCTGTACCCGGCGATGACGAACTGCTGGCAGCGTACGAACGCCTCGTCGTCGGACGCCGCGTCAACGACCAGAACTCCGCCCTGGTCCGGCAGGGCCGTATGGCCGTCTACCCCTCCAGCCACGGCCAGGAAGCCTGCCAGGTGGCCGCCGCCCTCTGCCTGTCCGAGCGTGACTGGATGTTCCCCACCTACCGCGACGCCGTGGCCGTGATGACCCGCGGCGTGGACCCGGTACAGGTGATGACCATCTTCCGCGGCGACTGGCACGGCGGCTACGACCCCCTCAAATACAAGGTGGGCATCCAGTGCACGCCGCTGACCACCCAGTTGCTGCATGCCGTGGGCGTGGCGCACGCCGCCAAGCTCCGCGGCGAGGACACCGTGGTGCTGGCCATGTGCGGTGACGGTGCCACCAGCGAAGGCGACTTCCACGAAGCCCTCAACTTCGCCGCCGTCTTCCACCTGCCGGTGGTCTTCTTCGTCCAGAACAACAAGTACGCCATCTCGGTGCCCCTGGCGCACCAGTCCGTGGCGCCGTCGCTGGCGCACAAGGCCGTGGGCTACGGCATGGCCGGCGAACGCGTGGACGGCAATGACGTGGTGGCCCTCCTCGCCGTCCTGGACCGCGCCGTGAAACTCGCCCGCGAAGGCTCCGGACCGCTCCTGGTGGAAGCCAACACCTACCGCATGCAGGCCCACACCAACGCCGACGACGACACCCGCTACCGGGAAAACAGCGAGGTTGCGGAGTGGCGGGCCAAGGATCCGGTCAACCGGATGCGGACGTACCTGACGGACCGGGGGCTGCTGGATGACGACGCCGAAGCACGCATCGCTTCCCACGCTGAAGCGGTTGCCGCCCAGCTGCGCGAGGGCTTGAGCGAGGACGTGCAGGTGGACCCGCAGGAACTGTTCCGCCACGTCTTCGCCCGGCAGACGCCGCAGTTGAAGGAACAATCCGCCATGCTCGCCGACGAGCTGGCCCGCGACGCAGCAGCTACTGATTCACAGGAGGCCGGCAAGTGAGCCCCACCATCACCACCTCGTCCGAAGCCAACGGCAACGTCAGTGCCGCCACCGCCCGGGCCGCAGCCTCGGCCGCCGCGTCCGCCGAAGCCGCGGGTCCCCAGCCCGTCACCATGGCCAAGGCCCTCAACACCGCCCTGGCGGACGCCATGCACGCCGACTCCTCCGTCCTGGTGTTCGGCGAGGACGTGGGCATGCTGGGCGGGGTCTTCCGCATCACCGACGGCCTCACCGCCACGTTCGGCGAACAGCGCTGCTTCGACACCCCGCTGGCCGAGTCCGGCATCGTGGGAATGGCCGTGGGCATGGCCATCAACGGGATGCGCCCGGTGATCGAGATGCAGTTCGATGCGTTCGCCTACCCTGCGTTCGAGCAGATCGTCAGCCACGTGGCCAAGATGCACAACCGCACCAAGGGGGCCGTGAAGCTGCCCATGGTGATCCGCATCCCGTACGGCGGCGGCATCGGGGGAGTTGAGCACCACTGCGACTCCTCCGAGTCCTATTACGCCCACACCGCCGGCCTGAAGGTGTACACCCCCGCCACGGTGGCGGACGGCTACCGGATGCTGCGCGAAGCCATCGACTCCGACGACCCCGTCGTCTTCATGGAGCCCAAGAAGATGTACTGGACCAAGGACTCCGTGGACCTTGCCGAGCTCCGCCGCCTTCACGAGGAAGGTGCTTCCGCGGAAGGCACGACGGCGGGACGCACCTCCGAAGGCCGTGCCGCCGTCGCACGTCCCGGCACGGACGCCACGCTGATTGCCTACGGCCCGTCCGTCCCCACCGCGCTCGCCGCCGCCGAAGCGGCCGCGTTGGAAGGCCGCTCGCTGGAGGTCATCGACGTGCGGACCATCGTCCCGTTCGACGACGACACCGTGTGCGCGTCCGTCCGCAAGACCGGCCGGGCCGTGGTGATCGCCGAGGCGCACGGCTTCGCGTCCGTGTCCTCCGAGATCGTGGCCCGGGTCCAGGAACGCTGCTTCCACTACCTGGCCGCCCCCATCCGCCGCGTTACCGGATTCGACGTCCCCTACCCGGCACCCAAACTCGAGAAGTACTACCTGCCCGGCGTGGACCGCATCCTCGACGCCGTTGACGACCTTCAGTGGGAGAACTGACCATGAGCGAACCACGTGTGTTTTTGCTGCCCGACCTCGGCGAGGGCCTTACCGAAGCTGAACTCGTCTCCTGGCACGTTGCCGTGGGCGACGAGATCGCCGTCGACCAGCCGATTGCCGAGGTGGAGACCGCCAAGTCCGCCGTGGAGGTACCGTCCCCGTATGCCGGAATCGTCACCGAACTGCACGGCCAGCCCGGCGAGACCCTGGACGTGGGGAAGCCGCTGATTACGGTGACGCCTGTTGGTGCTAATGCCGGGGCCGCCGCGGATGATGCCGCCCCCGCCCCTTCGCCGGCCCAGCCGGAAGTACAGCCCACAGAGACCGAGCTTGCCGGGCCCAAGCCGGCCAATGCGGCAGCCGAAGCCTACCGGGAAGAAGAGAAGGCCGGATCCGGCAATGTGCTGATCGGTTATGGGACTCCCGGCGGACACGGTGTTGCCCGGCGCACCCGTGCCCGGAAGACCGCCGTCGCCCTCGCTGAGCCGGCTGAACCGAAGCCCACCGAGGACGACCTCACCCTCCTGCGCACCCGCGTCCCCGGCAAGCTCGGCGCGGTGATCTCGCCGCTGGTCCGGCGCATGGCCCGGGAGCACGGCGTCGATCTCGGGGACATCTCAGGCTCCGGCGACAGCGGCCTGATCATGCGGCGCGACGTTGAGGCTGCGCTGCGGACCACTGCACCGGTGGAAGCCCCCGCAGCCAAGCCCGAGGAGGCCAAGCCCGCCGAAACGCGGCCGGCCACGGCGCCCCGGGAAGCCGCCCCGGCCAACGGCGTGGACGCCCGCACCGGGCTTGGCATTGCCGCCCGCACCCCGGTCCGTGGGGTCCGCAAGGCCGTGGCCGCCAACATGGCCCGCAGCCGGGCCGAGATCCCGGAAGCAACCGTATGGGTGGATGTGGACGCCACCGCACTGATGGAGCTCCGCGAGGGACTTAAGGCCAACGGCGCCGAGGCTCCTGGCCTGCTGGCATTCATCGCCCGTTTCGTCACCGCAGGGCTGAAAAAGTACCCGGAGCTGAACACCCGGATCGAAGCCGCGGAGGACGGGTCGCAGGAGATTGTCGCGTTCGACGGCGTCAACCTGGGCTTCGCGGCGCAGACCGACCGGGGCCTGGTGGTCCCGTCCGTCCGCGGCGCCGAGAAGCTCAGCGCCAGGGAGCTCGACGGCGAGATCCGCCGCCTCACCCAGGTGGCCCGGGACGGCAAGGCGACCCCCACCGAGCTGGGCAGTGGCACGTTCACCCTGAACAACTACGGCGTGTTCGGTGTGGACGGGTCCGCGGCGATCATCAACCATCCGGAGGTGGCCATCCTCGGCGTCGGCCGGATCATCGACAAGCCGTGGGTGGTCAACGGTGAGCTGGCGGTCCGCAAGGTCACCGAACTCACGCTGACCTTCGACCACCGCGTCTGTGACGGCGGCACCGCCGGCGGCTTCCTCCGCTTTGTGGCAGATGCCATCGAAAACCCCACGTCGCTGCTGGCCGACATTTAGTGGCCGCTGTTTGAGGGATGAATTCTTGGTGCAATTCGTGGCGCCATTTCCCCTAATGGAAATCTGAATTAGGGTAAGAGGCACCACGCGGTAAACCTTTGTGGGCCTTTCCAGGGGCCGCCCCTGGCGGGGGTATATATGTGCCATCTGGAAACGAACCAAGGAGATTCTGATGTTGCTTTGGATAGCCATTATCATCGCGGTCCTCTGGCTTCTGGGCCTGCTCGCCAATATCGGCGGGGGACTGATCCACATACTTCTGGTTGTCGCCGTGGTGGTCCTGATCTTCCATTTCCTGCGTGGCAGGACCCGCGCCTGACATTCCTGCAAAGGCCCGTCCGTCAGACAAAGGCCCGGTCCCGGTAGTCGGCTAGCACCCGCAATCCAGGGCCGGGCCTTTGCGCGGGCTCGTGCGGGGCCCTGCACCCAAAATGTCAGGGAATCATCATCCTGTAGACACCCGGCAGTCAGCTTGCGCAGGAAGGATATGAGACAGGGGGACCTGTAAGCCAAGAGAAAAGGATGAGTCGTGACAAGTCTTGACCCCCATGTCGTTGGATCCTGCAGTGAGCTCGTTTCCGGCGATGCGATCGAAGCTTTCTACCAGAACACGTTGATTCATCGGGGCCCGGTGACGGACACAGACCCGGAATACGGGCGGTTTTGGATTCTGGACACATTGACCGGAAGCAGGTGTCTGCTCGATATCTTTGAACTCGAAATTGTCCGTATTCCGCCGCCTATGGCCGAGTCAGGGACAGGGCTTTTTTCCCGTAACGCGCACCAAAAGGAAACCGGCGCAACCTCATACTGGCGCACGGTATCCCCATTGGGCTGACGGTCCTCCCCGTAATCAACCTAACGCGTAGCCCCCTCAAGGCCCTGAACGGAAATATGAGTACCCACTACTCGTGACCGAATGCGCGGCTTGTCCGTAGGCTGAATTGACTAGGGGGACCAGGCTCCCGTCCAAGGTCTTCTGGGAGGAGCGAAACTCTTGAAGAGGATTCAGCATCGTGCATGGACTTGCGTCGTCCTCGTCTTGGTTATGACGCTTTTATCAGCTGTGGCATGCGGCGACCTCAGGCGTGCTCCAGGTTCATCGCCGCCCCAGGGAGCCGAACCGGAGAGCACGGTCTCCGATTCTGCGCAGGCGGCGACGGACGTCCCTTCCGCGGCCTCTGAGTCAGCACAGCCACCAACAGAGGAGCCATCGCCTGGTTCGGTACCGCCCCTTGTCCTCGATCGACCCTCAGACCCTTCTGCAGCCTCCCTGTCCGTGCCAGTGGGAGACCTGCCTGGCTGGAGGCAGGTTTTTGTTGAGGACTTCGCCGAAGGAGACGTTGGCACTGGCGGATTCCCGGGCCCCGTCTACGGCACGCGCTGGAGCGCCAACTACGCGGACGGCACGCCGGACACAGCCGCCCAGCAGCAAAACAAGGGCGAACGGACATCCGGGTATTTCCCGTCGAAGGTCCTGAGTGTCCACGATGGCGTCCTGGACTTCTACCTGCATTCTGAAAACGGTGTGGCAATGGGTGCTGCTCCGTCACCGAAACTGGATGGGGCCAGCCAGCGGCCGTACAACAGCTTGGTGTACGGGCGCTATTCGGTCCGCTTCAAGGCCGATGTCCTGCCGGGATTCAAACTGGCGTGGCTGCTGTGGCCGGACAGCAAGCGATGGCCCGAGGACGGCGAGATCGATTTTCCCGAGGGAGACCTGTCAAAGCTCATCTACGCAGCCGTACACGGCGTGGAGAACGGCGTGCACCGTTGGGACGCCCTGCGTCCGGAAGTACCGTACGGGGACTGGCATATCGCTACTACTGAGTGGCGTGCCGACGGCATCGAATTCTTCCTTGATGGAAATTCGATCGGTGTGTCCAGGTCGTTCGGACTGAACACACCCATGCACTACATCCTGCAGACCGAGTCCTGCTCGCCAAAATGCCCGCTGCCCGAGACCAGCGGCCACGTCCTGGTCGACTGGGTGTCCATCTGGGCTAAGTCCTAGCCACGGCGAAGGCTTGGACTGACCCAACCAGCCATGGCTCGACGGCGGCCCCGCGCCGTCGTCGTTCCTTTCAAGTTTTTCGGCACAAGGGTCTTTACGCACTGGCCACATGTTATTAAAGTGGGTTGGGTCATAGTCCGGATGGGCGCCGGGGGCGTCCGGGAAGGGGGAGTGCATCACCACTGACCGTTACCTACAGACAAATGACCACTACGTTGAAAGCCCCTCCTGGGAGGGGCTTTCCCTTTGCCCGGAACAGGACAGGAACCGGCGATGGCTACTCCACGAGTTGACCCAGGCGGGCCCGGAGGGCACGCCGCTCCGCCTCATTGCCGGTGAGGATCAGGGCTTCCTGGAACGCCACCCGCGCCTCCTCCGGGTGCCCAAGCCGGGCCAGGAAGTCGGCCCGCGCCGCGGCAAGATACGGGTACCGGGCGAGCTGCGGCTCGGCACCGAGCGCATCCAGCTCCGCCAGGCCTTCCGCATAACCCACGGCGAAGCCCAGCGCGATGGCCCTGTTGAGCTGGACCACCGGGGACGGCCACCTTTCCATCAGCAGGTCATACAGGACCAGGATCTCCTGCCAGTCGGTGTCGGACCAGGATCCGCTTTCATCGTGCACAGCGGCAATCGCGGCCATCAGGGCGAACCTGCCGGGAGGCCGCGAAACCAAGGCCTCCCGCAACAGCCCAACACCTTCCGCGATGGCACGCCGGTCCCATTTCGACCGGTCCTGGTCCTCGAGCAGAACCTGGTCGTCGTGCTTGTCCACCCGGGCGTCCCTGCGGGCGTCCGTAAGCAGGACCAGGGCCAGCAGGCCGGCAACATCGGGGTCAGCGGGTAGCAGGACCCGCAGTGTCCTGGCCAGCTCCAAACCGCGTTCGGCAAGGTCGCGGCGCATCAGGTCCGAACCTGACGGGGAGGTGTGCCCCGTCGTGTACACCAGGTACACCACCGACAGCACGCCGTCCACGCGTTCGTGCAGCTCAGACACCGGCGGTACCCGGTAGGGGATGCCGGCGGCGGCAATCTTCTTTTTCGCGCGGGTGATCCGTGCCGCCATGGTGGCTTCCGGGACCAGGAACGCGCGCGCCACATCGGCGGTGGACAGTCCGCACAGCAGCCGCAGCGTCAGCGCCACCTGGGCTTCGAGCGCCAGGGCGGGATGGCAGCAGGTGAAAATCAGCCGGAGCCGGTCGTCCGGGATGTCATCAGCGTCCGGCGCGTCGTCGCCATACTCCTCAGGTTCCAGCAGCTTGGGCAGGGCCCGCTGGAGGGTGGCCACGCGGCGCCGCATGTCCAGGGCCCGCCGTCGTGCCGTAACCGTAAGCCAGGCCCCCGGATTCCTGGGGATTCCGTTCACGCCCCACGTGGACAAAGCACTGGCATACGCGTCCTGGACCGCCTCTTCGGCGGCGTCGATATCCCCGGCAACACGCACCGTGGCCGCCAGCACGAACCCCCATTCGCGCCGGTGGGCGTCGGCCACTGCCGCGGCGACCTCGGAGCTGGCGGCGTGCGGCATCAGCTGACCACCCGAACGGGCCAGACCTCGACTCCAACCCCGGCGGGTACCTCCTTGGCGATTTCGAGGGCTTCATCCAGGTCGGCTGCCTCCACCAGGTAATAGCCGCCCAGGGTTTCCTTCGACTCCGCGAACGGACCATCCGAGACCAGGAACCCGCCCGACCCATCACGCCGGACGGACGTCACGGTCGAGGATGGCTGCAGGGCGGCCCCGTTGATCAGGTTGGAACCGCGCCGCTGCATGAACTCCTGGTAGCTGGCGCTGATCGACTCGCCTTCGGCCTGCCGCGCTACCGCCTCATCCTGGAAAATCAGGATCAAATACTTGGACATGTCGTGCTCCCTTCGCTGTTGGCCGGAGCCCTTCAGTGGAGCCCCTACCCATACGACGCGCACCGGAAGCGAAAATCGACAGCAGCGCGGGAATCCCCTTCCATTTCCAAGGTACCCCGCCGCGGGGGCCTTGCCGCAAGGCCCCGGGGGTGCCGCATACTGGCGATCGACTATTCGTGGATTGAGGGGGACGGCATGCATGACGTGGTGATTGTGGGGAGTGGGCCCACGGGGTTGATGCTGGCGGGCGAGCTGCGGCTGGCGGGGGTGGACGCCGTTGTCCTTGAACGGCGGGAGTCCCAGGAGTTGGCGGGCTCCCGCGGGGGCGGAATCCATTCCCGCACCCTTGAACTGCTGGACCAGCGCGGCATCGTGGACAGGTTCCTTGCCGAGGGCAAAACGATTAACGCGGCCACGTTCGGCAACACCCCGCTGGACCTGGGCGGGCTGCCCACCCGGCATCCATACACGCTGGCGCTGTTCCAGAACCACATTGAGCGGCTGCTGCTTGAGTGGGTGGAGGAGCTGGGCGTACAGGTCCGGCGCGGCGTGGAGGTCACCGGCGTGGAGGCGGACGACGGCGGCGTGGCCGTTCATCTTGGCGCCGGCGGATCGCTGCGGGCCCGGTATGTGGTGGGCACCGACGGGGGCCGCAGCACGGTGCGGCGTTCGGCGGGCATCACGATGGCGGGCCCGGACGCAACCCGGAGCAGCCTGATTGCCGAGGTGAAGGTGGCGGGGGAGCCTGTCCAGCAGGGAAAGGTGGACGCCCGCGGCATCCACGGCCTCTACCCGATGGGGGACGGCACGGTCCGCGTGGTGGTGACCGAGGCTGTGCTCGGTCCAACCACCGAGCCCACCCTGGCGGACCTGCGGCAGGCGCTGACCGACGTGTTCGGCACCGACTTCGGCGTGCACAGTCCCACCTGGCTGTCACGGTTCACCGACGCCACCCGCCAGGCGGAGACCTACCGGAAGGGCCGGGTGCTGCTGGCCGGCGACGCGGCGCATGTCCACTCACCGACAGGCGGGCTCGGTATTGGCCTCGGCGTGCAGGACGCGGTCAACCTTGGGTGGAAGCTGGGGCAGGTAGTGCGGGGCCTCTCCGGTGAGGAACTGCTGGAGACCTACCACGCGGAGCGCCACCAGGCGGGGGAGCGGGCGCTGAAGTACACCATGGCGCAGTCGCTTTTCCAAAAATCAGACCCCCGGCAGGAGGCGCTGCGCGACCTGCTTGGCGAGGTGCTCCGCGTGGAGGGGGCCGGGGTTCCCATCGCGGCGCTTGTGACAGGGCTCGACGTGGCCTACGACCTGGGCGCCGGCCATCCGCTCCTGGGTCGCCGGATGCCGGACCTGGACGTCACCACTGCCGAAGGTCCCATCCGGGTCTTCGAACTGCTGCACCAGGCGCGGCCCCTGCTGCTGGACTTCAGCGGGCAGGAGTTGGGTGCGGGCCTTTCCAACGGCAGGGTGCGGGATGTTCCGGCCACGTACGACGGCGGCTGGCAGCTTCCCGTGCTGGGTGCTGTGGGTGCGCCCGCCGCAGTCCTGGTGCGGCCGGACGGGTACGTCGCCTGGGTGGGCGCGGGCTCAGCAGACGGGCTTGCCGAGGCCCTGGACACTTGGTGCGGCAGGGCCGGCGGCTGACCTCTCAGCGCAAGTTACTGCTTCGGCCCGGCGATGTTCACCAGCCACTGGACACCGAATTTGTCGGTGCACATGCCAAAGGTGTCACCCCAGATGGCTGTGTTCAACGGCATTGTCACCGTGCCGCCCTCGGACAACTTCTCCCAGTAGCCCCTGAGTTCCGCGTCGTCACCGCCGCTGAGGGAGATGCTGAACGTGTTTCCGGGCGTGTAGTCCATCCGCTGCGGGGTGTCCGACGCCATCAGGGTCAGCCCCGTTGGGGTATCGAGTTGTGCGTGCATGACCAACTGGTCTTCGGAGGGATCCTGGCTGGCCTGGAATTCCGCGAACGTGCCGATGTTCAGTTCACCGCCAAAGACGTCTTTGTAGAACTCCATGGCTTCACGGGCATTGTTTCGAAAGCTCAGATAGGGATTGAGCCGGGTGGGCATACGGGGACTCCTTTTGTGAGCGGGACTTCGTTGTCGGCACGCGTCATGCTAACAGGGCCCTCCCCAAGCGGGAAGGGGTGGGGTGAAGCCTCAGTCGTCGAAGTGGGCCTCAGCTGTTCCAGGGCCCGAGAACCGGTCCACCAGCGTTTCGGCGAGTTCGTTGAGCTTTTGGTTTCGAGTGCTGGAGGCGTTGCTGAGAAGGCCGAAGGCGGCATCCCTGCTGCAGTTGTTCTGGGCCATAATGATGCCGCAGGCCAGGTCGATGGCGGTCCTGGTGTCCATGGCCGACTTCAAGTGCTCGGCCCGCTGTTCCGCAGCCACGATCCGGACTGCGAGCCGCAGGGCCTTTCCCGCCATCTCGGCGAACCGGAGCCCATCAGACACCGCCTGCTCAGAGAAGCACCCCGTGGAGGGGGCGAAGAAATCCAGGACTGCCCCGGCGTCGTCATTCATCTTCATGGGGATGCCAAGGGCACTGGCAACCCCCGCGGCAGAAAGGGCGCTCCGGTATTCCGGCCACCGCAGGTCGGACGAAACGTCTCCCAACAGGACGGGAACTCCGCTTTCCAACGCTTCCACGCAGGGCCCGTCTCCCAGCGTTTGTTCAATCCGGTCAAGCACCGCGGCCCTGCCGCTGCTGCCGCCGATGGTGGCCGTACGCTTGCGCCGGTGCAGGGTGACAGCGCATTCGATGGGCACTCCGGTAGTGCTGGTCATGCTGGCTGCCGCGAAGCCGGTGAGTCCATCCAGCACCGACTTGATGTCCTCCGTCCCGGCGATCAGATCCACAATCCCTTCAAAGTCGTCCGCCATGTCCTGGTCCACCATCTGTTCAATGTAGAAGCAGCAGGAATCAGCCACAAGGGCGGGATCAGCGCACCGATACCAGCCTTCTCCAAGCCCGCGCACAGCGCAGTTATGGAAACGTTATATATGCTTGCTTAGTGGTTTTTAGGTCCAGCAGCGGAAATTTGTCAGTACCGGAACGCCCGTCGGCGCCCCAAACGGGGCTGATCGCGGGGCGCAAGCATGCCCTGGATGGGCTCCGGAGCATCGCCGTGGCGGGCGTGTTCTTTTTCCATACCGCCACCGACTCCATGCCGGGTGGATCCATCGGTGTTGACGTGTTCTTCACGCTGAGCGGCTTCGTGATCACGCTGCTGATCATGAAGGAACGGATCGCCACCGGCCGGCTCCACCTGGGCGTCTTCTACGCCAAGCGCCTGGCCCGGCTTTGGCCGGCGCTCCTGGCACTCTGCGCGGTGATCGTCGCCGTCGGCCTTCTGTTCCCGGCGTCAGGCTGGGGCGGCCAGGCGGGGTTCGTCCTTCCCGCTGCCGCGTACGTGATGAACCTGGCGCACTTTGGCATGTTCGGCGAGTCCATCGCGGGTGAAACCCTCGGCCCCACCTGGACCCTCGCCGTGGAAGAGCAGTTCTACCTGGTGTGGCCGCTGCTCCTGCTGCTGATGCTCCGCTTCTGGAAGGTCCGTACCTCAGCCTTGGCCACCGTCGCCCTGGCCGCCGTCTTCGTACTGAACCGGTTCCTGCTGGTGAACGCGGGCGAGCCGCTGGACCGCATCTACAACGGACCGGACACCCGGGCGGACGAACTGCTGATCGGCTGTGCGCTCGCCTTGATGTTCACGGCCGTGCGGGACGGTTCCCGGCTGCACCGCGCACTGGTGTCCGCTGCCCGCTGGGCTGCACCGCTGGCCGGCATCTCCCTGGTGGCAGCGCTGTTCCTGCTTAAGGAGCCGGACACCCCCGGCGACTGGTTCAACCTGTTTTGGACGTGGGGGCCCGCGGCGCTCGCGTTGTTGTCCGCGGTACTGATCGGTTCCCTGGTGCTCCAGCCGGCCGGGTTCCTTTCCCGTATCCTCAGCCACCCCTGGCTGGCCCGCCCCGGCCGCGATCTGTCCTACGGCCTGTACCTCTGGCACCTGCCGGTCTACCTGCTGCTGATGCCCCTGATCCCGGCGCTGCCGCTCCGCATCGCACTGACCGCAGCCCTCACGGTATTGCTGGCGTACGCGTCGTTCCGCTTTGTTGAGCGGCCGCTCCGGGGATGGGCGAACAAAAGGCTGGAGCCCGCCGTCGACCGTTCAACGCCTGCAGGTTCCACTCCCGGGACTCCGGGCCGAGCGCCTTCCGCGCCTAATGCTTCCAAGCAACCAGCGCAGGAACCCGAGCCTGCCGGCCAATTGATCAACTGACGCCTGACCAACCGACGCCTGAAGCTGCAGGTCAGTCCTTTCGGATGCTGGGCATACCCATGGACTCCGGTTTGGCGGCGCTGGAACAGTCCGGGCAGCACGCAGTGTTTTCGGCTTCGTCAGCCACCACGTGGGGAACGGCGCAGCAGGCGTCCCCGCGCCACGCGTTGACGCCTTCACGCACCGCAATGCCGGCGATCACCAGCGCCGCGCCGGCGTCTGCCCACCACCAGCCCAGGGTGCTGTTCAGGACCAGGCCAACCAGCAGCACGGCGGAGAGGTAGGTGCATAGCAGCGTCTGCTTGGAATCGGCCACCGCTGTGCGTGATCCCAGTTCCCGCCCAGCCCTGCGCTGGGTCCAGGACAGGACCGGCATGACGGCCAGGCTCAACGCCGCGATCACGATGCCGGGCACTGAGTGCTGGGCTTCTCCCGCACCCGCCAAAGAGCGGATGGCATTCACAGCCACGAATGCGGCCAGGGCGAAGAATGAGATGGCGATGATCCGCAGGGTCAGATGCTCACGCCGCTCCGGGTCCTTGGCGGAGAACTGCCAGGACAATGCCAGTGCGGAGGCTACTTCGATCACCGAATCCAGGCCGAAGCCGATCAGCGCCGAGGAGTCGGCCGCGCCGCCCGCCCACAGGGACACGACGGCCTCGATGACGTTGTAGGTGATGGTTGCTCCCGCCAGAAGCCGGATTCGCCGGCTCAGCACCCTGCGGCGTTCCGCGGTGGGGGAGTTAAGCGCAGCGGTCATGCGAAGCATTCCCCATCAGGGGCGCAGCAGGCTGGGTCCACCGCGAGGACAACATTGATGAGGTCCTTGATAGCGTGGCCGATCCGGGCGTCCGCCAGTTCATAACGGCTCCGCCGCCCGTCCCGCACCGCAACCACCAGTCCGCAGCCGCGCAAACAGGTCAAGTGATTGGACATGCTCTGCCGGGACACCCCTAAGTTGTCCGCCAGGTCGGAAGGATAGGAAGGGGCGTCTGCAAGTGCCAGCAGGACTCGGGCGCGGGTAGGGTCCGACACCGCATAGCCAAAACGGGCCAGCACAGGGGCGTGGGTGAGGGTCTGGATGGGCTCGAGGGTTTGCATGGTCTTAGAGTACATCCATCACTGTATTCAGGTGAAGATGAACTGTAATCCCAGCCCCCGCGACAAGTTTTTCGGCTTGAACAACCGCCGCTGCAGTGGAGGGGGCGGTTCACTTTCGGTGGCCCACCGGCAATTGTCAGACCCCCTTGTCATGATGGGTTTATGGGGAAAGCGGCGGTGGTGAGGGCGTTCGAGGAGATTCGCGCTGCCCTTGCTGTGCTTCAGGCTGAGGTGGACGGGGCGGGTTCGTTGCCGTTCTCGGATATTGATCCGCTGGCCGGTCTGGCCGATGGCTGCCTGGATATTCTTGCCGGGGCCCGGGAGGTCGAGGCGCGGGTTGCGGGGGTGAAGGCGAAGGCTGCGGTGGGGTACGCGGAGGCTGCGCATGCTGTGGCGGGGCCGGAGGTGCCGGTGGTGGCGCAGGAGATGGCGGTCGCGGCGGAGATCGGGTGCGTGCTGGCGTTGGGTCCGCGGGCGGCGGCGTCGTTCCTGGCTACCTCCCATGCCCTGACCAGCAGCTTGCCGCGGACTTTGGAGGCGTTGCAGTCCGGGACCCTGTCGTGGCAGCACGCGATAGTGCTGGCAGATGAGACGGCGTCCCTTGATGTGGCGGGGGCGGCGGCGTTGGAGGCGCATTTCCTGGACCCTGAAGCACAGGATGCCGCCCGGGGCTGTCCTGCCGGGGAGCTGCCGGCGCACCGGTTCCGGGTCAAGGCCCGGACCTGGCGGGAGCGCCACCACGCCGAATCGATGGAGAAGCGGCACGCCAGGGGTGTGGCGGAGCGGCGGGTGGAGTTCCGGCCGGACCGGGACGGGATGGCGTGGCTGGGCGCCTACCTGCCCGCGGACCAGGCCATGTCCGGCTGGAACCGGCTCACCGCTGCCGCACGGGGCCTGCAGGGCCCGGCCGAGGACAGGACCATGCCCCAGCTGCGGGCCGACAGTTTCGCCGCAGCGATCCTCGGCAGCGGCGACACCCGGGGCGGCAGTACCAGTCTCACCAGTGCCAGTGCCAGTGCCACTGCCGGCGTCGTGGCTGCTGCGGGGCCGGGTGCCGGTGCCGGTGGCACTGACGGCGCCGGGCCGGGACACTTGGCGCCGGTCCGCGCCGAGGTGCTGGTTACGGTTCCGGTGTTCGCGCTGATGGGTTTGACGGATGAGCCGGGGATGCTGGACGGGTATGGTCCGGTGCCGGCGTCGATGGCGCGGCGACTGGTCGCGGACGGGGCGGGCTCGTTTTACCGGGTGTTGGTGGATCCCCGGGACGGGGCGCCGTTGGAGATCGGCCGGAAGAGTTACCGGGTTCCCAGGGCGATGCGGGCCTGGCTGCGGATGCGGGACGGGAAATGCCCGTTCCCGGGCTGCAGCAACACCTCCCTGGACACGGAGGCCGACCATCTTCTCGCCTGGCACCACGGCGGCACCACCGGAATCAGCAACCTGGGACAGCCCTGCCCGAAGCACCACCGGCTCCGGCACACCACCGGCTGGAAACCCACCCCGGCCAGCACGAACGAACCACCCAGCTGGACCTCACCCACCGGCCGCCACTACACAAGCGAACACCAGGACTGGGAACCACCAAAGTGGCCGCCAGGGTTCCTGCCCGGCGAACGAAGCCAGTCCCGCCAACGAAGCCGGGCCCGCGAACGAAGCCTGCCCGGCGAACGAAGCCTCCCGGAGAAGCACGCCTTCAGCCCCATGCCGTGTGAGCCGCCGCGCCGGTAGACCGGCCTGTAGTCCTGCTACCCCAGGGGGTTGGCCGATTGGCAGGTCTGGTCGCTGCCCGTCTGGGCCACCACGCCGCCTGAGGAGTCGGCGGACGACGGCGGTGCGGCGGGTTTGGTGCCGGCGGCAAAGTCCGTGCCCGCGTACAGTTGCACGCCCTGGATGTTCGCCACCTGCTGCACGTTGCCTGCGGGCAGGCCGAACAGCGCGGCCACGTCCGCGGCCACGTCCTCGAACCCGGCCGAGTAGTAGACCATGGTCTTCTCCTGCGCCTGGGCCTGCAGCTTGGTCAGGTTGGTGAAACCGGCCTCAGAGAGCAGCCCGGCAATGGCATTGCTCCGCCCCGTCACGCCGGTGCCGTTGGCAATGGAGACGGGCTGCAGCGACTTGTCGTAGGCGGGTGCCGCGGGAGTTGCGGGCGCCTCCGTGGGGGAGGCGGAGGAGGGCTGGCTCAGGTCCGGGCTGCTTCGGAGCGCGGCGAAGAAGTTGGAGGCTGTCGGCTCATTCAGTGCCAGCCGGTTGGGGTCCGCCGGCGCCGGCACCGTGGGCGTGGTGATGAAGTTGATGTTGGCCGGGTCGATGTTCTTCAGCCGGTTGGCGATGGTCAGCAGTGATGGGATGGAGGACAGGCCCGAGTCAACGGTCAGGTTCCTGGTGATGGTGTCGGCAATGGTCAGGGTCTTCTGCGGATTGCCCAGCGTGCCCTCGGACTTGAGCTTCCGGCTGAGCGAAGCCAGGAAGCCCTGCTGGGCCTGGATGCGCCCCAGGTCCCCGCCGTTGGCGAAAGCGTGCCGGGTCCGCAGGAACGCCAGCGCCTGTTCGCCCTGCACCTGGGACGTTCCGGCAGGCAGGTTCAGCCCGCTGTCCGGATCGTGCACGGCATCGCTGACGCAGACCTCCACGCCACCCACGGCATTGGACAGTTCCTTTACCGCGTTGAAGTCGGCCATCATGAAGTGGTCCACCTCCAGGCCGGTCAGTTTGTTCACGGTGTCCACGGCGCAGCCGATGCCGGCCTGTGCCATGGCGCTGTTGATCATCACGTCCTGGCGGGCGGGATATGCCTGCTTGGTTTTGGGGTCCGTGCACGCCGGCACGTCCACCAGCAGGTCGCGCGGGAAGCTGACCACGTTGACGTGCTTGTTGTCCGCGGAAATGTCCAGCAGCATCATGACGTCGGACTGGCCGTAGCCGGAGGAGTCCTCCGCGCTGCCGTACTGGCTGTTGCTGCCGTCCCGGGTGTCGGAGCCCAGGACCAGGATCTGCATCCGGTCCGTGCTGTCGTTCACGGTCCCTTCGGTCCGCTCCCCACCCGCCGTCAGTTCAGACGTTGTGATGTTCGACTGCAGGCGCCACGCCCAGTAGCCGCCGAAGGCCACGGCACCGACAAGCAGCGCGGACACCACGGCGGTAACGGCCTTGAGCCAGCGCGGGACACGGCGTACAGGCCGACGGCGGCGCAAACTGGCGGCGTACAACTCGCCTTGGCCGGGGTAGGCGCCGGGGGCGGAGCCAACCTGATCCGGGCCGGGGGATTTTCTGGAACCGAACACGAAAAAATGACCTTCGGGAGGGGACAGGTTTCGGCTACCCTACAGGCCCAAGCTGGCAATTCCCCAAGAACGGCAGCCTGCAGCCGCGCCGTCCCGGTCCTGGCGGCGGCAGAGGGCGTACTCTTTTTTCTCGGCGGGTACCCGCCCCGGAGATGGGCCCGGCCATGGGGGAAGCCCTGCTGTGCAGGCTGAGGAACGGACAGATGAATACAGGACAAAAGCAGCGCGTGGCGGGCCGTCCTGCCCGGCGCGGGCTGGGCAAAGTGGCGGTGTGGCTGGTGGATGACTCCCCGGGACGCCTCCGGCCGCTGATCCTGGCGGTGGTCCTCACGCTCTCGGCGATCGGACTCGTGGAGGTGGCATCGGCGTCGTCCGTGGAATCTGTGGCGGCAGGAAACAATCCGTACGACCTGCCCCTGAAGCAGGCCATGTGGACCGTGGCTGGCGTGGTGATCATGCTGGTGCTGGCCCGGATGCCCGTGCGGCGGATCCGATGGCTGGGTTGGCCGCTGCTGATCGGCTCCCTTGTTGCCCTGGTGCTGGTGTTCACACCGCTGGGAATGTCCGTCAACGGCAACCGGAACTGGCTGAGCGTGGGAGGTTTCACCGCGCAGCCCTCCGAGTTCGCAAAGCTCTCGCTGATCGTCTGGGCCGCCGCCATCCTGGACCGCAAGCAGGCCCTCCTGGGGCAGTGGAAGCATGCGGTCATTCCGTTGGCACCCGCCGGGGGACTGATCATGCTGATCGTGGCGCTGGGGCACGACCTGGGCACCACCATGATCATCATGATGATCCTCGCCGCCACCATGTTCTATGGCGGAGTCCGGATGAAGGTGTTCTCGGTTGCGGGGCTGGTCTGCGCGGTGGCAGCGCTCCTGCTCGCGGCCACCAGCGGCAACCGGATGGGGCGGATCTCATCGTGGCTGGGCATGGGATCCGACGAGGACGCACAGGGAATGGGCTACCAGGCGCAGCACGGCGCGTACGCCCTGGCCTCCGGCGGCTGGTTTGGCGTGGGCCTGGGACAGAGCCGGCAGAAATGGAACTGGATCCCGGAAGCCCACAACGACTTCATCTTCTCCATCCTCGGCGAAGAACTCGGCCTGGCCGGAACCCTGCTGGTGCTGGGGCTGTTCGCCATCCTGGCCATCGCGGTGTTCAAGACCATTGCCCGCACCACGGACACCTTCTCGCGGATCGTGGCCTGCAGCGTGATCACCTGGATCCTGGGACAGGCCGTGATCAACATCGCCATGGTCAGCGGACTGCTGCCGGTGATCGGCGTGCCGCTGCCGTTCATCTCCTATGGCGGATCGGCCATGGTCTCCTCACTGGCCGGCATCGGGGTGATCCTGGCGGTAACGCGTCCGGAAGGTGTACACCCTCACCCCACCCGGTCCCGTCGCGCCGGACCCGGCCGTCCCGTGTCAGCCCGGCCCGTGTCAACCCGAGCTGTGTCCGGCCGGGCCGTGAAGCAGGCCCGGGAGCATGCGTACCAGCGGTAGCGCCGGCGGGACAACTCCTCCGGCGCCGATGACTGCCATCCGCTTCATCCTGGTCTTCGGGGTGGTCAGTGCGCTGATGGACATGGTCTACGAAGGGGCGCGGAGCGTCACCGGCCCATACCTGGGTGCGCTGGGCGCGTCCGCGCTCCTGGTCAGCGTGGTCACGGGGGCTGGTGAAGCGGTGGCCTTGGTGCTCCGCCTGGTGTTTGGGCGGCTGGCCGACCGGCCGGCGCTGCGATGGACGCTCGCACTCAGCGGTTATGCCCTGACCGCGCTGTCCGTGCCGTTGCTGGGGATCACCGATGCGCTGTGGATAGCCTGCCTGCTGGTCCTGGCGGAAAGGCTGGGCAAGGCGGTGCGGAGCCCGGCGAAGGACACCATGCTGGCCGAGGCCGGTTCAGCGATGGGGCAGGGCAAGGCGTTCGCGCTGCACGAGGCGCTGGACCAGGTGGGGGCACTGGTGGGGCCGCTGCTGGTGGGGGCGGCCCTGGCGCTGTCCGGCAGCTACGGTCCCGGGTTCCTGCTCCTGGCTGTTCCAGGGCTTGCTGCCATGCTGATTCTGTTCCGCCTCAGGCGACGCGTTCCCGACCCCGGTGTCTACGAGCCTTCCGCCGCGCCGCCAGCCCCACCCAGCCCCGCTCCCGCCAGCCCCGTTCCCGCCCAGGACACAATTGCTGGGAAGCCGGCCCCAATGCCGCGCCAGTACTGGCTCTACGCAGCCTTCAGCAGCCTGACCATGTTCGGCTATGCCACGTTCGGCCTGCTGTCGTTCCATCTGGTGGCCACCGGACTCCTGCCACCCTCATTGGTCCCGGTGCTTTACGCCGCGGCCATGGGAGTGGATGCCGTGGCGGCATTGGTTTCCGGCTGGCTTTTTGACCAGGTGGGGTTGAAGGTTCTCCTGGCCCTTCCGGTCCTGGCCGCCGCGGTCCCGTGGCTGGGCTTCAGCAACAGCACGGCGCTTGCGGTGGCGGGGGTGCTGCTGTGGGGAGCAGCGATGGGTGTCCAGGAAAGCACCATGCGGGCCGGGGTGGCGGGCCTCGCTCCGGTGGCCCGGCGGGGGAGTGCTTACGGGATGTTCACTGCCTGCTACGGCCTTGCCTGGCTGGCCGGCAGTTTCGTCATCGGCCTGCTCTACGAGATCTCAGTTCCTGCACTTGCGGTTACCGTCACGGTGGTCCAGGCCGCGGCCCTGGCGGTCTTCGCCGTCGTGCGTCCGCACGCCTCCGGCAGGGAAGGCCAACCGCCGTCTTCGGGGAACGAAACTACCTAGGCGACCGCCCCGGCAATCTCGGGGCACTCAACGCAGCGGACGTCCGCAACCAGGGACCCGGCGTCGTCCTTTTGGAAATGGGTGACGTGATTGGTGGTCCTGCCGCAGGTGGGGCAGAAGCTCTGGCTTTGTTTTGTCCACATGCATGAATAATACGGAACGCCCCTACAAAGAGAAGATCGCGGGGCGAAGTATGTGGATCGCCGCAGTTTTCCTTTACCGGATCTTGACCAAAGCTGCTGGCGATCCTTCAGGAAATGCTGAGTTTCGCCGCATAGCTTGGGCTCATCAGGCAGTACGGAAGGAGCGCAGGACAATGACCATTACCGATTACTTTGTGGCTCTCGGCGGCATGCTGGCTTCACTCGGAGGTGCAGGGCTGGTGGCGGCCGGCCTTATCAGGGCACGGGCACGGCACTAGGATTTTCGCCGCAGTTCCTACGCGATTGCGGGGGGCTCGAACCGTGTTCCGGGCGTGCCGCTGGGCAGTGACCTCAGGATGTTCTCCGCAACGCTGCGGACCTTCAGGTTCCGGTGCCGTGAGGTGCCGGCAAGCTTGCTGAACGCCTCCGTGTATGAGCAGCGGTTCTGCGCCATGAGCACGCCGCAGGCCACGTCGATGCTGGTCCGGCTCTCCAGTACCTGTTTCAGGTTGTCCCCGGCGCGGATGACGCCGTGCACGTCGAGGGCCAGCTTCAGGCTGTGCGATGCCACCTCGCCAAACCAGGCTGCCTCGTTGATCACCTTGGCGTTGAAAACGTAGTTTGCCGGTCCCAGGAACACGAGGGCTCCAGCCGAGCCCGGCTGCAATTCCAGGGGAACGGCAAGCGCTGAGCCGAAGCCTTTGTCCAGCAGCCGCCTGCGGTACGCCTCCCAGCGGGCGCCGGCCTGGTTGATCACTGCCGGCGCCATCAGCGGCGAACCAAGAGCGGTGGGGCTGTCCCCGTGCTCGTCCTCCGATGCCACGCTGGCCGCGGCCGGAGTGCTGCCGGCGGTGGCAAAACAGGACCGCTGCCGGTGCAGGACGGCGGCGCACTCCAGTGCCCTTCCGGCGGAAGTGCTGATCCAGCGGGCGGCAGCATCGGTGAGCTTCTGCAGGGACCCTGCATCGCCGTCGGCCCCTGTCACCAAATCCAGCAGGAACCCCTGCCGTTCGGGCTCCACATTGTCTGCCGGGCCAACCGCCACCCTGCACCCCCGTCTCGTCACGCCCCTTGGCCGTGGCGCCGCGGGTTGGAAGAAACTTATTGGGCCGGGACGGTGTGCGGCACGAGTAGCCGGTACTCTACTTTTCCCGTGCCGCCCGCCCGGGTACTTGCCTGCTGCTTTTCAACGTTGTGGAGGTGGCGGGGGAACAAGTGGGCTACCATGGGTTTGTTAGACAGCCAAGCAAGTAGGATATCGAAGGAATTCGCATGAACCCGCATGGTGCAAGCGAAGGCTACTGGTACCCACCCGTTGAGGGCGTCGAGCCCGGGGCTGTTGATGTCATCAACGCGCTCCGCGAATTCCGGACCTCGGAGAGCGCTATGAGAAGGCGCACCCGCTCGTCCGCCGCAATGGGGGAGACGGACCTCCTGGCGCTGCGGTACCTCATCGATGCAGAGGCTGCCGGCGTGGGAATCCGACCCACGGAACTTGCAGCCCGCCTGTGCATCACGTCCGCCTCCATGACCAGTCTTGTGGACCGCCTGGTGTCCGGCGGCTACGTCACCCGGGAGCCCCACCCCTCGGACCGCCGCGCCGTCATCCTGCGGCCTACTCCCGGCGCCGACGAGGAAGTCCGGCACAACCTGAACCAGATGCACAAGCGCATGCTGGAAGCCGCCGAATCATTGTCTTCCGAAGAAATCAAGGCCGTCATGCACTTCCTGGTGCGCATGCGGGAAGCAGTGGACGCCGTCAACTCCGGCCCCGGCATTACCGGCCGGTAGACAAAGAGATAATCCTAGTTAGACTAGCTACATTGTTAGTTAACTATCGGACGGCGGATTGCATGACTGCAGTACTTGAACCTCAGGCGCCGGGGCAGTCGACCCGCGTTGAGCATTACGAAGAACTCCCGCTTCAGCCCGCGCCCTCTGTGATTGGCGACCCCGCGGCACCCTTTCACTGCGGCGCAGCGATGGCGGCCGGCCCCGTACCGATAGCGTCGCTGGGGTGGGCACCATTGGAGCTTGGCTCGGCGGAATGGTCCTGCGCATGCGGTTACAGGATCGTCGACGGCGGCACTGCCGGTGATCCGCTGGAGGCCGTCCAGCTGGCTTCCGCAAGGGTGGAGAGCCTCCAGTGGGAGCTGGATGCGGCGCAGGAGCGGTTTGAGCATGCAGTCCAGAGCGCCGCGAGGCTGGGTGCAGGGCAGGAGGACCTGGGCAGGGCCGCCGGCCTCACCGTTGAGGAGCTTCAGGACATCCTGGTTGCCAAGGACCAGCTGCGGTAAAACAAAAACTGCTCCACCATCCCGAAGTGCAGCCATCCGTTTGTTCAGATGCAGCTGCACTTCGGGCTGTTGGAGCGGAAAGAGAAGCGGTGGTCGGCCTGCTCTGGCCCGAAAAATGGGCGCGTCGAGCGGCCGGGAAATTTATGCGGCCAGGCGGCCGGCCGTGTGACGCGGATGTCGGCGGTCAGCCAGCACGCTGATGGTGCAGGGAGCCTGTTCCGGATCGATTTTGGCTGGAAGGTGCCTTGTTTCAGAGGCGGCGCGGAGCATTTCCAGTGCTTCCTCGTCCACCCAGGCGCTGGAAACGTCCAGTTCCAGGTCCAGGCCTCCCCTGAGGGAGTTGGCACGCTTTGCCACTACATAGAGGGCGTTGACGCTGTGAATGGTGATATGCCCCGTTGCAATCACCTTGGCCTTGCTGTGGTCCAGATCCACCCGGACTACGATGTTCAGCTTAGAGTTCAAGTTGTAAAGCCTTCCCCGGCATTGGCTGCGACGCTGCAGCTTCTTGCATGGCCCGTTTGCATGAGCCTCAATTAGATTAGGCAACAAATGTGACCTGCGCAACACGGGGGCCTTTATTACACCGAACGTAGTTTCCTACCAGTTTGAGGAGTGCCATGAGCATCGACCCCGCAGGAAAGCCTTCCGTCCTCTTTGTCTGCGTCCACAACGCCGGCCGGTCCCAGATGGCGGCAGCGTTCCTCACCTCCTTGTCCAGGGGAGCCGTCGAGGTGCGCTCCGCCGGTTCCCAGCCGGCCGACAAGGTCAATCCGGCGGCGGTGGAGGCCATGGCCGAGGTTGGGATCGACATGTCAACCGAGGTCCCCAAGGTGCTTACCACCGAGGCAGTGAAAGAATCGGACGTGGTGATCACCATGGGCTGCGGTGACGAGTGCCCGTTCTTCCCGGGCAAGCGTTACGAAGACTGGGTCCTGGAGGATCCGGCCGGCAAGGGTGTTGAATCCGTCCGTCCAATCCGTGATGAGATCAAGGCACGCGTTGAACAACTGATCACCGAACTCCTGCCCGCGCAGCACGCGGACGCCCAGTAGTACCGCCACCGAAGGACAATCCATGAGCAAAGAACAGCTGATCATCATCGGCTCCGGCCCCTCCGGCTACACCGCCGCCATCTACGCCGCCCGCGCGGGCCTGAACCCCCTGGTCCTCGCCGGCTCCGTCACCGCCGGCGGCGCGCTGATGAACACCACTGAGGTGGAAAACTTTCCGGGCTTCCCCGGCGGCATCCAGGGCCCTGAGCTGATGGACGGGCTGCAGCAGCAGGCGGAGAGGTTCGGCGCGCGCATTGAGTACGACGACGCCACGTCCGTTGACCTGAAGGGGTCCGTCAAGCGTGTGGTCACCGGCGGCGGGGAGACCTACGAGGCTACGGCCGTCATCCTGGCCACCGGCTCCGCCTACAAGGAACTCGGCCTGCCGGAGGAGAAGAAGTTCAGCGGCCACGGTGTTTCCTGGTGCGCAACCTGCGACGGGTTCTTCTTCCGCGACCAGGACATCATTGTGGTGGGCGGCGGCGACTCGGCCATGGAGGAAGCCACCTTCCTGACCCGGTTCGGCAAGACTGTGACCGTGGTGGTGCGCAAGGGCGAACTGCGCGCCTCCCGCATCATGGCGCAGCGGGCCAAGGACAACCCCAAGATCCGCTTCGCCTGGAATTCAGCCGTTACTGCCATCCACGGCGACGGCAAGGTCACTGGCGTCACCCTCACGGACACCCGTTCCGGTGAGACCAGGCACCAGGACGCCACCGGCATCTTCGTGGCCATCGGGCACTTGCCGCGGACCGAGCTGGTGGCAGGCCAGGTGGACCTGGACGGGGAGGGCTACATCAAGGTGGACGCCCCCACCACGTGCACCAACCTGCCGGGCGTCTTTGCCTGCGGCGACGCCGTGGACCACCGCTACCGGCAGGCCATCACCGCCGCCGGCACCGGCTGCGCCGCAGCCCTGGACGCCGAGCGGTTCCTGGCAGCGCTGGAAGACGCGGCCAGCATTGCCACCGCCCTGGTGGAAGAACCCACGCACAGCTAAGTACTGCGGCCCCGGGCACTCAGTGTTGCCCGGGCCGCAGGCCGCAATCCGCGGGTCAGACGACTTCGGGAAGCCGTCCGGTTAATACTGAAACTGGAGCTGCGGACCAGCGTTCGCGCTCCGGCTCGTAGGAGATCACCATGGACGCGTCGTTCTCGCGCGCCTCGTCAATGGCCAGCAGCAGGGCGTCCTCCATGTGCCTGGCGTATTCCAGCCGTTCGGGCAGGGACCCCTGCAGCCCGCCGTCGTCAATCAGCACGTGGCCCTTGCCGTCCACGATGACCTTCAGTGAATACCCGCTGTCCTCATGCAGGGACCCGCGCGTGGATGAAATTTCAGTGACTCGGTCTGCCCGGACCAGCCCGTTGCCCAGTGTGCGTATCCACACTTCACCCATGAATTGACCTCCCCTTGGCTGCGGGCGCGGAACAGCGCCCATAAGGCGAACGCTACTCCTCCAGGCGGCTTTTGTGACCCCCCGAATGTGGCCTGCTGCCGTCAGCGAACATGGCAAATGAGTGGCACTTCAGTCAGCTAACGTTGTGCCAAAACCCGCATGGGTTATGTGAGTTTTGGAGGAATGAATGTGGTCGAAGCTGGATGCGTACCTCTTCCCGCTGCCGATTACCGCCGTCTGTCCTTCGGGGACCTTTGAGCTGCACGTTGCCTCGGGAAGCATGAAGTGGTCAGATGGCATGTTTGGCATTCACGGGCTGCAGCCAGGGGAGGTGGTGCCCACTTTTGACGTGCTGATGGCCCACAAGCACCCGGACGACCGGGAACCGGTGCGCGCCCTGTGGGCGGACCTTCTTACGGCTGGCGGCCAGGGCGCCCTGCTGCACCGGATCATTGACGTCCGGGGCAGGGAGCGGCGCGTCTTCTCGGCGATCCAGGCCCTCGCAGCGCCGTCAGGACGGGTGGAGCGGGCCCGCGGCTTCATGGTGGATGTGACCCAGAGCCTGCGCATCGAATCCCAGCATGCCGCCACTGAGGCCATCGAGGGTGCGTTCGGGCATAAGGCGGTCATTGAGCAGGCGAAGGGCATTGTCATGGCTCTGCACTGTGTGGATGCCGAGTCTGCATTCCAGGTGCTGGCCGCCAGAAGCCAGCACGCCAACGTCAAACTGCACGTGGTGGCGGAAGAATTGACCAGCGCGGCGGCAAACGGCAAGGCAAGGGAAGTCCTGGAAGGTTACTGATCCCCGTTTAACCCATGACCTGCTGGTTCACCCACCGCTCCAGCGGCGGTACCAGCAACAACACCGCGACGCCGGCCACCATCAGGACGTGGACGAACACATTCCAGGCCGTGGTCCCGACTGTTTCGCCCCCGCCGATGGCCGCGAACCAGAAGGGCACCAGGGCCACAAGCCCAAGTGCCGCCGAAGCGAGGGCCGCATTTTCCCACCAGCTCCACCGGGCAAACAATCCCCACGTGGCCACCAGGAATCCCAGGACGGTCAGCAGCGCAAGCACCATGGTGATGCTCCACCAGATACCTGACGTGTTCACGCCACGCGTGGCGAAGGTGGGCGTGATCCACAACCAGCTGCTTCCTGCCATCAAAAGGGCGACGCCGCCCAGGGTGCGAAGAGTAAACATTTCCCACCACCTCCTGAAGCCAGCGTCGTTGCTCTGAGTGGCGGTGAAACAGGGCCGAAGGGCCTGTCGTCGTCCGGACCGTGACCCGATGTTGAGGCAGGGGGACCTTCGGCACTTTTGGGCGGGACGGTTCGGCTGGAGCCTGTTGCCATGGCGGACAGGACAACCACCAGCCGCAGCGGCAACCTTGGCTCAGCCATCGTCAATGGTCTGCTGCTGTACGGAATCAACTTGTGGCCGGGGTGGCAGGTGCTGCCGTTCCTGACGGCTGACATGTCCCGCGTCCTTGACCTCATCAACGCGTCCCTGATCGCGGGCATCATCGTCAACCTCGTCTGCGTGGTGATCCACGCCCGCACCCTCATGGCGCTGGGCAATCTGGTGGTCATAGGCTTCGGGGTAGCCGCCATGCTGCGCCTGTGGGAGGTGTTTCCCTTCGACTTCGGCACCAGCTGGTCCGGCTGGCCGGTGCTTGTGCGGGTGCTGCTGGTGATCGGCATCGTCGGCTCGGCCATTGGGGCGGTGGTGGAAGTCGTCAACCTGTTCCGCGCCCTGGCCGGGTTTGAGCCCCGGGCCCGCTGAGCACAGGCCACTGGGCCCTGTCCGGTGCGTCACACTGCATCCTGCTTGGTAAGGGGGCGGCCATAGGATAAATCTGATGACTTCCCCGGACCCTTCCCAGCCCTTCAGCCTGCGCAGCATTGCGGTAGCCGCTTTCGGACCCACACTGCTCTTCGGAATTGGGCAGGGCGCCATCCTTCCGGTGGTGGCATTATCTGCCCGCGAGTTGGGCGCTTCGGTGGCAGTGGCGGCCCTGATCGTCACCCTCATCGGACTGGGATCCTGGTTCTTCAACCTGCCGGCGTCGCTGGTAACCCTTCGCTTCGGTGAACGCTGGTCCATCGTGGGCGCCGCCGTCGCCGGTGGCCTGGCGCTGGCAGCCGCCGCCACCTCCGCCCTGGCCCCGAACGGACTGTGGCTGCTCGCCGTGGCGATGGCCGTCGTCGGGATGTCCGGGGCGGTGTTTGGCCTGGCCCGCCAGAAGTACCTGACGGAGGCGGTGCCGGTGGCCTTCCGCGCCCGGGCGCTGTCCACGCTGGGCGGCGTGAACCGCATCGGCGTGTTCATCGGCCCGTTCGCGGGCGCGGCGGTGATGCAGTTCTTCGGCATCGCCGGCGCCTACTGGGTGGGGGTGGTGGCCATGGCGGCCGCCGCGCTGCTGTCCCTCACCATCCCGGACCTTGCGACGCCGGATGTCCCCTTGGGCGGGGACGCGGGCCCCCAGCCCACGCTTCGGAGCGTCGCGGTGTCGCATGCCGGCGTGTTCCTTTCGCTGGGCGTGGGCATCCTGCTGCTCAGCGCGCTGCGGTCCTCCCGGCAGGTGGTGATCCCGCTCTGGGCCGACCACCTGGGCATGGACGCCACCTCCGCATCCCTGATCTACGGGCTCTCCGGTGCCATCGACATGCTGGTGTTCTATCCCGCCGGGAAACTGATGGACCGGAAAGGGCGGCAGTGGGTGGCGATTCCCTCCACGCTGCTCATGGGGACTGCGCTGCTCCTGATCCCGCTCACCGGTTCCTTCGTGGGACTGCTGCTGGCGGCGCTGCTGATCGGCTTTGGCAACGGCATCAGCTCCGGCCTGGTGATGACGCTGGGCGCCGACTTTTCGCCGGACCGGGGCCGCGGCCAGTTCCTGGGCCTCTGGCGGTTCATGGCGGATGCCGGCTCCACAGGCGGCCCGGTCCTGCTGTCCGGGGTGACCGCCCTGGCCTCCCTGGGCCCGGGGATCTCAGCCACAGGCCTGCTGGGGTTCGCGGCGGCGGCCGTGTTCGGCGTCGTCATTCCCCGCCTGAAGCACCGCCGCAACTACTGACCGCAGGAACTGCTGACCGCCGCAACTGCTGACCGCCGGGACGTCACCCCAAGGCTGGCGTCCCGAACCGGTTCCCCGGGTCAGCGAACGATCTTGAAGTTGAACTCGGGCGTGCCGAGGGCGCCCCAGAGGCGAAGCCAGACAGGGAGGAGCATCTCCGTGCCACGGGCGGTCGAGATGTCCCCGAGGTCGATGACGTCCTGGTGGCCGAAATCCTTCAACAGTTCCGTGACCATGTGCTTGGCGTCCGCGTCGTTTCCGGAGACGAAGACAGTGCTGGCCTCGGGAAGGGTGTCCGGACGCGCCATGAGGTCGGCATTGAGGGTGTTGAGGGACTTCACCACGCGGGCGGTGGGGAAAGCGCGCTGGATCTGCTCACCGAGTGAATCGGTGTCCTTGACGAACAGGGTGGGCGGCATGCCCTGGCTGAAATCGAGCGGGTTGGCGATATCCAGAATGACCTTGCCGTCAAGGTTCTCCGCGCCTACCTGTGCCAGGGCATCCAGGGATCCGTTGCCGTTGGTGGCGTTGACGATGAGCTCTGCCCCGACGGCGGCCTCTGCGTAGCCGGCCAGCGTGACGCCCGGGTTTGCTGCAGCCCAGGTGGCGAAGGGTGCGTTGCCCATGGCGTCGGCCTCAGTGCGGCCGAGCGTGGCTTCGGGGCTGCGGGTGCCAATGGTCACGGTATGTCCGAGCTCTGCCAGGCGGGTGGCGATGGTGCGGCCGACAGTGCCGGTTCCGAGGACAGCAGTCTTCATGGTGGTTCCCTTAGCTTCTTATTTATCGGGTCGGATCTGATGTGACGGATCGTTCTCATTAGTTTGTGACGGATCGATCCGTCTGTCAAACTAAAGGCGGTACATTTTTTGGCTTGGGTTTTGGAAGGGTGGGGTTTGCCGTGGCGCGCAAGAGCGGCGAGGAGAACCGGCGCAATGTGCTTGAGGTGGCCACGCGCCTGTTCTACCAGCGGGGAATCCGCGCGGTCGGGATGGATACGGTGGTCAAGGAATGCGGGGTGGGAAACGCCACCATCTACCGCCAGTTCCCCACCAAGGACGCCCTCGCCACAGCGTTCGTTCAGGGACGCGCGGACGCCTGGTTCGAGCGGATGCGGCAGGCGGCCGGGGAACGCGACGACGCCCGGGAGAAACTCATTGCCGTGTTTGAGGTGTTGGCCGGAGATACCGCCGGTGCTACCTACCGCGGCTGCCCGATGCTGAACACGAACACCGAGTTCCCGGAGGGCAACCACCCGGCCCATCTGGTGGCGGCAGCGCACAAGCAGCAGGTGCGGGACTGGTTCCAGTCGCTGGCAGCCGACGCCGGTGCGCAGGACCCTGGCGAGCTGGCCGAGGAGTTGCTCATCGTCCTCAACGGGGCCTATGCAACAGGCGCGGTTCTCGACGGCGCCCGCTACGGCAAGCGTGCCCTGAACCTGGCCCGGCGCCTCGTGGACGACGCCTGCACCCAGCGCTAGTCACGGTGAAGCTGGTCGGGGCCAATCCGCCAGGTCCAGCTGCGGCTCCACTTCCCCCGGGCCGTCATTGCGGGAAGTGTCGCAGGAGCGGGTTATTCTCGACACATGAGTGATCCCGGCGCTGAAGCCCGCATCAGCCCGCTGCAAAAAGCCGTGTGGTGGGCGCAGGACTATGTTTATGCCGCGGGCTGGCAGGTCCGCGGATTCCTGTCGCGCGTGCAGCCGGAGTCCTTCCGCAACGGCACCCGGCAGCCCGTGCTGATCATTCCCGGCGTGTACGAAAACTGGCAGTTCATGATGCCGCTCATCCAGGCCATCCACGACGCCGGGCATCCCGTGCACGTGGTCACGGTGCTGCAGCGCAACAAGATGAAGGTCCCGGACGCTGCAAAGCTGGTGGCCCAGCACCTGGAGGAGGCGGGACTGCGCGATGCCATCCTGGTGGCGCACAGCAAGGGCGGCCTGATTGGGAAGTACGCCATGCTGTCCCTGGACCCGGAGCACCGGATCGACCGGATGATCGCCGTGTGCGCACCGTTTTCCGGCTCGCGCTACGCCCGGTACATGCTGCTGCCCAGCCTCCGGATCTTCTCGCCGCGCAACGCCCTGACCCTCCAGATGTCCCGTGAACTGACCATCAACAGCCGCATCACGTCCATCTACGGGCCGTTCGATCCGCACATTCCGGAGGGGAGCGTCCTTCCCGGTGCCACCAACATTGAACTCCCGGTGGCGGGACACTTCAGGATCCTGGGCGACCCCGGAACCGCGCGGATCATTGTGGAGCAGCTGAACCTTCCGGCCTGACGCCGGCCGGTGTCTTTGTTGCCGTGGATGCCTTGGTTGCTGCGACGTGCCTGGCGATGAAGGCTGCGTCCGTGCCTACGCCGTGGACCATGGAGGACGCCAGCGACTGCTGGAAGACGGCGCCCAGGAAGTAGAGCCCCGCCTGCGCCCTTGCGACGCCGCGGTGCTGCTCCGGCTCGCCGTCCGGGCCGAACACTGGCAGACGGATCCACTCCAGCGCGGGCCGGAAGCCGGTGCACCACATGACGTTGGCGACCTCAAGGGTCCGGCCGTCCGCCAGCAACGGGCGGCCGTCCTTGACGCCCTCCGTCCTGGGGACGCGTTCGACGCCGGCACGCACCAGGTCCCGGTTTTTCACCCTGACCAGTGGTCCGCTGTGCGCAAGGATTTGTGGGCGGGCCTTGCGGCCCATCGGCGTGTTGAGCGTCAGGACGTGGGAGAAAGCGAAGAAGACCGCGAGGGTCAGTGGCCTTGCTGCCACGCCGTCGATGGGCCAAGGAATCTCGCCGGGATGCCTGCCGGAGAGATATGTCGTGCGGCTGGTGGCCAGCTCCAGGGCAATGTCCGCGCCCGAATTGCCCGCGCCGACCACCAGGGCCGGGCCCGGGGCGAGGTCTCCTGGGTTCCTGTAGCTTGCCGCCGTGAACTGCTGGATGTCAGGGTTGAGGTGATGTGCGAATGCCGGAACTTTGGGCTTCCGGTCCCAGCCGGCGGCGACCACCACGTTGTCCGCCTCGAACTGCCGGCCGCTCTCGGTTTCAATGACGAAGTGATGTCCGCTGCGGCTGAGGCTGGTGACCCGGACGTTGTTCCGGATCGGCAGCGCGAATCTTTCCGCGTAGCTGCTCAGGTAACCGGCAAACTCCTCCCGGGACGGGTAGGACCACGGAGGAGCCGGGTAGCGGCTGCCGGGAAGGGCGTCGTACCGGGCCGGGGTGAACAGCCGGAGGGAGTCCCAGCGGCTGCGCCAGCTGTCCCCGGTACTGGCGTTCTCATCCAGGATGACGTAGGGGCGCTTGAGGAGGGACAGGTGGTAGCCCATGGCCAAACCCGCCTGGCCGCCGCCGATGACGACCGTATCGAAGTGCTCTGACATGACGCCTGCCCTTCCGCCCCGGACTGCTGTGAGCCTGCCACGGCGTTGCGGCTTTTGCCGCCGCCTTGCGGGTTCGCTACTGCCTGTCCGGGCTTCCTGCTAAGATTCATCCGAATATACTTCGGATGAAATTAGGGTAGGCCTCCCGATGGATGCAGTCAATGCCCCGGCCCGCCGCTATCACTCGCCGCTCCGGAAGGAACAGGCGGCGGCCACCCGCGACGCCGTGTTGGCTGCTGCCCGTGAACTTTTTGTGGGGGAGGGCTACCGTTCCAGCACCGTGGCCGGCATCGCACGGCGGGCTGGCGTCGCCGTCGACACCATCTATGCCACCATCGGCCGAAAACCGGACCTCCTGCGGGAAGTGGTGGAAACGGCCATCTCCGGGACCGGCCAGGCGGTGCCCGCCGAGCGCCGCGACTATGTAATCCGAATGCGGGAGGCGAAGGCGGCAGCCGAAAAGATTTCCATCTACGCCCATGCTCTGGCCCGCATCCAGCCGCGCCTGGCTCCGGTATACGTGGCGTTGCGCGATGCCGCCGGCACGGATCCCGACTGCGCAGCACTGTGGCAGGAAATCTCCAACCGGCGCGCGGCCAACATGCTGAAGTTCGTTGAGGACCTTGCCTCCACCGGGGAACTGCGGACGGACCGGCCTGCCGAAGAGCTTGCCGACGCCGTATGGAGCATGAACGGGCCCGAATACTGGGTGCTGCTGGTGGACCAGCGCGGGTGGAGTCCGGAACGGTTCGCAGACTGGCTGACCGATGCCTGGTGCCGGCTGTTACTGGAGCAGAAATGAGCTGCATTCCGATGGAAGTGCAGGTCAGGGGCTGGTTGAAATTTCAAATAACTTGAGCTTTCGTTGACGTTTTACCCCCTCACTTCCTGAGCTTGGCACGGCAATGTTGTCCCCAGCTAGACAAAACGCACACATAAAAAGTCTGAGGGGACATCATGAAGAACAGCACTCTGATTAAGGGAACCGCAGCCATCGCCGTTGGCGCAGCACTGTTGCTGGGCGGCGGGGGAACCCTGGCCAACTGGAACGCGGAGGCAATTGCGGCTCCGGGAACCATCGTTGCCGGTGACTTGAACGTTGCCAAGACTGCATCCGGTGTTTGGAAGGACCGTGCGGGCACCACGATTGCCGACATCAGCACCTACAAGGTGGTCCCGGGCGACAAGCTCACCTTCACCCAGGATCTGACGGTAACCCTGGTCGGCAACAAGATGGCCGCCAACGTGGCAACCACTGGCATCACCGCGACCAACGGCTTCACGACCGCCAACGTGTCTGTGACCGGTCCGGCTCTTACCGTTGCCGGCGCGCCCGTAGCCAACCCGCTGCTGCCGACGGGTTCAGCCCAGACGGTCACCGCGACAATCACCTTTGAGTTCCTGTCCAGCACTGCCGGCCGCGCGGACACCACAGCGAATTACAACTTCAACAACGTGGCGTTCCAGCTGACCCAGGTGACCCAGACCGGTCTTTCCTAGCCTTGCGCAGGCGGGTGGCCTCAAGGTCACCCGCCTGGATTGACCGAAGCCAGGAATCAGGACCAGGAGGAACCATGCGCACCAAGCGCAGGCTGCAGGCGGCAGCGCTGACCGCCGTTGCAGTGGTCCTGGGACTGTTCACCGTTCAGGGAACCTACGCGTTGTGGAGCGCGGCGGCATCAGCCTCCCCTGGGACCATCACGTCGGCGTCGTTCGATACGGCGCTGACGGCGGTCAACACGGGACAAACAACCACAATGACCCTTGCTGACGGTTCGGCTGCCACCTTGACCCTTTCTCCCGCAGGGACACTGGGCCCGGGCACCTCGGTCTACGGCGGAGTGGTGGTCACCAACAACACCAATGCCGGCGGCCAGTTCAACACGGCGATCACGGCAGGCCAGCCCACCATCGCAAACGTCAGCGGCGGAACCCTCGCCAGTTACGTCAGCGTCAACGCCAAAACTGCGGCTTCCTCCGCGGAATGCAGCACCGCCACAGGCTTCGCGTCAATCAGTACCGCAGGGCTTGTCTCGCCCACGGTTGCCAAAGGCGGTTCCACCGTCTTCTGTTTCCAGGTGAGCCTGAGCACCAGCGCCCCCTCCACAGTGAAAGGACAGGCAGTGAACATCTCGCTCCAACTCACCGCACGTCAGCTCTGCGGGGTGCCCAGTGGCTGCTGACCTGACCGAACGCCTGCTGGGCGGCGAAGCCGACCCGACAGAACCGCGGAGCGGGACTCCGGCAACCACCCGGCAGCGTGGACGAAGGCGCACTGCCGCCTGGGCCGTCGTCGGACGTTTCCTGAGCATGGCAGCCATGCTGGTGTCACTGTTCGCCGCCCTGGTCCTCATCGTGGTTCCGGTGGCGACGGGTTCGCAGACCTACACGGTGCTGACCAAATCCATGGCGCAGAAGTACCCGCCGGGCACGTTCATGGTGATGAAACCTGCCCCGTTTGATGAGCTGAAATATGGTGACGTCATCACTTTCCAGCTCTACTCAGGCCGGCCCGATGTGGAGACGCACCGGATCGTGGGGTTCGGGTCCACCCAGCAGGGCGAGAAGACACTGATCACCAAGGGCGACAACAACGGCGCCAACGATGAGAACCCCGTCCGCGCCATCCAGGTCAAGGGCAAGCTGTTCTACGCAGTCCCGTACGTGGGTTTCGTGGCCAACTTCCTGGGGAATTCCGACCGTGGGACCTGGACAGTCATCGCTGCCGTGGCACTCATCGGCTACGGAGCCATCACCGTGTACAGGTCGGTCCGCAAGACCCGTTCCCGGGACAACGCGGCCGCCGGGGCGCAGTAGATGGCACGGATCCGGAATGCTCCCGGTGCGGGCCTCGCCGTCGGGGCCTTCATCCTCACGGTGCTGCTGGGCATAGGCGGCGCCTCGGCCTCGGCCCTCTGGCAGCAGAGCGCCACGGCCACCATGACCGTCACTGCCTCCGGCGCGTGGCCGAACCAGTTCTCGGGATTCACCTGCACCAATGACAACCCGCGGCAAACCGCAACCTTGTCAGCGGTGGGGACGACGGCGCCAACGACACTTACCTACGCCGCACTCCAGTCGAACGGCACGTATGGGCCCTCCTACAACGAGTCCGTAAGCCTGGGAACAACCAGCACCATCACCCTGACCATCAACTCGCAGATCGTGCTGGCCAACAGGACCACCACCCCACTCACCATCCGTGTCACAGCGACATACGCGAACCAGGTGCAGACCACCGCGTCAGCCACCGTGTCACTGGAACAAGGAAACAACAGCAACAAAGTCACCTGCTTGTCCACGACCTTCTAGGCGCCGGTCCACCGCCAGCCCGACGGAAGAAGGCGCCGCTGCTAACACCCCCCACGCAGCGGCGCCGCCTCCCGCCGGGCTGGGTTGCCCGTCCAGCTGTGGTTCAGCCCGCCCTTGTCACGACGCGCATGTTCACTTTCGACCCGCAGTTGCCTTTGCGCCCCGGATATTTGGGCCGCGGAGGGGAATATCCGCGTCGAGAACAACTACGCGCGTCGAGAACAACTACGCGCGTCGAGAACAACCCTGCGCGTCGGGAAAGGCGATGCGCGTCGAAGGCGAGTTGCCGCGCGAGGTGCGTGCCGCCGTCGTGCCTTCCTGTCCGTGTCCGCCCGCATGCAGCCGCGGCCCGTCCGTACACTGGCACCATGTCATGCCGTATCAGCGAACTGGTCCTGAACTGTGCCGACCCGGAACTGCTTGCGCGGTTCTGGAGCGGGGTCCTGGGTTATGTGGAGATCGACCGGGAGGATGGTGCGATCGAGATCGGACCGCCCGATGCCGGTTTTGGCGGTCTGCAGCCCACTATCTTCCTGAGCCCCAGCAGCAATCCGCGGGTGGGGAGGCTTCCGCTGCATATCGACGTCAACCCCGTGGACCGGGACCAGGACGCGGAGCTGGAACGCCTGCTGGCCCTCGGCGCACGGCCGGCCGACGTGGGGCAGACCGGCGACGAGCAGTGGCACGTGCTGCAGGACCCGGAAGGCAACGAGTTCTGCCTCCTGCGCAAGCGGCTCGATCCCTGAAACCTCCGCCGGAGAGGCTGCAAGCGGGAGAGCAGTGGGGGTACCGGGCGGCGCCCACTTCAAGACGCCGCCCGGGCACCTGCAACTATCCCGGGCATGGCTCAAGCCAGGGGGTATCAATTCCTCAAGATTTGCTCAAAACCCCGCTGCCGGCGGCCGCTCCGTGCTACTGGGCGCGTCCCGCCGTCGTGCCGCGTAGGCGAACAGGGAGGTGGTGGCAACGGTGGCCAGGTATCCCGCGATCACAATCAGGGAGATGCCCGCCCAGAAGTAGTTGGTGGTGCTGGCCTCCTGCCACGGACTGGGCGCAATCCGGATCAACGAATACACCGCCACCACGGCCGAGGCCAAGCCGATCAGCACCGGCAGCGTAAGCCAGATCCGGGCGGATCCCACATGCTCGCCGAACCCGTCCCATTCGTTCCATGAACCACGGCGGAGGATCAGCCAGCCAGCAGGGATCATGAACGCCCCCACCAGCAGGAAGGCTGCCACCACGTCGGCGGGCCGGTGCCATTGGTTGATCAGCGTGGACACCCCCGAGGCGATGGCAAAGGTGCCGCCAATGAAGCCGGCCATGGGGCGCCAGCGCGGCGACGCCATCAAAAACACCGCAGCCGCCGCGGACGCGGCCAGAGTGGTATGCCCCGACGGCAGCGAATTCAGCTCCAGCGTCAACACGCCTTTGTCCGGGCGCGGCGGCAGGAGGTCCTTCAGTACCTGGGTTGCCACGTTGGCGCCGATGCACGCGGCCACGGCGATCCCTGCCTCCGTCCAGTGCCGCCGGATCACCGTCACAAAAAGGACCACGACGGCGGCCATCACCAGCGAGATGGTGGGCAGCAGGTCCAGGAACCGGGTGGCGGCCTTGCCGGCGGGGCCGTGGATCTCCACGGCCTCCACCAGCGCGGACTCGTCAATGAACTGTCCGGTGGTGGTCTGGACGAAGAAGTAGTAGGTGGCAACCAGCCCGGCAATGCACGCCAGGGTGGACAGCACGAACAGGAACGCCGAGCCCGGGGCAGGCCGGGCCGGGGTCCTGGTGGGTAGTTGCCGTGAAGAAGTCATCGCGGTTAAGGGTGACACAGAAAGCTGGAAGACCTCTCAAGCGTTGAAACTGGCTCGCACTAACTGTCGTTTTCAGGGCTCAAAACGACAGTTACTGCGAGCTAGTTGGGCGGCGGGGGGTTGATTGGGCCGCGGTGGGTGGGTTGGACCGGGTCCAGCCGGGGGATGCTCGCCGCGGCCACCAGCAGCGCCAGCACACCCAGCCCGAACGGAAGCGCCGTGGCCGTGGCGATGCCGCCCACCAGCAGCGGCCCGCCGGCGTCGCCCAGTTCGCGTCCCAGTTCCGCCGAGCCCATGGTCCTGCCCATCCGTTCGGGGGGCGTGGTGTCCGCCAGGTGGGCGAAACCGAGGGGGGTCACCGCGCCGATCCCAACCCCGATGAACGCCGCGGCAACGAAGATGGTGACCACTCCCGGGGCGGCCGCCACCAGGCCGACGCCCGCGGCAATCAGCAGCAGGCCCGTCGTCGTGCCCCTGTTGTCCGTGACGGCGTGCCGGTCCCGCAGCCGCCCGATCCACGGCTGGGTCAGCACCGAGCCCAGCGCCACCACGCTCACCGCCGCCGTCCCGGCGAAGGCGTCCAGGCCGTGCCGGGTGGCCAGCGCCGGAAGGAAGCCGACGGCGGCACCCAACGCACCCGTTGAGGCGGCCAGCACCAGCGTGGGGACCAGGAACCGGCGCTCGCCCACCTGCCGCGCCAGGTCCAGCACCGTGTACCGCTTCCGCGGCAGCGGCGCCAGATGCGGCACGGACACCAGCACCCATACCGCAGTGACAGCGGCCAGCGCCGACAGCGTGCCGAACAGCAGCGGGAAACCGCCGGCCAGGATCAGGCCGGCACCCAGTGGCGGCCCGATGATGTAGCCCAGGCTCTTCCAGGACCCATACCGGCCAAAGTAGGTTCCCGCCTTCCCGCCGCGGGCCATCCTTGCCACCATGGCGGACGACGCCGGCGAGAAGGCCGACGCCGCCGCGCCCTGTCCCAGCCTGGCCAGGGCAAGGATCAGCGGGTCAGCTGCGCCAAGGCCGATCAAGGACAGGGCGGCAAAAGCGAAGAGGCCGCCGACGACGACGGGTTTGGCGCCGATCCGGTCGCTGAGCGCACCGAAGACGGGCTTCAGGAAGACCTCGGCAACGTCGTAGAGGGCCAGCAGGATGCCCAGGTTCAGCAGGGTCAGCCCGATGTTTCCGCTCTGCGCGCCCAGCCCGGCCGCGATGCTGTGGGCACCGAAAGCGGTGACGAACCCCGCGGCATACAGCGGTGCCGAGGACGAGCTGGCGGCCTTGCCGCTGGACTGGGGGTGGCCGGTGCTCATAGTGGGGACTTTAGTACCTTCATAAATTTGTGAAAACTTCGAAGACTTGAACCATGAACACCGTTGTCCACACAGCGAACCTGCACAAGCACTTTGGGCACGTCAGGGCCCTTGACGGCCTCGACCTGGTAGTCCAGCGCGGTGAGATCCACGGTTTCCTGGGTCCCAACGGCGCCGGGAAATCCACCACCCTGCGCATCCTGCTGGGGCTGGCCAGGCCCACGTCCGGCTCCGCGTCCGTCCTGGGTTTCGAGCCCTGGACCCAGGCGGTGGAGCTGCACCGACGGCTGGCCTACGTTCCCGGGGACGTCCGGCTCTGGCCCAACCTCTCCGGCGGGGAAACCATCGACCTGCTGTCCCGGCTGCGCGGCGGCACCGCCGACGGCGGTGCGTACCGGCGTCGAAAAGACCAGCTGTGCCAGGTCTTCGACTTCGATCCCGCCAAGAAGGGGCGCGCCTACTCAAAAGGCAACCGGCAAAAAGTGGCCCTGATCGCGGCCCTCGCCACCGAAGCCGAGGTATACCTGCTCGACGAACCCACCAGCGGCCTTGACCCGCTCATGGAGGAGGTCTTCCGCAGGGAGCTGCTCACCGCCTTCGACCGCGGAGCCACCGTGCTCCTCTCCAGCCACATCCTCTCCGAGGTGGAGGTGCTGTGCCACCGGGTGAGCATCATCCGCGCGGGCAGGATTGTCGACGGCGGGACGCTGGACTCCCTGCGGCACCTCACCAGGTCGGAGGTGTCGTTCGCCGCTGACGGTTTGGACCCCGAGGCCCTGGCCCGCCTGGGCGCGGTGCATGACCTGACGGTCGACGCCGGGCGGATCCGGTTCAGCGCCGACACCGACCGGATCGCGGAGGTGCTTCCTGCCCTGGGCGCCTTGGGCGTTCAGGGCCTGACGATTGTTCCGCCGTCCCTGGAGGAACTGTTCCTGCGCCACTACGGCGACAGCGCCGGTACCGCCGGGCCACGGGCTGATGCGCCCGACGGCGGACACGGCTCCCGGCGCCACCTGCTCGGCGCGAGGGGGCGGAGCTGACATGGCCGTCCTCCTGGTCCTCTGGGGCCAGCGGCTGCGCCGGGACCGCTGGCAGCTGCTGAGCTGGGTGGCGGCCATCGGGGCGTTCGCCTGGTTCGCAGCCGCCGCAGTGACCCAGACCTACGGCAACGTGGCCAGCCGCACGGAAATCCTGCAGGTGGCCATCGCCACGCCCGCCATCCTGATGCTGCGCGGCCTGCCCCGTGGCGCCGACCAGGGGGCCTTCACGTTCTTCCTGATCTACGCGTTCCTTGCCCTGCTGGCAGGCCTGATGAGCACCTTCCTGGCGGTACGCCACACCCGGGCGGACGAGGAGACGGGGACGGCGGAACTGGTGGCCGCCACGCCTGCCGGCCGCCTGCTGCCCAACGCCGCCACCCTGCTGCACGGCGTCACGGCCAACATCCTCGTGGCGCTCGCGGTGTTTGGCGGATTCGCCGCCCAGGGGCTGGACGCGCAGGGTGCCCTGACCGCCGGAGCCGCAACGGGCGCCGCCGGCCTCGCCTTCCTGGGCGTGGGACTGCTGGTGGCCCAGTTCATGGGGACTTCGCGCGGTGCGAACGGGGTCTCGGCCGCGCTGGTTGTCCTGGCCTATATCCTGCGTGGGATCGGGGACGCCACCGGAACGCCCGGCGCCGACGGGACCACTATGACTGAAGGGGCTGCCAGCTGGTTCTCACCGATCGGCTGGGGCCAGCAGACGTTCGCGTTCTCCGGCAACCGCACCTGGCCGCTGCTGCTGCCGGTGGGGCTCGCTGCCGGCTGCCTCGCCGCCGCCTGGCTCATCCTCCGCACGCGGGACAGCGGGGCAAGCGTCTGGGGCGCCAGGCCGGGACGCGCCGCCGCCCGGCCGGGGCTGCGAAGCCCGGCAGCCCTGGCACTGCGGCTGCAGTCCGGGTCGATCATCGGGTGGGGGCTCAGCGGGCTGGCCCTCGGGCTGCTGGCGGGGTCGCTCGGAAAGGCGATTGCCGCCGTCGACACCCCTGACACCAACATCACTGCCGTGATGCGGGCCATGCTCCAGTCGCAGGGCACATCACTGACCCAGCTCATGGTGTCGGTACTCTTCTCGATGGCCGGGGTCCTGGCGGCGGCGTGCGCCCTCCAGGCGGTGATCAGGCTGCGGCAGGAGGAAGCCGCCGGAACCGCCGAACTCTTGCTGGCCGCACCGGTGGGCCGGGTCCGGTGGCTGGCCGGCTACCTGCTGCTGGGCGCGGGGGCCGTGGTGCTGGTGGTGGGCCTGGCCGGGGTGGGGGCGTGGGCCACGCTCACCGGTTCCGGGGATACCTCAATGCCGGCCGATGCGCTGTGGGAAACCGCGCTGGCCCAGCTGCCCGCAGCGTTGATCTACCTTGCCGTTCCGGCGCTGGTATTCGTCCTGTGGCCTGCCGGGACCACCGCCACCAGCTGGGCGTTGCTGGCCCTGGGCGTGATGCTGGGAATCTTCGGGGGCATGCTGGGGTTGGACCAAAGCCTGCGCGACCTGTCCCCGTTCACCCACACACCGGTACCGCACGGGGACGCCACGGACTGGAGCGGCGCATGGTGGATGCTGGCCATCACCGCGGCTGCCGCCGCGCTGGCCATTGCGGGCATGCGGCGGCGGGAAGTGGGGTCGGCATGAGCACCCGAGCTGAGGTGGCGGCTGCCCGGGACACGCTGGCCGCCGCGGCTTCAACCGCCGCCGCTGCCGAAATAGCTGCCGCTGCCTTCGCCGCCGCCGGTTTCCCCAAGATGCCGGCACGGACCCTGCTGGCACTGGTGTCCTCCGAGCAGGGGAGCCTCACGGCTGCGGAACTTTCGGAGCGGCTGGGGGCCAGCGCCGCGGCGGTCTCCGGGGCTGTGCGGTACCTGCAGACGGTGGGCTTCGTCCATCGCGTCTCCCAGCCCGGCAGCCGCCGCGACCTCTACGCCCTGCATGAGGACGAGTGGTACGTGGTGTCCATGCGGAACAGCCCCATCTACGAAAAGCTGGCGGCCCTGACCGACGCCACGGCGGAAACCCTCCCGGAGGGATCAGCGGCCCGGGCCCGGGTGGCGGACATGGCCCGGTTCTACCGGTTCCTCAATGCGCGGATGCCGGCCCTGCTGGACGACTGGGAGCGCGAACGGGCCAGGGAGGCCACGCCGTGACCATCATCGACAACGCCGTGTACGTGAACGGGCTGCGCACCGAGGACCCGGAAGACCTTGACGAGACCTACTTCCTGCTCCGCCAGCGGGAGGGGATGGCGTGGATAGGGCTGTACCGGCCTGACGCAGAGGAACTGCAGTCCGTCGGCGAGGAATTCGACCTCAACGCGCTGGCCATCGAGGACGCACTTGCCGGCCACCAGCGGGCCAAGCTGGAGCACTACGGCGAGTGCCTGTTTTTGGTGCTGAGGCCAGCCCGATACCGTGACGACGAAGAAAGGGTGGACTTCGGCGAGATCCACGTCTTCGCGGGCGACGAGTACGTGGTCACCGTCCGGCACGCCGAGTCCCCGGATTTGGCCAAGGTCCGCCGCCGGATGGAGTCGATGCCGGAATTCCTGGCCCTGGGACCGGACGCGGTGCTCTACGGGATCCTGGACCAGGTGGTGGACGAATACGAGCCGGTGGTGGCGGGCCTGGAAAACGACATCGACGAAATTGAGGATGACCTGTTCGGTGCGGATCCGGACGTATCCCGCCGCATCTATGAACTGTCCCGGCAGGTCATCACCTTCCAGCGGGCCACGAGTCCGCTGGCGGGGATACTGCAGGCCCTGATCGCCGGAGCCCCGGACCGCGAACAGTCAACCGAGCTTCGGGACCACTACCGCGATGTCCTGGACCACGTCCTCAGGATCAATGAACGCGTGGCATCCTTCCGGGCCCTGCTCCAGAACGCGCTCGCCGTCAACGCCGCCCTCGTGGCCCAGCGGCAAAACGGTGAAATGCAGCGGATGACAGAGTCCAGCTTTGAGCAGAACGAGCAGGTCAAGCGCATCTCCTCCTGGGCTGCCATCCTGTTCGCCCCCACGCTGGTGGCGTCCATCTACGGCATGAACTTCGTCAACATGCCCGAACTGGCGTGGACCTATGGCTACCCCTATGCGCTGGGTGTGATGGCGGCCATGGGGCTGGCCCTTTACCTGGCGTTCAAGCACAACAAGTGGATCTGACGTCCTTCGCTGGCCCTGCGCCTCCTCGACGCGCAAAATTCGCAGTGAGGTGCGGCTACAGTAAACGGCATGCTTGACGAACTCCTGGCCAGCGCGCACGTGGTCAGCCTGCCCATGCGCGTGAAGTTCCGGGGAATCATGGAACGCGAGTCCCTCCTGCTCCGCGGGCCGGCGGGCTGGGGCGAGTTCTGCCCCTTTCCCGAGTATGGCGACGCCGAGGCATCGCACTGGCTGGCCGCCGCCATCGAGGCGGGCTGGCAGGGGTTCCCGGCCCCGCTGCGGGACAGCATCCCGGTGAACGCCACCGTGCCGGCTGTCTCCGCGGACCGGGTGCCCGACGTCCTGGCCCGGTTCGGCCGCGTGGACGCCGTCAAGGTCAAGGTGGCGGAGCAGGGCCAGTCGCTTGACGACGACGTTGCCCGGGTCCGTGCCGTGCGCGCCGCTTTGCCGGACGCGGCCATCCGCGTGGACGCCAACGGCGGCTGGGACGTGCCCGGCGCCGTGGAGGCGTTGACCCGGCTGGCGCCTGTTGGGCTGGAATACGCAGAGCAGCCGGTGCCTTCCATCGAGGGTCTTGCCGAGGTCCGGTCCCGGCTTCGGGACGCCGGGACGCCGGTGTTGGTCGCGGCCGACGAAAGCGTCCGCAAGGAAACCGATCCGCTCCGGGTGGCCCGGGCGGGCGCGGCGGACCTGATCGTGGTCAAGGTGGCACCGCTTGGGGGAGTGCGGCGCGCCCTGGACATCGTGGCACAGGCCGGACTCCCCGCCGTCGTCAGCTCCGCGCTGGACACCTCCATCGGCATCCGCGCGGGCCTTGCCCTCGCCGCCGCCCTGCCCGAGCTGCCCTACGCCTGCGGCCTGGGAACGGTGTCGCTGTTTGACTCGGACATCACCACGGACCCCCTAGTGGCCGACGACGGCGCCATCCGCCTGCGCGACGTTGCCGCCGACGCCGGGCTGCTTGAGCGGTTTGCGGCTCCCGCGGACCGGCGGGACTGGTGGCTGGACAGGCTCCGCCGTGTCCACGCCCTCCTCACCCGAGCGACTGCTGAGTAGCTGCCGTTTTCACGCCCCAAACGGCAGTTAGCCGGCATTGGATGTCGCTGCAGGGTGGCGTCCTGCGGGTGATTGCCGGAGGGTTGCGTGGCTCCTATCATGGTTCCACCGGTTCCTCCCTGCACCGAACAGGGACGTTATTTAAGGTCGCAAGTGCCATGGTGAAGATACCTTTCAGGCATCAGGCGGATGAATCGAGAAAGCGGGAAAACTCCGGGGAGCATCACCGGCTGCACCTGGCGGAATGGCTGAGGCGGGAGGACGAGGGCATCGAGCGTGCCTCCAGCAGTATCTTCCTCAGCAGCCATGACCGGCCCCTTGCCCCGCAACGGACCTGCATCCAGGGGCATGAGATCCTGCCGGGGGAGGACCACTGCTCGCACGGGCATCCCGTGGGTTGAGGAAGACGGCCACCAATCGGGGAGTGGTGTTTCCTCATTTTGCCGGCGCGCACAGCCGGTCAAGGGCCTCGTTAAGGGTTGACTCGATTTGGCCGACCAGGAGTTCGCGCATGTTCTGGGTGGACTCATCCTCCAGCTCTGTCGGAAGCGGCGGGGTGGTGACGGTCATCGCGGCCTGGTAGCGCCCGTCGCTGCTGCTGACCGCCACAGTCTGATAGTCCCAGAAGAGCCCCCTGCCCGCGTAGCGCGGCTGGGGCGAGCAGCCATCTGCGTGTTCCCAGAGGCCCAGCCCGTACGGCGAGAAGACGGTCTTCGCCGTCATCGCGCCCAACGACGCGGCGGAGATTGCCCGGCCCTGGAAAAGGGCCGCCATGAAGTGGTTCATGTCCTCCACTGTCGAAACGGCGCCCACGGCCGGCGAACCGGCACTGAAGATGTTGTCAGTGGTATCGATCCGCTCACCCCGGAGGGTCACATAGCCGTGGAGAAGCCCGGATTCGAGCGGGTCGAGGTGGTCCAGGGTGGTGCTCTTCAAACCAAGCGGACCAAAGATCTCCTCACGCATGACGCTGGTGAAGGGCTTATGCCGCAGTTCCTGGATAAGCAGGCCGAGTGCGAGGTAGTTCGTGTTCGAGTACCTAAAGGAGCCGACGCTGGACCCATCCCACGGGAGGGTGCCGGCCAGCTGCAAACCCCGCTCCATCGTCATCGTCCGGGAAACACTTGGGCGGAAGTCGACGTCGCGCGGCAACGCATCGTTGGCCTCCGGCATGCCAGACGTGTGGCTGAGCAGCTGTCTCACCGTGATGGGGCCCGGAGGCTTGAGTGCTGTGAAGCCGGGGATGACATCGTTTACGGGGTCGTCCAGGCCGATGAGGTGGTCGTCGACGAGTTTGAGTACTGCCACGGCCGTCATCGTTTTGGTGACGCTGGCGATCTGCACACGGTCGGTGGCCTGTGCCGGGGTCCTCGTTTCAAGGTCGCGCATGCCAAAGGCCTTGGACCACTCACCTTCCGGCCATTTGACCTGCACGACGGTGGCCACCGCGCCGTCGTTCATGAACAGCTTCACCTGGTTCTCAAGGGAGCCGAAGGGGTTGGGGGAGCTTGGGGAGGGGACGGGCTCGTCCGGGGTGTAGGTGCAGCCGGTCACGGCGAGGACGGCGGCGAAGACCGCCCGCCGCCAGGCAGGTCTGTTCGTGCTCATGCCGGGGCATCCGCTCTGGACAGGGTGACGTGTTTGGGCCGCCTGCAGCGCCGTGTCCGGCCAAACCTCTGATGGCGCCGTCCGCCCAGCACTCCAATTTTAAGTCCGCCCACCGCCAGCGGGAAGCAGCCGCGGCATGTTCAGCCAACCCACGGAACGGGCGGTACCACCTGCATTGACGGATGAAACGTTCCTGCAGGTCACGGGCGGTTCACCATAACTTCATCCAATTGATGGCTTCCTGTAGGAACCGGCTGGAAGGGTGATCGGGCACCCCAGCGAGAATTCTTGGAAGGTTCCCATGTCTGAAACTGCCCGCAAGTTCACCCTGCTGCCCATGCTCGGCCATACCAAGGGCAAGCGCAGCCCCGTCACCTGCGCGCTCAAGTGCGACAACGCCTGCGCCGGTGACGTCTGCAACACCAGCTCCAACAGCTACTTCCGCGACATCGCCTCCGCCACCCTGTCCCGCCGCGCCGCCCTGGGCATGGGAGCCGCCGGTGCACTCGCCGTCGTCCTCGGTTCCGCGGTGAGCTCCGCCGAACCCGCCTCCGCTGCGGGCCTGTCCAAGGCCGCCAAGGAAGGCTTCGGCAACTCCAAGCTGCAGTTCACCGCCATCAAGCCCGTGGACAAAGCCGTCGACGCCTTCACCGTTCCGGAAGGTTTCACATGGCAGCCGATCATCCGCTGGGGCGACCCGCTGTTCGCTGACTCGCCGGACTTCGACCTCAACAACCAGACTGCCGCAGCCCAGGCCCGCCAGTTCGGCTACAACAACGACTACACGGACATCGTGGAAATCCCGGGCAGCAAGGGCCGCCGCGCGGTACTGTTCACCAACCACGAATACACCAACGAGAACATCATGGTCCCGGCCGGCTACGACGCCGCCGAAACCCGTGCCATCGGCCGCGCAGCGCACGGCCTGGCCGTGGTGGAACTCGAGCGCAAGAACACCACCAAGCCGTGGAGCTACGTCAAGGGCGCCCCGCTGAACCGCCGCTACCTCTCCGATACCACCTTCGAACTGACCGGCCCCGTCGCCGGCTCGGCCCTCGTCAAAACCGACGCCGATCCCTCCGGCCGCGCCATCAAAGGCACGTTCGGCAACTGCTCCGGCGGCACCACCCCCTGGGGCACCATCCTCTCCGGCGAGGAAAACTTCAACGGCTACTTCGTGGCCGGCGGCACCTCCGCCAGCGACAAGCGCTACGGCCTCACCGCCAAGCCCACCGCCCGCAAGTGGGAGCTGGACGATCCCCGCTTCGACACCCGCAACGCCGGCTACGAAAACGAAACCAACCGCTTCGGCTGGATCGTGGAAGTCGACCCCTTCGACCCCACCTCAACGCCCAAGAAGCGCTCCGCGATGGGCCGCTTCAAGCACGAGGGTGCCAACGTGATCGTGGCCGAATCCGGTCACGTGGTGGCCTACATGGGCGACGACGAGAAGTTCGACTACCTCTACAAGTTCGTCTCGGCAGAGAAGTACCGTGAGGGCGACCGCAGGCACAACATGGACCTGCTGTCCCAGGGTGACCTCTACGTTGCCAAGTTCACCGGCAACTCGCCCGCGGCAGAAATCACCGGAACCGGGGCGCTCCCCTCCGACGGCGCGTTCGACGGCACCGGCGAATGGCTGCCCCTGGTGGTCGGCGGCAAGTCAGCCGTCCCCGGCATGTCCGTCGAAGAAGTCCTGGTCTACACCCGCCTGGCAGCGGACAAGGTGGGACCAACCAAGATGGACCGGTGCGAGGACGTCCAGCCCAGCCTGCACACCGGCAAGGTCTACGTGGTCTGCACCAACAACTCGGACCGCGGCACCGGCACCAAGGAGGGCGCCACCGAAGTCAACCCGCGCACCCAGAACCGCGACGGGCACATCGTGGAAATCACCGAAACCGGCGACCAGACCTCCACCAAGTTCAACTGGACCCTCCTGATGGTCTGCGGCGACCCCGCCCAGGGCGACGTCACCTACTTCTCCGGCTACCCGGTGGACAAGGTCTCGCCCATCTCCTGCCCGGACAACGTGGCCTTCGACTCCGTGGGCAACCTCTGGATCTCCACCGACGGCGCGCCGTCCGGCATCGGCTACAACGACGGCCTCTTCAAGGTCACCCTGGACGGCGCCGAGCGCGGCAAGGTGGAGCAGTTCCTCTCCGTTCCACGCGACGCCGAAACCTGCGGCCCGGTCATCCACGACGACGAGCGCATGGTGTTCGTCTCCGTGCAGCACCCGGGCGAGGAAGGCACCTTCGAGGCGCCGCACTCCTACTTTCCGGACTACGTCCCGGCAGGCACGACGCCGGCACCCGGCCAGGTGCGCGCGCCCCGTCCCGCGGTGGTCCAGGTGTTCCGCGGCTGACCCTTCGGACGCCCCATCACCTTCCGTGGGTTTTTCGGCGACGCCCCATCACCTACCGGCCCACAGCGGCAGGAGGTGATGGGGCGTCGGGTGTTTTGGTGCGGGAGGTGATGGGGCGTCGCGGGGTGGCAGACTGGTTGGGTGACTTTGCCGAACGAACCTGCCCCGGAGGCCACCCCTGGATTCCCCGACCGGGATGACCCGGAAGCCCAGTTGAGCGCCCTGGCTGCGGCGCGGATCGCCGTCGACGTCCTGCTCGACGGCGGCGTGCGGCACGTGGTGGTGTCGCCTGGTTCCCGGTCGGCCCCCATGGCGTACGCCCTGGCCGAGGCCTCCGCGGCCGGCCGGGTGGACCTGCTGGTCCGGATCGACGAACGGTCCGCCGGGTTTACGGCCCTGGGCCTGGCCCTGTCCACCGGTTCGCCCGCAGCCGTGCTCACCACGTCCGGGACCGCCGTCGGAAACCTGATGCCGGCGGTGATGGAGGCCAACCATGCTGCCGTCCCGCTCATCGTCCTGTCCGCGGACCGGCCGGAGGAGTTGCGCGGAACCGGCGCCAACCAGACCACCGTGCAGCCGGACCTGTTTGGTGACCAGGTCCGGTTCGCGGCCGACATACCCGCCGGAACCAGTCCGGAGCGGGCCATTCAAACCGGGCTTTCCGCGGCAACCGGCGCCTTCCCGGACCTGCCGCCGGGCCCGGTCCAGCTGAACCTCGCGTTCCGCGACCCCCTGGTCCCGTCCCCCGAAGAAGGTCTGCCGGAGGCGGTGGAACGGACGCGCTACCGGGTGGGCACCGAGCCCCTGGTCATGAACCTGCCCCCGGCAGCGGACAGCCTGCCGGAGCGGCGCACCGTGGTGCTGGCAGGGCACGACGCCGGCCCGGTCGCCGAGGCGTTCGCCCGCGCCCACAACCTGCCGCTGCTCGCCGAACCGTCCTCCAATTCCCGGTTCGGACCCAACGCCGTGGGCCCGTACCGGCTGCTGCTGGAGCATTTCGGACCCAGCTCGGCGCAGCCGATTGAGCGCGTGGTGCTGTTCGGCCGGCCCACCCTGTCCCGTCCCGTGGCCGCGCTGCTGGCCCGCGACGATGTTGAATCCGCCCTGTACCAGCCGGTTCCGGTCGCGTGGTACGAGCCTGGCCGGCGCACCGAGCTGCCGCTGGAGAACCTGGCCGACCTTGCCGATTTCGCCGGCCGGGGCACCTCCGCCTGGCTGGACACCTGGCTCCTCGCCGGCTCGGCTGCCCAGCATGCCCTGGACCAGGTGGTCTCCGCAGAGGCCGCCGCCACCGGCCCCTCCGTTGCCTCACAGGTCTGGAAGCATGCACGCGGCCAGCTGCTGCTCGGGTCCTCCAATGGCATCCGGGATGTGGACCTGGCCGGCGTGCCCGCCACTGATCCGTCCGCCACCGTCTACGCAAACCGGGGCCTTGCCGGGATCGACGGCACCATTTCCACAGCAACCGGCATTGCCCTGGGCGGCCGGCAGGAGACCACCGCCCTCATGGGCGACGTGACCTTCCTCCATGACGCCGGCGGACTCCTCCTCGGCGCGGGGGAGGAGCAGCCGGACCTGCGGATCGTGGTCCTCAATGATTCCGGTGGCGCCATCTTCGGGCTGCTGGAGCACGGGGGAGTCCAGGAGGGCGGCCGCTACGGGGACGTCGTCGAGCGCCTCTTCGGTACCCCGCACTCAGTGGACATCGCGGCACTCGCCGCAGCGTACGGCGTCGCACATTCACTGGTAAGTACGACGGCGGGACTCGCCGAAGCGCTGGCCCGGCCTGTGCAGGGGCGCAGCATCGTGGAGGTCCGGACGGACCGCCGGCAGCTGCGGCAGCTCCACGCCCGCATCAAGGAAGCGGTGGCCGCGGCAGTTGAGGGCGTGCTGGCCGGCCGGTAAGCGCCTGGGGGGCGTGCGCACGTCCTCGACGCGCATATTCCCTCTGGAAGCACAAATTCCCTGGCGCTACCGAGATAACGGCAGCGCCAGGGAATTTGGGCTTCGAAAGCGGACGAAGCTACAGCACGCGGCTGAGGAACTCCTTGGTGCGCGCATGCTGGGGGTTGGCGATGATCTCGCGGGGATCGCCCGACTCCACCACCACGCCGCCGTCCATGAAGGTCAGGGTGTCGCCCACTTCGCGGGCGAAGCCGATCTCGTGGGTCACCACGATCATGGTCATGCCGGACTTTGCCAGGTCCTTCATCACGTTCAGGACGTCGCCCACCAGCTCCGGGTCCAGGGCCGAGGTGGGCTCATCAAAGAGCATGAGCTCAGGCTCCATGGCCAGCGCCCGGGCGATGGCCACGCGCTGCTGCTGGCCGCCGGAAAGCTGGGACGGGTAGTGGCCTGCCCGGTCGCCCAGTCCCACACGGTCCAGCAGCTCAAGCGCCCGCTTCTGGGCCTCGGCCTTCGGCTGGCCCTTCACATGCACCGGTGCTTCCATGACGTTCTGGAGCGCGGTCTTGTGCGGGAACAGGTTGAACCGCTGGAACACCATGCCGATTTCCCGGCGCTGGGCGGCGATTTCCTTGGTCTTGAGGTCGTGGAGCCGGCCGTTGACCTCGCGGTAGCCGATCAACTGACCGCCCACGGAAATCCGCCCGGCACTGATAGTTTCCAGGAGGTTCACGCAGCGCAGCATGGTGGACTTGCCGGAACCCGAAGGCCCGATCACCACGGACACCTCGCCCTGTTTGACGGTCATGTCGATGCCCCGCAGCACATGGTGGTGCCCGTAGTACTTGTGGAGGCCCTCGATCTGGACCAGCGGCTTTTCTGCTGTGATCGTCATCGTGCACTCTCCTCGGGGAAGTCCGTCTTCATTGACCGGTGTGCATCGGCACCGGCCGCGGCAGCCTTGGCAGCAGCCGGGTTGACACCGGCTGCGGGGGCCTGGTTGTCCACGCCCCTGCCGTAGTAGGCCTCGATGAAGTGCTGACCCACCATCAGGATGCTGGTGATTACCAGGTACCAGATGGCTGCCACGATCAGCAGCGGCACGGGCAGATAAGTGCGGTTGGCCAACGCATTGGTGGCAAATGTCAGGTCCAGGGTGAACGGGACCGCCAGGACCAGCGAGGTGGTCTTCAGCATGCCGATGGTTTCGTTGCCGGTTGGCGGCACGATCACCCGCATGGCCTGGGGAAGAATGATCCGCCACATGATTTTGCCCTTGGACATGCCAAGCGCCTCGGCGGCTTCCTGCTGGCCCCTGTCCACGGACTTGAGGCCGGCCCGGAAGATCTCCGCCAGGTAGGCGGATTCGTTGAGACCCAAACCGAGGATGGCAGCCACCGTGGCAGTGATGACTGCGGAGGTGTCCAGGCTGAAGAATTCAGGTCCAAACGGAATGCCCGCACTGATCTTGGGATAAAGGACCGAAATCAGGCCCCACAACACCAGCTGGGTATAGACGGGTGTGCCGCGGAAGAACCACACCCAGACCCAGCTCGACCAGCGGAATATGGGGTTGTCGGACTGGCGCATGAATGCCAGCAGGATGGCCAGGACGATGGCCAGGACCATCGAGGCCACGGTAAGCAACAGCGTCCAGCCCACACCCTGGACCACCTTGACGTCCAGGATGTAGGTGCCCACAACGTCCCAGCGGAAGTTGGGGTTGGTGAACAGGCTCTGCAGGAACACTGCTACGACAGCGAGGATGATGAGGGCGCTGATCCACCGGCCGGGGTGGCGCACCGGCACTGACTTGTTCAGTACCGGCGCATCCCGGTGTTGAGGGTGTTCCATATGCACGCCTGACTTGTCGTCGGTAACGCGAAAACTCAAGACTTGACCGCCGGGTTGACCTCGGACTTGGTGATGGCGCCCTCAGAGTTGCCCCAGCCCTCAAGGATCTTCTTGTAGGAGCCGTCTTCCATCAGCTTGGTGACGGTCTTCTGGATGACCTCTGCCCAGGCGGTGTCAGCCTTGGCCACAGCAATGCCCTGGGGAGCGGAATCGTAGACGTCGCCCAGCTTCTCCAGCTGGCCGTTGGTCTGGGTCAGCGCGTAGCCGATGATGGGGGAGTCGGCGGTCATGGCGTCGATGCTGCCGTTCACCAGGCGGGTGGTGACATCCGTCTGGTTCTTCAGGGTGACGATGTCAATGGGCTTCTTGCCGTCTGCGACGCACTTCTTGTTGCGGTCGGAAAGATCGGGGTCTTCCTGGACGGTGCCGGTCTGCACACCGATGGACTTGCCGCAGACATCATCCAGGGAGAACTTCTTGGGGTTGCCCTTCTGCACGGCCCAGGCGGTGCCGGCGTTGAAGTAGCTGACCATGTTCACGGCGCCCAGTCGCTCCGGGTTGATGGTGAACGAGGAGATGCCCAGATCGTACTTGGGGCCGAGGGCCGGAAGGATGCCGGTGAACTCGGCAGTCTGGACCTGGACCTTGAGGCCCAGCGTGGCGCCGATGGCCTTGGCGATGTCCACGTCGTAGCCCACGGGAGTCTGGCCGTCCGGACCCAGGAATTCGGCCGGTGCGTAGCTGGTGTCGGAGCCTACCGTGATGGTGCCCTTGGACTTGATGGTGTCCGGGACCATGGCAGCGAGGGCGTCGTCCTTCTTGACCGTGGACGGATCAAAGCTCGCGCTGGCCTTGCCTGAGGACGTGGCCGCGCCGGAGGGACCCGTTTCCGAGGCGTTCGTGCATGCTGAGAGGGCCAGGGCGCTGATGGCGATCATGGTGGCAGCGGTCAGCTTGGAAGTGCCCAGGAGGGTACGGGGAGTCTGCATTTCTTACCTTTTGTTGCAGGGGCTATGAGGTACTAACGCGGCTTATAGTGTAACGCTCAACAAGAGAGGTACGTCACACGCAACTAAGTTTCACTATTGGATAACTGTAACGGGGGCAAAAGCAAGCCTTTAGGAGCGGGAAGAGTCTGTAATCCCAGACCTCCTACCCAATCCGGGGGAAAATCAGCTCTTGATGCCCAGCGATTCCAGCATGGGCCGGAACTTGGCCCACGTTTCGGCCAGCTCGGCTTTGGGCTGCGAGCCGTCAACGATGCCGCAGCCGGCATATAGCCTCACGGTGTCGGTCGACTCGATGACCGCACCTCGCAGGGCGATGCCCCATTCGCCGTTCCCGGCGGCATCCAGCCAGCCCACCGGCCCGGCATAGGGGCCGCGGTCAAGATGTTCCAGCTTCCGGATCAGTTCGCCCGCCACCAGGGTGGGGGTTCCGCAGACAGCTGCCGTGGGATGCAGGGCGTTGATCAGGGCCAGGCAGGTGGGCACGTGGCCCTCCACCTCGGTGAGTTCCGCCTTGACGTCCGAGGCCAGGTGCCACACGTTGGGCAACTCCAGGATGAAGGGCTCATCATGCGCATTCATGGCCTCCGAGAACGGCGCCAGCTGCCTGGTCAGGGACTGGATGGCAATCTCGTGCTCATGCCGCTGCTTCTCGGAGCCGGCGAGCACGCGCGTAGCGTAATCCATGGGCGGACCGTCCTCGCCGTGCGCGTCGCGGCGGTCCAGGGTGCCGGCCAGCACGCGCGCCTGCGCGGTGCGGCCCTCCACCTGGATCAGCATCTCGGGCGTGGCCCCCACCAGCCCGTCCACGCCGTACGTCCAGCATTCGCGGTACCGTGCGGCAAGTTCGCGCAGCACGTCCGCGGCATGTACGCCGGAAGGAATAGTAGCCACAACGTCCCGCGCCAGCACCAGTTTCTCCAGTGCCCCCGTGCGGATCTCGGCAACACCGGCGGCCACGGCCTCCATCCAGGCTTCCTCACTGAGGGAACCGGTGTGCAGCGTTGCGCCGGCCGCCAGGGGGAGGGGGCGTACGACGGCGCCGCGGGCTTTGCCGGGCACGCCGCCCAGGGAAGCGTCCCCGGCGGAGTCCGCTGCCGCCGTCGTGCCTTCAACGTCCGGGTCTTCGGCGGAAGCACTGCTGAGCCAGCGGTCCAGTGCGGCGAGGGCCGACTCTTCGGTGAGCTGGCCGTCGTCGAACGTCAATTGCGTGAGCCATGCCTGGTTGTCCCGCACGCCCACCACGATCTCCGGCACGATCAGCCGCGACTCGTGGGCGGAAGTCTTGGAAAAGGCAAAGGAGCCGAAGGCGACGGGGCCAGTGCCGGGCAGCTCCACGGAGTCCGCGACCTCAGCCTCGAGGACCAGGTGCCGCCACCAGATGTCCGCCTCCAGGAACCGGTCCGGCCCGGTGGCAGTGAAGCGCGCAATCTCGCCAAACCCGGCCAGCCCGGCTTCCCTGCGGGTCCAGCACAGGACATCGTCCCTGACCAGAAACGAAGGCAGCCCCCCGGGGAACGCTTTGCCATCCAGGGGGACTGTCAAGGTGCGGAACGTGCTCGTCATGATGAGACAACACTACTCCCGCGTACACGGTGGCCTCCCCGGCACCCTGATGCAGGCTTGAGTGGGCAAAAAGGGCTGGTCAGCACGCACGGGAACATTTGAGACAATGTCATGGTGAACCGAGCATCCTTGGATAAGCGTCCGGACGAAGTAGCCACGATGTTTGACGACGTCGCACCGAAATACGACGTCGTCAACGATGTCCTCTCCATGGGGCAGACCCGCCGCTGGCGGAGGATCGTGGTGGACGCGATGGAAGTCTCCAAGGGCCAGCGCGTCCTGGACCTCGCGGCCGGAACGGGGACCTCCAGCGAGCCATATGCCGACGCCGGCATAGACGTGGTGGCCTGCGACTTCTCCCTGGGCATGCTCAAGGTGGGAAAGCGCCGCCGCCCGGACATCAACTTCATTGCCGGTGACGCCACCAACCTGCCGTTCGCTGACAACACGTTCGATGCCACCACCATCTCCTTCGGCCTCCGCAACGTGAACGAGCCCAAGAAGGCGCTGCTGGAGATGCTGCGCGTCACCAAGCCGGGCGGCCGGCTGGTCATCGCCGAGTTCTCCCAGCCCGTGGTCCCGCTGTGGCGCACCATGTACACCGAATACCTGATGCGGGCCCTGCCGGCCATCGCGGTCAAGGTCGCCTCCAACCCCGACGCCTACGTCTACCTGGCCGAGTCCATCCGCGCCTGGCCGGACCAGGACCACCTGGCCGCCTGGCTGCAGGAGGCCGGCTGGGAGAATGTCACCTACCGGAACCTGACCGGCGGCATCGTGGCAGTCCACCGCGCCTTCAAGCCCGCCCCGCCGTCCAACGGCGGCGCGGCCGCCATCGCCGCCCACAAGGGCCCGGTGGCCAAGCTGCGCCGCAACATCGTCCGCTGACCTGTGAAGGTACTGATTGTCGGCGCCGGCCCTGCCGGATCCACCGCCGCGTACTACCTCGCCAAGGCCGGCCTCGATGTCACGGTCCTGGAGAAAACCAGCTTCCCGCGCGAGAAAGTCTGCGGCGACGGGCTCACGCCCCGGGCCGTCCGCGAGATCCAGAAGCTCGGCCTGCCGCACCCTGAGAACGACGGCTGGCGGCGGAACAAGGGCCTGCGCCTGATCGCCGGCGGCCGCACCATCGAACTGCCCTGGCCCGAGGTGTCCGACTTCCCGCAGTACGGCCTGATCCGCACCCGGCTTGGCTTTGACGAGGAACTGGGCCGGCACGCCCAGGCCGCGGGTGCCACCATCCTCGAGCGGCACAGCGTCACCGATGCCCTCCGGGACGACGACGGCCGGGTCACCGGGGTCCGCGCAGCGCTCCTTGACGAGTCCGGACGCAAGACGGGACAGACGCACGACTTCAGTGCCGACGTCGTCCTGGCCGCCGACGGCAACTCCACCCGCACCGCTGTCTCACTCGGCATCCAGAAGCGCGACGACCGGCCGCTCGGCGTCGCCGTCCGCACCTACTTCACCTCGCCGCGCACCGACGACGACTGGATGGAAGGCTGGCTGGAACTTCCTGGCCGTGACGGCAAGCTGCTGCCCGGCTACGGCTGGGTGTTCGGCGTGGGCGACGGCACCTCCAACGTGGGCCTGGGCATCCTGAACTCCTCCAAGGAATTCGGCAAGCTCGACTACAAGCAGGTCCTGCGTGAATGGACCGCCGGCATGCCCGCCGACTGGGGCTTCACACCGGAAAACCAGGTGGGGGAGATCCGCGGCGCCGCGCTGCCCATGGGCTTCAACCGCACCCCGCACTACTCGCCGGGACTCCTGCTGCTGGGCGACGCCGGCGGCATGGTGTCCCCGTTCAACGGTGAGGGCATCTCCTACGCGATGGAGTCGGCGCGTTTTGCCGCGGAGTTCATCATCGACGCCTCCTCGCGCTCCATGGCAGCAGGCGGAACGTACGACGCCGACGCGCACCTTTCGCGGTACGCGGACTACGTGCGGGACCAGTGGGGCTCGCACTTTACCCTCGGCCGGGCCTTCGCCGCGCTGATCGGCAAGCCGGCCGTCATGAAACTCGCGCTGCGGACAGGCATGCCAATCCCAGTGCTGATGCGGTTCGTGGTCAGGCTCCTTGCCAACCTCACGGACCCCACCGCCAAAGGCTTCGAGGACCGGGTGATCCGCGTCCTGGAATCGCTGGTTCCGGCCACGTCCAATACCCCGTCAGCTCCGAATCAGCGGTATCCGCAACAAAAAGTTAGGGTTAACCCGTGACCAAATCCGCAGACCACAGCTGGACGCACGCCGGGCACGGCCTGCCGGACTCCGAACCCAGCCTCAACACCACCGCCATTGCCACGGGCCTCCAGCTGCCGGCAGGCTTCGCGGCCATCGCGGGGGACGCCGAGCTGGGGCCGGCCATCACCAACAACCTGGCCAAGGTGGAGAAGAAACTCCGGGAAGCCATCGCCAATTCGGATCCGCTGGCTGACGCAACGTCGCGCCACCTGGTGGAAGCCGGCGGCAAGCGCATCCGGCCGCTGCTGACCCTGCTCTGCGCCCACCTCGGGGACGCATCCCTGCCCGCAGTGGTGCAGGCCGCCGTCGTGGTGGAACTGACGCACCTGGCAACCCTGTACCACGATGACGTCATGGACTCCGCGCCGTTCCGCCGCGGCGCCCCTACGGCCCACGAAGTATGGGGCAACTCCGTGGCCGTCCTGACGGGCGACCTGATCTTCGCCAGGGCCTCCATCCTGGTGTCCGAACTCGGCGGGCGTGCGCTGGGCATCCAGGCCCGCACGTTTGAGCGGCTGTGCCTGGGCCAGCTGCACGAAACGGTGGGGCCCCGCCCTGACGAGGATCCGGTGGAGCACTACCTCTCCGTGATCGCGGACAAGACCGGCTCGCTGGTGGCAGCTTCCGGCCAGTTCGGTGCCATCTTCTCCGGCGCCGACGAGGCCTTTGAGGACATCCTGGTGGAGTACGGCGAGAAGGTGGGCGTCGCGTTCCAGCTGGCCGACGACGTCATCGATGTCACCGGCGTGAAGGTGAAGTCCGGCAAGTCGCCCGGAACGGACCTGCGTGAAGGCGTTCCCACCCTGCCCGTCCTGCTCCTGCGCAAGGCTGCCGCTGACGGTGACCAGTCCGCCGTCGACCTTTTGACGCTGATTGACGGCGACCTGTCCTCTGATGATGCACTGGCTGCCGCCGTGGCCGGGCTGCGCGAGCACCCTGTCACTGCTCAGTCCTGGGTGGTGGCACGCCGCTGGGCTGACGAAGCCATCGCTGCCCTGGCCCCGCTGCCCGAGGGCGTGGTCAAGGAGTCGCTGTCCAACTTCGCGCTGGCCGTGGTGGACCGCGCCAGCTGATCCTTGGTTTTAGGAGCCCGGTTCCCCTGGTTATCCAGTTGGTGCCGGGCTTCTTCTTGTGCCCCCGCTTAACGGGACAGCCCCGGTCCTCAACAACCGAAGCTGCTGTGAACCGGGGCCATCTCTCCGTTCGCATCAGACCCGCCGGAGGCGTTTAGCGGATCCGTGAATAGCTTATGACAGCTTTGTCATAACGCGCAAGTCCCTTGTTACTGCAGGTGTCAAAGATTTTTCAGGGCTGCCTTTGCGGCCGTCGTGGGGCACATTGAGGGCCGCCCCCTGCATACAGGGCTGAACCCGCGGCGGGTCCGTGTCGAAGTGCCCCACGACTGCAGGTTCTCCACATGGCGCGGCCCGGAACTGTCGCTTGCGGCAAGGTACAGGGGACCGTGGAGCCATGGATATTGAGGCTTTTCTCCGTCGCCGGGGAGGGGTGGCCCGGACTGCAGCACTGCACCGGGCGGGGTTCCCCAGAACGCGGGTGGACAAGTTCCTGGCAGCAGGCCTCATCGTGAGGTTCCGGCGGGGTGTTTATGGCCTGCCGGTGGAAGGCGGCGTGCTCGGTTTGGCGCTGCAGCACAATGCGCTCGTGACCTGCCTTTCCGCTGCCCCCGTTTATCAGCTGTGGACCCTGGAGAAGGCGGGTGTGGTCCATCTGAGCCCTGGGCACAGGAAGACAGTGCCGGACACCCTCACCCACGGCCGGATCCGCCACCCTGTCCATCCCTGGCTGCCGGTGGCAGGCCTGGCCGACGTCCTCATCCATGCCCTGCACTGCCTGCCGGAACTGGAGGCGCTGGTAATGGTCCAGTGCGCCGCGCAACGCGGAGATGTGACGGTGGACTTCCTGCGGCGCAAGCTTCCCGGGAACCGCAACGCCCGTGCCCGGTCAGTCCTGGATCACGTAATTCCGCGGGCGGACTCGCTCCTGGAAGTCTTGGCCAACTACCACTTCCACAGGGCCGGCCTCCATGTCCGCCGGCACGTGGAGCTCCCGGGGGTGGGTGAAGTGGACTTCCTGATTGAGGATTTCCTGGTGGTGGAAACCGACGGCGCCAGCCACCTGGAGGCAAAGCAGGTTAAGAAGGACAGGGCACGCAACAATGCCACAGTGATTGGCGGGCGTCTCTGCCTGAGGTTCGGCTATGCGGATGTGGTCCACCATCCCGAGGTGATGGTGGACCAGGTCCTGGCGGTGCTGGAACAGAGCCGGCGGGGATCATTCAGTGCGCGGTGAGTTCCCGCGGCCGCGGGGCACTTTGGCCGCGACAGTTGGCAAAACAGGCTGGGATCACGGCGTGTCCGTGTCAAAGTGCCCCAGGACCGCAGCAGTGCCCCAGGACCGCAGCAAGGCAGCCCAGCCGAAGCGGGGAGTCCCTACTCTTCCTCTTCGTCCTCGAACGCCCACTCGAACATGTCGAAGACGAATTCGGAGAAGGTGCCTTCCTCGGACTTCCACTGGCCGCGGGCATTGTTGCGGCGGTACACGATGGGATCGGGGACGCTGAGGTCTCCTACGCGGAAGCCCCAGGTGAACTGTTCCTCTTCGTCCTCGAGGAACATGAGGAAGCCCTCGTCGTCGACCTCGAGCTCTTCGGGGTCCCAGAAGTAGTGGTAGGCCTCCATGAGGTCCTCGCAGCCGCCAAGGGCCAGGTAGAACTCGCGCAAAACCAAGGGGATCTGGAACTGGTGCCCGGCGAGGGCCTTATCCAGTTCCTCAGGGGTCAGGCCGTCCTCTTCCTGCCATTCATCCTCGAGATACTTCGGAACAAGCGCACGGAACTTCTCGAGGAACATGTCAGTCATGCTCATATCCTAGCCAATGCGGAGCACCCCAAAATGACACCGGGGCAGCACTCACAGCCCTGGATCGGTGCCGCGCCGGTGCCACCCGCGGACTGCGAGGGGGGCCTGCCAGGAACGCCGCCACGCCAGGACCCGGAACGTGAAAACCACTGCCGCGATGGCGGCCGCCGTGAGGACGTTGAACACGCCGAAGACCCAGAGCACGGCAGTCATGGCAGCCCCTAAAAATGCCGGCAGCGCGTAGATGTCCTTGGGGTTGAACAGTTCGGGAACCTCATTGGCGGTGATATCCCGCAGCAGCCCGCCGCCCACCGCCGTCGTCACCCCCAGCAGCACGGACGCCACCGGGTTAAGGCCCGTTGCCAGCGCCTTGAGCGTGCCGGTCATGCAGAACAGGGCCAGGCCCGCGGCGTCGAACAGGATCAGCAGGGACGTGTAGCGCTGCACGCTGGAGAACAGGAAGAAGACCAGCACGGTGGCCAGCAGCGGCGGGGCCAGGTACGCCGGATTGGTGAAGGCCGCCGGAACAATGGCCAGGATGATGTCCCGGATGACGCCTCCGCCGAGCCCCACCAGGGAAGCGAGCAGCAGCGATCCCACAATGTCGATCTGCTTCCGCGCCGCCAGCAGCGAGCCCGAGACGGCAAAGAAAAACACGCCCAGCAGATCCAGCCACACCGGGGAGTTGTCAAAGGCGAATGTCATGGGGCGTCCCCGGTATTTCAAAGAGGGCGGACAGGGCGGCTCCAACGTTACGCTAGCCCCTATGAACAGCCCCATCATGATCGCCTGTGCCCATGGGACGTCCAACACACAGGGGGCCGCGGAGGTCAACGCCCTGCGCGCCGCCATTGCTGAACTGCGGCCAGGCCTCGACGTCCGGGAAGCCTATGTGGACGTCCAGCAGCCGGACCTGGTGGATGTGGTGGCGGGCCTGCCGGAGGGGGAGGCCGCCGTGGTGGTTCCCTTGCTGCTCAGCGTTGGTTACCACGTGAAGGTGGACATCGCGCGGGCCGTGAAGAGCCGTCCGGACAGTGCGGCCGCCGCACCGCTGGGTCCCGACCCGCGGCTCGCCAGACTGCTGGACCAGCGGCTGCGCGAAGCCGGGACCACGGACAACGACGTCATCGTCCTTGCCGCCGCCGGCTCGTCCAACCCCAACGCCGCCGTCAGCGTGGAGGAGCTGCTGCGCCAGCTCCAGGAGCTCCGGTCCAACCGGATCGTGGCCGCCTACGGTGCCTCGGCCAAGCCCTCAGTGCCCGACGCCGTCGCGATGCTTCGGGAGGAACTTGAAGGAGGTGCCGGGGCGGGGGAGTCCGCCGGGGCCGTCGACGTCGGCGGAAGGGTGGTGATTGCCTCCTACCTCCTGGCGCCGGGCTTCTTCCACGACCAGCTCGCCAAGGCAGGAGCCGACGTCGTGACCGAACCCCTGCTGCCGTCCCCCGTGCTCGCCGACATCGCGCTGGACAGGTACGACGCCGCCGTCGCAACGATGAACGGGACCCCTGCGGAAGCACCGGCAGCGGCACCCCTGGAAGCCGCCGCACCGGCCCCGGCCGCACCCGCCGCGGATGCACAGGAGGGTGGCATCTTCAAGGCCCTCCGGCGTTTCGTGACGAAATATTTCCCTAGGTGACTTAGCGTTTCCGGCCCTTTGTGACGCAATTCGGGCGGGACCTACAGTCGATGCATGACTGATACAGCTCTAGCCGGAGCGTCCGCGGACTCCGCTGCCACCAAGCGCCCCGCCCGCCCGTCCCGTCCTGCTGCGAAGCCGCACGGGCAGTGGAAGGTGGACGGCAAGACGCCCCTGAATGCCAACGAAACCTGGAAACAGGAAGACGACGGCCTGAACGTGCGCGAGCGTATCGAGACCATCTACGCCAAAGAGGGCTTCGACGCGATCCCCGGCCAGGACCTGCACGGCCGGTTCCGCTGGTGGGGCCTGTACACCCAGCGCAAGCCCGGGATCGACGGCGGCAAGACCGCAACGCTTGAGCCGCACGAGCTCGAGGACAAGTACTTCATGCTGCGCGTGCGGATCGACGGCGGCGCCCTGACCACCGAGCAGCTGCGCGTCATCGGCCAGATCTCCGTGGACTTCGCCCGCGACTCCGCCGACCTCACCGACCGCCAGAACATCCAGCTGCACTGGATCCGCGTGGAGGACATCCCCGAGATCTGGAACCGCCTGGAAGGCGTGGGCCTGTCCACCACCGAGGCCTGCGGGGACGTTCCCCGCGTCATCCTGGGCTCGCCCGTGGCGGGCATCGCCAAGGACGAGATCATCGACCCCACCCCGCTCATCGAGGAGCTGGGGGAGCGGTTCATCGGCAACCCGCTGCTGTCCAACCTCCCGCGCAAGTACAAGACCGCCATCACCGGCCACCCCAGCCAGGACGTGGTGCACGAGATCAACGACTGCGCCCTGGTTGGTGTGAAGCACCCCGAATTCGGCGCCGGCTACGACCTATGGGTGGGTGGCGCGCTGTCCACCAACCCGATGCTCGGCAAGCGCCTGGGCGCGTTCGTGAAGCCGGAGCAGGCCGCGGACGTGTGGCTGGGCGTCACCAGCATCTTCCGTGACTACGGCTACCGCCGCATGCGCACCAAGGCCCGCCTGAAGTTCCTGCTGGCTGACTGGGGTCCGGAGAAGTTCCGCCAGATCCTCGAGGACGAATACCTGGGCTACAAGCTGGCCGACGGTCCCGCCGCGCCCAAGCCCACCGCACCGGGCGACCACATCGGCGTGCACGAGCAGAAGGACGGCAAGTTCTTCATCGGCGCCACCCCGCTGGCCGGCCGGCTGTCCGGTGCCCAGCTGGTCAAGCTCGCGGACACCCTTGAGGCCCGCGGCTCCCGGCGCCTGCGCACCACCCCGCACCAGAAGCTGGTGGTCCTGGACGTCGAGAAGGAACAGGTTGAGCCCCTGGTGGCTGAACTGGACGCCCTGGGCCTGTCCGCCCGCCCGTCCGTGTTCCGCCGCGGCACCATCGCCTGCACCGGCATCGAGTACTGCAAGCTGGCCATTGTGGAGACCAAGCACACCGCCGCCACGGCCGTGGCCGAGCTGGAGCGCCGCCTGGCCGACCTCGCCGGCTCGGGCGAGCTGCCGCAGGCACTTTCGCTGCACATCAACGGCTGCCCCAACTCCTGCGCCCGCATCCAGACGGCGGACATCGGGCTGAAGGGCATGATGCTGCCAACGCCCGACGGCGACCCCTCCCCGGGTTTCCAGGTCCACCTGGGCGGCGGGCTGGCTTCCAACGACCGCGAGGAAGCAGGGCTGGGACGCACCGTCCGCGGCCTGAAGGTGTACGTGGACGACCTGCCAGACTACGTGGAGCGGGTGGTCCGCCGGTTCGTGGCCGACCGTGCCGAAGGCCAGACCTTCGCCGAATGGGCCCACGCAGCAGACGAGGAGGCATTGCAGTAATGGCAAAACACCTGGCACCCGCACCCGCCAAGCGTCCCGTCGAGGAGCTCAAGGCGCTGGCTGAAGCCGGCGCTGCCGAGCTCGGCTGGGACGCCCCTGCCCGCGATGTCATCGCCTGGGTGGAGCGCAACTTCGAACTGCCCGCCGTCGCCGTCGCCTGCTCCATGGCCGACGCCGTCCTGCCCGCCCTGGTGGCGGACCAGATGCCAGGCGTCGACGTCCTCTTCCTGGAGACCGGTTACCACTTCCCGGAAACCTACGCCACGCGTGACGAGGTGGCCGCGAACCTCCGCGTCAACGTGGTGGACGTGCTCCCCGAAAACACCGTGGAGCAGCAGGACCGGCTCCTGGGCAAGGACCTCTTTGCCCGCGACGCCGCCCAGTGCTGCGCCCTCCGCAAGGTGGCCCCGCTGCAGCGCACCCTGGCCGGCTACGAGCTCTGGTTCACCGGCGTCCGCCGCGACGAAGCCCCCACCCGGACCAACACGCCGCTGATCGGCTGGGACGAGAAGAACGGCCTGGTCAAGGTCAACCCCATGGCCGCCTGGACATTCGACCAGCTGGTCCAGTACTCCGACGACAACCTCCTGCCCGTCAACCCGCTGCTTTCCCAGGGCTACCCCTCCATTGGCTGCCAGCCCTGCACCCGCAAGGTGGCACCCGGCGAGGACCCCCGCGCCGGCCGCTGGGCAGGAACCGACAAGACAGAATGCGGACTACACGTATGAGCACTTCACTTACCGAGGAGACCCAGGTGACTGACGCCGCCGTATCCACGCGCCTGTCCAGCCTGGACACCCTGGAGTCCGAGGCCATCCACATCATCCGCGAGGTTGTTGCCGAGTTCGAGAAGCCCGCGCTGCTGTTCTCCGGCGGCAAGGACTCCGTGGTGATGCTGCACCTGGCCACCAAGGCGTTCTGGCCCGGCAAGGTGCCGTTCCCCGTGCTGCACGTGGACACCGGCCACAACTTCCCCGAGGTCATCGACTTCCGCGACCGCACTGTTGAGCGGCTGGGCCTGAAGCTGGTGGTGGGCTCCGTCCAGGAGTTCATCGACCGCGGCGAGCTGGCCGAGCGCGCCGACGGCACCCGGAACCCGCTGCAGACCGTCCCCCTGCTGGACGCCATCCAGCAGAACAAGTTCGACGCCGTGTTCGGCGGCGGCCGCCGCGACGAGGACAAGGCCCGCGCCAAGGAGCGCATCCTGAGCCTCCGCGACGAGTTCGGCCAGTGGGACCCGCGCAACCAGCGCCCCGAGCTGTGGAACCTCTACAACGGCCGCCACACCGTGGGCCAGCACGTCCGGGCCTTCCCCATCAGCAACTGGACCGAGCTGGACATCTGGCGCTACATCGAACGCGAGAACATCGAGCTGCCGGGCCTCTACTACGCCCACGAGCGTGAGGTCTTCGCCCGCGACGGCATGTGGCGCGCGGTGGGCGAAGTGTCCCAGCCCCGCGACGGCGAGGAAGTCATCACCAAGACCGTCCGCTACCGCACAGTGGGGGACATGTCCTGCACCGGCGCTGTGGAATCCAACGCCTACACCGTGTCCGACGTCGTGGTGGAAGTCGCCGCCTCCACCCTGACCGAACGTGGCGCCACCCGCGCAGATGACCGCATCTCCGAGGCCGCCATGGAAGACCGCAAGAAGGACGGGTACTTCTAATGACCACCGAAGCAGTTCTCCCGGCAGACCTGGAAACGGCCCTGCCCACCACGCTCTTCCGCTTCGCCACGGCAGGATCGGTCGACGACGGCAAGTCCACTCTGGTGGGCCGCCTCCTTCACGATTCCAAGGCCATCCTGGCTGACCAGCTCGACGCCGTCGCCCGCACCTCGGCCGACCGCGGTTTCGGCGGCGACAAGGGCGGGATCGACCTGGCCCTGCTGACCGATGGCCTGCGCGCCGAGCGCGAACAGGGCATCACCATCGACGTGGCCTACCGCTACTTCGCCACCGACCAGCGCAGCTTCATCCTGGCCGACTGCCCCGGGCACGTGCAGTACACCAAGAACACGGTGACCGGCGCGTCCACTGCGGATGCCGTCGTCGTGCTCATCGACGCCCGCAAGGGTGTGCTGGAGCAGACCCGCCGGCACCTGTCCGTGCTGCAGCTGCTGCGCGTGGCGCACGTGATCGTGGCCGTGAACAAGATCGACCTGGTGGACTTCAGCGAGTCCGTGTTCCGCGGGATCGAAGCCGACGTGCAGCAGGTGGGCCGCGAACTGGGCCTGGGCGCCGACGGCATCAGCGACCTCCTGGTCATCCCGGTCTCCGCTCTCGACGGCGACAACGTGGTGGAGCGCTCCGAGCGCACCCCCTGGTACACCGGCCCCGCACTGCTGGAGGTCCTGGAGACCCTGCCCGCCGCCGATGAACTGGAAAGCCACCTGGAAAGCTTCCGCTTCCCGGTGCAGCTGGTCATCCGGCCGCAGGGCGCCCTGGCCCCCGACGCCGTCGCCGCCGGCCTGGATGTGGAGGCCTTCCGCGACTACCGCGCCTACGCCGGCCAGATCACCGAAGGCTCCGTGAAGGTGGGGGACCAGGTGTCCGTGCTGACACCGGGCCAGGCACCGCGGACCACCACCGTGGTGGGCATCGACTTTGCCGGGGCTTCCCTGCAGGAAGCCGCCGCCCCGCAGTCGGTGGCCATCCGGCTGGCGGACGAGTTCGACGTCGCACGCGGTGACACCATCGCGGCCGCCGGCACCGTCCGCGAGGCTTCCGCCGACCTGTACGCCGCCCTGTGCTGGCTGTCCCCGAAGCCGCTCCGCGAAGGCCAGAAGGTGCTGGTCAAGCACGGCACCCGGACGGTGCAGGCGATGGTCCGCAGCGTCTCCGGCAAGCTGGACCTGGCCACCTTCAAGCTTGAAGGCGCCTCCAGCCTGGAACTGAACGACATCGGGCACGCGCAGCTCCGGCTCGCCGCCCCGCTGCCGCTGGAGAACTACCTGCACCACCGCCGCACCGGCGCATTCCTGGTGATCGACCCGCTGGACGGCAACACGCTGGCCGCCGGCCTGGTCAAGGACCACCCGGGCGACCACGAGGACGAGCGCTACAGCATCTAGGTACTCCTTTCGAAACCGCGGCTTGTTCGCAGATCCGGACCGTGAAGGTTCTGACGCGCGAACAAGCCGCGGTTTTGCCGTCTCGTAAGGTTGTCAGAGGAGGCGAAAGCATGGAGACCATCAGCCCGAAGCTCCTCAACTGGGCGTCCATCCTGGATGACAAGACCCGCGAGCAGGCAGTGATGACCGCGGCCCTGCCGTTCATCTACCCGCACCTGGCGCTGATGCCGGATGCGCACCTGGGCATGGGCGCCACCGTGGGCTCCGTCATCCCCACGCTGCGCGCCATCATTCCGGCCGCGGTTGGCGTGGACATCGGCTGCGGCATGATCGCGGTCCGCACCCAGTACTCCGTGAAGGACCTGCCCAAGGACCGCAAGCGCCTCCGGGAGGACATCGAGCGGGTCATCCCCTTATCGGCAGGGCATAACAACAGGCAGGTCCTTCCCACGGCGCAGCCGCGGATCGCGGAGCTGAAGCAGCGGGCCGCGAAGGCCGGTTTCAACCCTGCCCAGTACGTTCCCAAGTGGGAGCTGCAGCTGGGGTCCCTGGGCTCGGGGAACCACTTCATCGAGGTGTCCGCAGATGAGGACGACGGCGTGTGGCTCTTCCTGCATTCGGGCTCGCGGGGCATCGGTAACAGGATCGCCCAGCACCACATCGGCGTCGCCCGGCTTATCAGCCGCAAGAACCAGATCTACCTGCCGCACCCGGACCTCGCGTACCTGGACGAGGGAACCCCGCAGTTCGAGCGGTACATTGCCGAGCTGCGCTGGGCCCAGCACTTCGCCCTGCTGAACCGGGAGGAGATGATGGACCGCGTAAGAACCCAGTTCAGCCACTGGGTGGGCGGGCCGGTCCGCGAACGCGAGCGGATCAACTGCCACCACAACTTCACCGAGCAGGAAACGCACTACGGCAAGTCCGTGTGGGTGTCCCGCAAGGGCGCCATCAAAGCCGCCCCCGGAGATCCCGGACTTATCCCCGGGTCCATGGGGACGGCGTCGTATGTTGTGGTGGGCCGTGGCAACCCGGCGTCGCTGAACTCCTCACCGCACGGGGCGGGGCGTGAGTACTCCCGGAACGCTGCCCGGAAGGCCTTCACGCTGGAGGAGCTGAAGCGGGCCATGCGGGGCATCGAGTTCCGCGCCTCGGAGGCCTTCATTGACGAAATCCCGGCCGCGTACAAGCCGATCGACCAGGTCATGCAGGATGCCGCGGACCTGGTCACGGTGCGGCACAAGCTGCGGCAGCTGGTCAACGTCAAAGGCAACTGAATCTGCGAAACAGGGCAGGAGTGCGGCCAAATGTGACGCTAGATGAACGTCCGTGACCCCCCGTTTCCGCGTCGTTGAACGCGTTTGGGCCACTCCCTATGGTGAAACAATGACTAGTTCCAAGCCCGGGATGACCCGCATCGTGGCAGGCGAAAGCGCGGTTCCCACGCGCAGGCGCGCCGTCGAGGCTGCCTTGGCCATCGGGCTGGTCCTGCTGATCGCCGTCGGCGCCATCGTGGCCTCGAACATTTCCCGCAACAGCGAGGCGCAGGCCGCCGAGCCCACCCCGGCCGCGGAACTGAAGCTGGGCTACTTCGGCAACGTCACCCACGCCGCGGCCCTGGTGGGCATCAAAAAGGGGTTCCTCGCGCACGCCCTGGGCAGCACCAGGCTCAGCACCGAAACCTTCAACGCCGGCCCGGCAGCCATCGAGGCCCTGAATGCCGGTGCCATCGACGCCGCCTACATCGGCCCCAATCCGGCCATCAACTCGTTCGCCAAGAGCCAGGGCCAGTCCGTGCGGGTGATTGCGGGCGCCGCGGCGGGCGGTGCACAGCTGGTGGTCAGGCCCGGGATCAACTCCGCCGCCGACCTCAAGGGCAAGACGCTCGCGTCCCCGCAGCTCGGCGGCACGCAGGACGTGGCCCTCCGGGCCTGGCTCAGCAAGCAGGGCTACAAGACCAACGTGGACGGCAGCGGCGATGTCGCCATCAACCCCACAGACAACGCCCAGTCCCTCAAGCTGTTCCAGGACGGAAAGCTCGACGGCGCGTGGCTGCCTGAGCCGTGGGCCTCACGATTGGTGCTCCAGGCCGGCGCCCAGGTGCTGGTGGACGAAAAGGACCTGTGGGACGGAACCGGCACCGGCAAGCCGGGCGAGTTCCCCACCACCATCCTGATCGTGAACCAGAAGTTCGCCGCGGACCACCCGGACACGGTCAAGGCGCTGCTGAAGGGGAACGCGGAATCGGTAGCGTGGCTCAATTCGGCGCCGGCCGGCCAGAAGGCGGAGCTCATCAACTCCGCCCTGCAGGAAACCGCCGGGGCAGCACTGCCGGGAGATGTCCTTACCAGGTCGCTGGCCAACATCACCTTCACCCTGGACCCCCTGGCCGGCAGCTACTCCAAGCTCCTCCAGGACGGCGTGGAGGCCGGCACCACCAAGAAGGCCGACATCAACGGCCTCTTCGACCTCCGTGCCCTCAACCAGGTCACCGGCGGTACCGACAAGATTTCTGCGGCCGGACTCGGCCAGGACTGACCCACCCCCACTACCTAAGGACGGCACCATGCCAGTCGTACTGGAACACCTGGGCAAGCGCTTCGGCGACGGCGCCCCGGTACTGGACGACGTCAACGCCAACATCAAGCAGGGCGAGTTCGTTGCCCTCCTCGGTGCCTCCGGCTGCGGCAAATCCACCCTCCTGAACATCATCGCGGGACTCGAAGCGCCGACGTCGGGCGCCCTGGAAGTACCTAGCGACGGCGCCGCCTTCATGTTCCAGGACGCCGCCCTCTTCCCGTGGCTCACCGCCCGGGAAAACATCGAGCTGGCCCTCAAGCTCCGCGGGGTGGGCAAGGCCGAGCGCAAGGCCAAGGCCCAGGAGCTCCTGGAACTGGTGCACCTGGGGACGGCGGGGGACAAGCGCCCGCACGAGCTCTCCGGCGGCATGCGGCAGCGCGTCTCGCTGGCACGTTCGCTGGCCCAGGACCGGCAGCTGCTGCTCATGGACGAGCCGTTCGCCGCGCTGGACGCAATCACCCGCGACCTGCTGCACGACGAGCTGGAACGCATCTGGAAGGAAACCGGGCGCACCATCGTCTTCGTCACCCACAACGTCCGCGAGGCCGTCCGGCTGGGCCAGCGCGTCCTGCTGCTGTCCTCGCGCCCCGGCCGCGTGGTCCAGGAATGGGCCGTCACCGAGGAACACCGAACCGACGCCGGGCTCGCCGGCCAGCTGACCGGGGTCATCACCGCCCGGCTGCGGGAGGAGATTCGCCGCCATGCCAAGTAAGTCCCTGTCCGGCTCCGCGCCGGTGGTTGAGCCCGACGAAACCAAAACCCGCGAGCCAGTCCATGCCGCCCTGACCCGGACGTCCACCGGCAACGAGGACCTCCGGGAGCTGGAATCCGGCCTTGACTCGCTGCAGTCCGACGCCGACCGCAAACACCGGATCGACTGGAGCCGCATCCTCCTGCCCGTAGCCGCGCTGCTGGTGCTGGTGCTGGTCTGGCAGTTCTACGTGTCCCTGGGCGTCAAACGGCGCGACCTGGTTCCCGGGCCGCTGGACGTCCTTGGCCAGCTGGGCGTTCTCTGGGGCGACGGCAAGTTCCAGGAATCAGTCTGGACGTCGCTGCAGCGCGGCGTGGTGGGCTTCCTGATTTCGGTGGCCATCGCCACGCCGGTCGGCCTGCTGCTGGCCCAGGTGGCACCGTTGCGGCGCGCGTTTGGACCGCTCATTTCGGGACTGCAGGTCCTGCCCTCCGTGGCGTGGGTCCCCGCGGCCATCATCTGGTTCGGCCTTACTGACGCCACCGTGTACTTCGTGGTGTTCATGGGGGCCATCCCGTCCATCATCAACGGGCTCATCTCCGGTGTGGACCAGATCCCGCCGCAGTACCGCCGGGTGGGCACGGTGCTTGGCGCGTCCCGGCTGCAGATGGCCCTGCAGATTGTCCTCCCGGCCGCGCTGCCGGGCTACCTGGGCGGCCTCAAACAGGGCTGGGCCTTCTCCTGGCGCTCCCTCATGGCCGCGGAGATCATCGCTGTGGGCGGCACCATCGGCTTCGGCCTGGGGTCGCTGCTGGACCAGGGCCGGACCCTGTCCGACATGGGCGTGGTCATGGCCGCCATCCTGCTGATCCTCGCGGTCGGCATCCTGATTGAGCTTCTGGTGTTCGGCCCCATCGAGAAGCGCCTCCTGCGCCGCCGCGGCCTCCTGGCCGGCAGCACCCGCTAAGTCAGCCCGCACCCAGGCACCTGAGAGCCCGAAGGCGAGTCCCGCCGTCGGGCTCTCTGCTGTCCTGTGCTCTGACTGTTCTGTGCCCTGACCTGACGGAACCGGGGCACTTTGACACGGACACGCCGGGTTTCAGGGCCGGTTCGACGCCGGAACGCGCCAAAGTGCCCCGCGACCGCCGGCGCCCACCAGGGCGGGCCGTGGCAGACTGGCGCCATGACCGCCAGCTTCGAGTGCCGCACCGCGTCCCCGCTCCCCGTGGAGCAGCTCTTCGACCGGGCGCGCAGCATTGACATCCACTTGGAGTCGCAGCGGACAGCGGGCGAGCGGGCGGTGGGAGGGGTGACAACCGGGCTTATCGGGGAAGGCCAGGAAGTAACGTGGCGAGCCAGGCACCTCGGCATACCGCTCACCATGACCAGCCGCATTACCGCCTTCGATTACCCGCGCAGTTTTACCGACGAACAGGTCAAGGGCCCCTTCAAGGCCTTCCGGCACGTCCACGAATTCGCGCCTACTGCCACGGGAAGCCTGATGGTTGACCGGGTGGAGTTCACCGCCCCGCTGGGGGTCCTGGGCCGCGCCGTCGAGCGCCTGTTCCTGGCCCGGTACCTGGAGCGCATCATCGTCCGCAGGGGCAGGTTCCTCGCCGCTGCGGCTAAACGTTTGTGACGCAGCATTACCTTACGTGAACTGGTGTTGCTCGGCCTTTGTGGGCGAATGTGACGCGGACCTACCGTTGATTCATGGCAATTCAGGACATTTACCCCACGGCGCTGCGGCTGCTCGGCCGCCCGGTGCTGGTGGTGGGCGGCGGCCCCGTTGCCGCCCGCCGCGCCAAGGGGCTGCTCGACGCCGGGGCCGTGGTCACCGTCGTGGCTCCGGTTGCCTCGCCCGCGCTGCTGGAGATGGCCGGCGCCGGCCTGCTCACCTGGGAAGCGCGGCCCTACCTTTCCAGCGACGTCGACGGCGTGTGGTTCGTCCAGACCGCCACCGGCGATTCCGCCGTGGACGCCCAGGTGTCGGCCGACGCCGAGGCACAGCGCGTTTGGTGCGTCAACGCCTCCAACCATGAAGCTTCCGCCGCCTGGACTCCCGCCGTTGCGGAGGTCGACGACGTCAAGATCGCCATCAACGCCGGCGGCGACCCGCGGCGGGCCATGGCCGTGCGCGATGCCGTGGCCACCGCCCTCGAAACCGGCGACCTGCCGCTGCGCCGCCGCCGCGCACACCAGGGATCCGTCGCGCTGGTTGGCGGCGGTCCCGGCGATACGGGCCTCATCACGGTCCGCGGCCGCCGTCTCCTGGGCCAGGCCGACGTCGTGGTCGCCGACCGCCTGGGCCCCCGCGGACTGCTCAACGAACTCGCCCCGGACGTCCGGATCATCGAAGTCGGCAAGACCCCCGGCCACCACCCCGTTCCGCAGGCTGGGATCAACCGGATCCTCGTCGAGGAAGCCCTCAAGGGACACCGCGTTGTCCGGCTCAAGGGCGGGGACCCCTACGTGCTGGGCCGCGGCGGCGAGGAAGCCGAATACTGCCGCCAGCACGGCGTCGAGGTTGAAGTGGTCTCCGGCGTCACCTCGGCAATCTCCGTTCCCGCAGCAGCCGGAATTCCCGTCACCCACCGCGGCCTGGCCAAGGGCTTCAGCGTGGTCACCGGCCACGAGGAACTCTCCGAGGTACCCGCCCGTCCGGACCACACGATCGTCCTGCTCATGGGCGTGGGCCAGCTGCGCGAATCCGCGTCCGCGCTGGGCGAAGCCGGCCTGCCGCAGGACACCCCGGTTGGTATCGTGGAAAACGGCTATTTGCCGGACCAGCGCGTCACCATTGGCACGCTCGGTTCCATCGCCGACCAGGCCCAGGCGGCCGGCGTCGCAAATCCTGCCGTGATTGTCATCGGTGACGTGGTGCGCGTGAGCCCCTTCGCGCCGTCGCACTTCAAAACCGCTGACTACAGCACCACCACCCCGAACAGCCCCCGCAAGACCGTCCTCACCACCTAGCCCCACCCAACTGACTGGCAGTTGTTGTCGTTCTGAGCCGTCAAAACGACAACAAATGCGAGCCAGTTGGGCCGGAACGAAGAAAAGGAACACAGCCGTGTCATCCAGCACCACCGTAGGAACTGCTGCGCGTCCGCTGCGCGTCGCCGTCGTGGGCTCCGGCCCGGCCGGCGTCTACGCCGCCGACATCCTCACCAAGAGCGAAGCCGTCAAAAGCGGCGAGCTGACCGTCAGCATCGACCTCTTTGACCGCTACCCGGCACCCTACGGCCTGATCCGCTACGGCGTGGCCCCGGACCACCCCCGCATCAAGGGCATCGTGAACGCCCTGCACAAGGTGCTGGACCGCGGCGACATCCGCTTCTTCGGCAACGTGGACTACGGCACGGACCTCACCATCGAGGACCTCCGGACCCATTACGACGCCGTCATCTTCGCCACCGGCGCCATCAAGGACGCGGACCTGAACATCCCCGGCATCGAGCTGGAGGGCTCGTTCGGCGGCGCCGACTTCGTCTCCTGGTACGACGGCCACCCCGATGTCCCGCGCGAATGGCCGCTCGAGGCCAAGGAAATCGCGGTGATCGGCAACGGCAACGTGGCCCTGGACGTGGCCCGTGTTTTGTCCAAGCATGCCGACGACCTCCTCACCACCGAGATCCCGGACAACGTCTACGCCGGCCTGAAGGCTTCCCCGGTCACCGACGTGCACGTCTTCGGCCGCCGCGGCCCCGCCCAGGTCAAGTTCACCCCGCTGGAGCTGCGCGAGCTGTCCCACTCCAAGGACGTAGACATCATCCTGTACCCGGAGGACTTCGAGTTCGACGAGGAATCGGACCGCCAGATCCAGACCAACAACCAGACCAAGACAATGGTGGGCACGCTCACCAACTGGATTGCCGAGCAGCCCGAGGACGTCTCCGAGCTCAAGGCGTCCCGCCGCCTGCACCTGCACTTCCTGCACAGCCCGGTGGAGATCTATGACGACGCCGAGACCCCGGGCAAGGTGGCCGGCATCAAGTTTGAGCGCACCGAGCTGGACGGCACCGGCAACGCCCGCGGCACCGGCGAGTACGTGGACTACCCGGTCCAGGCCGTCTACCGAGCCATCGGCTACTTTGGTTCCGCCCTCCCGGACGTGGAGTTCGACCACAAGAAGGGCGTTGTGGTGAACGACGGCGGCCGCGTCCTGGACTCCGACGGCAACCACGTCCCGGGCATCTACGCCACCGGCTGGATCAAGCGCGGGCCGGTCGGCCTCATCGGCCACACCAAGGGCGACGCCCTGGAGACGGTGACCTACCTGCTGGAAGACCGCGAAAACCTTCCCGTCGCTTCGGCACCGGAGGAGGACGCCGTCACCGAACTCCTCGACGCACGCGGCGTGAAGTTCACCAGCTGGGAAGGCTGGCTGGCGCTGGACGCGCACGAACTCGCACTGGGTGCAGCTGCCACTGAGGCCGGGGGATCGCACGGCGTGGAGGTCAAGCGTGAGCGCATCAAGGTGGTGCCGCGCGAGGACATGGTGGACATCTCCCGCGACGGTGTGGCCGCGCAGGTCTAACGCACCGATTCAACGCACCATCAGACAGGAACCGCGGGGCCATTGGTCCCGCGGTTCCTGCTTTAATATGCCCTAACCCTGTTGCTTACCAGCGCCGCCAACGGCCATCAGCTCCAGGCGACGCAGGGTCTCGCGGTTCCGCGCCGAAATCAGCGGGTCCCGCAGGAATTTCGGCATCAGCTTGCCGGGGCCGCGGATGGCATCCTCGGCGATGGTCACCAGGCACTGGTCGCCCCGGTCCTCCAGCGTGATCTCCACCTTGGCCTCGCCCATCGGCCAGCCCCGCGCCACCAGTTCCAGCGAGCGGCCTGGCTCGACGGCCGCCACGCTGGTGCTGTCATCAATCACCAGCGGCCAGGCGCCCACGGAGTGGTGCAGCCGGGAACCCTGCCGGGGCCATTCGGCGTCCACGTCCCTGATCCGGGATGCGCCCACCACCCAGCCGGAATACAGCCAGCCGTCGGCGATGACCCGCCAGACGTCGGCCGCGGGGGAGGTGAACAGCCGCGAGACGGTGGACATGGAGTTCCTTCCGGTTCCGGTCATGCTTTGGTGGGGTGCTTCGGCGGACCCCGTCGGGTGTCCGGGGTCCTTCAAGTGTCCGACGGCGGGAGGTGCGGGCCGCCGTGCGGCCCGGTAGGACGGCTTCCGCAGGCGGCGGGTCCAGGCGTACGTCCGGGCGCCCGGCGGCTGGTTCTCAAGAGGGTCGAAACGCAGCGGGATGTCCGCGGGGTCCGCACCCGCGTTCAGCCGCAGTTCACCGCACGCCCGCCACGGCCCTCCGGGTCTGGCCCAGGACAGTCCCAGCACCCATTCGCCGGAGGCCGGCGACCCCGAAGGTAGGTTCAGCGTCCGCAGTCCCAACAGCACCGGGCCCGTCCGGCCGCGGTACGGCATCAGCGTGGTCAGGGTGGCTCCCGCAATGTCCAGCCGCGGCATCAGGAGGAACCTGCCCGGCAGTCCCCAGCCGGTGGAGGCAAACAGGACGTCCGCGGGGTTGGTACCGGAGGCAGCGGCAGGGGTCGAGGAACCGGCGGAAGCACTGGTCGGCGAAACCCGGAGCGCCAGGCCCAGGATGTCCGGCAGCGCCTGCGGCAGGCCCAAGGACCGTGAAAAGCGGGCCACCACCGGGTCGGTCCCCGGGGAATCGAGCCAGTCGATGCCGCTGGGCTGTGCGGGGTTGCCGGTCCTGGTGAGCTGTCCGGCCAGGCCCAGGCCCTGGGGGTGGATGGGCCGGTCCGGCCGCGCGAGTTTGAGGAGCCGGAAGAGGGCGGCAAAGGCCTGCCCGGCACTCCCGGTGACGGTGGAAAGAACGCGCGGCTGCTGGGTCATACTTCCTTCCTACCCATAAAGCGGCGGACTACATGCGCCCGAACCGGGCCCGGATCAGCGCGAAGATCCCGTAAGCGATGAAGCCGGCGCCAATGGCCACCAGGAGGGTGGGCCCGAACGGGTGGTGCTGCAGGGCCTTGAGGCTGCCGTCCAGGCCGGTGGATTCCTCGGGCCGGTGCTTGGCCGCGGCGATCACGAACAACAGGCCCGTGAGGTCCAGCGCTATCCCTTTGGCCACATGGCCGGTGACGCCCAGGCTGTCGATAAGCCTGCCGCGCCGGGTGCCGTCGAAGTGGAACAGCTCCTCCTTGAAGCCGCGACGGATTCCCTTGACGATGAAGTAGATGCCGATGCCCAGGATGGTCAGCCCCAGCGCCACCAGGACCCACGGCCCCAGAGGGTTGGCCATCAGGCTGGCACTGAAGTCCCGGGTGTTGTCTCCCGAGTCGCTGCGCTGGCCCAGGGCGAAGCCGGCGAACGTAAGGCCCACACTGCCGTATGCGATGGCCAGGAATCCCGAGGAGACCAGCTTGGCCAGCCGTTCCTTGCGGGCCAGGCTCCGGGCGCGCAACGTCGCTTCGCTGGCCTGCCACAGGGCAAGGCCCAGGCAGGCCGCCACGCACCCCCACATGACCACGGGTCCCCACGGGTTGTCCGCGAGCTGGGCGATGGCGCCGGTGGGTTCGGCATCGCCCGGATGGCCGAGGGCGATGGCAACGGCGATGGCCCCAACGATGATGTGCAGCACCGCCATGACGGCAAATCCGGTGCGGGCCAGGACGTCCAGGGCCTTGTGGTTGGACGCCTCCTCGACAGCGTCTGCTGCCTGGCTGAGGGTGGAATCGCCGTCGGACATGGTTCAGCCGTTCATGGGCCCTTCGGCCCTCAGCTTCTCCGCGCCCGGTCCCTCCACGTGCACGGTGCAGCGGACCACCAGCTGGCCCGGGGCGTTGTCCAGTTCCACCAGGGAATCGTCCGCGCTGAGGACGGTGAACACCTCGGACCCGGTGACCGCCTCCACGCCCTTGGCTTTGGCGGTTTCCCGCGCATTCCTGAGCGCCTCGCGCTGCAGGCCGTCCACGTAGCCGCCGTCACTTTCACGGGCGGGGTCCCCGAAGGCCCAGCCGAACAATGTTCCTGTTTTTCCCATGGCGACGATATTACGCGGTTGCCCCCGCCCGGGACGGGGTTTCGTAATATTAGTAAGTGTGCTTACCATGGGCGCACCATACCTCGATGGAACAGGCAAGCGAAGTCCGCTGCACAGCGGCAAAACCCGGAACCAGTTCACAACGTTAGGAACGCACATCATGGCAGGAAACCTCATTGCCCGTTCAGTTCACGACCTGACCGCGGCAGCATGGTTTGGCGGATCACTCATGGGCGCCATCGGACTCAACGGCGCGGCGGCCCAGGCCAAGGACCCCGCCGAGCGCACCCGGCTTTCCAGTGCCGGCTGGATGAAGTGGGCGCCGTTCCAGACGGCGGCTTTCGCCTCCCACCTGGTGGCGGACCTCGCCATCGCCTGGGAGAACAAGGGCCGCATCGCCAAGCAGGAGGGCGTGGCCCGCGACACCGTCATCAAGACGGCGGTCACCGTGGTGGGCGCCGCGGTGACCCTGTACTCGGGCATCCTGGGCAAGAAGGTGGAAAAGCTTGCCGGTGAAGGCGCCGAAGGCGCAACGGAGCCGCACGGCGCGGCCTCGGACGAATTGAAGACGGCCCAGCAGCAGCTCAAGCTCCTGCAGTGGGCCATCCCCGGCTTCGCAGCCCTGGTGATCATCCTCGGCGCCAAGCACGGCGAGATGCAGCGGCCCAAGAACGTCTTTGCAGGCCTCCGCGGCGAGTAGGGCGAACACGCAGTAAGAAGCTGACGACGGCGGCCCGGCACGTAAGTGCCGGGCCGCTGCCGTGTCCGGGGTGCTTGGGGCGGAGTCCGCTAGACCGGTTGCGTATTGGCCGGGGGCAGGTCCGGGTTCATGTCCTTCAGGTCCGGGTCCTCGGCTGTCCACACTTGGATGATGGCCCAGGCCACCGCCGCCAGCGGCACGGACAGGACCGCGCCCACGATCCCGGCCAGGATGGTGCCGGCAGTCAATGCCATGAGGATCACCAGGGCATGGAGCTGAAGTGACTTGCCCATGACGACCGGCTGCAGGAGGTCGCCCTCCAGCTGGTTGACCGCGACGACGACGGCCACCACAATGAGGGCCACCACCGGCCCGTTGGCAACAAGCGCCACGAGGGCGGCCAGGATGCCTGCGACCGTTGCCCCCACCAGCGGGATGAAGGCGGTAATGAAGACGATGATGGCCAGCGGAATGGCCAGCGGTACCTGCATGATCAGCAGCGCCGCACCGATGGCCACGGTATCCACCAGGGCCACGATCGCTGTGCCGCGGACGTAGCCGCCCAAAACCTCGAGCGTGCGGCGTCCGGACCGGCGCAGCTTGGCTTCACGCTGGCCGGAGAAGGGGCGGAGGAAGAAGTCCCAGATCTTGGCGCCGTCCTTGAGGAAGAAGAACAGGATGACCACCATGAGGCTGGCCCCGGCAATAAATTCGGTCACCACGGACAGCCCGGTGACCGCGCCGGAGCGGACCTGGCTGCTGGTGGCAAACTGAACCACCGCCTCCCGTGCCTGGTTGAGCTGTTCCCGCTCGATGGGGATGGGCCCCGTCAGCAGGAACTGCTCCAGCTCGTCGAGGCCGGAGGAGGCCTGCGCCGCCAGTTCGCCCCACTGGTTCCGGACGGAGAAATAGATGACGGTGGACACACCGGCCAGGATCACCAGCAGCGCCACGAACGCCATGCCGGTGGCCAGACCACCCGGTATCCCGCGGCGGCGGAGCATGTTCACGAACGGGCCGATCGCTGCTGCCAGGATCAGGGCGATCAGGGCGGGGATCACCAGGAGCTTGATCTGCATCAGCGCGAAGACGGAGACGGCGACTACCAGCACAACCAGCAGAACCTGGGCTGCGCGGGTGCCTGCCCTGCCCAGGCCGTCAGACCAGAGCGCGCCCGGCGGCCTGGAGCCCGATGCTTTCCTGATGGTGCCTGGGCGCTGACCCTGGCGGGCTGCACCGCCCGGCCGCCCGGCATCGGTATGTGCCCCATCGCCAGCCGCTGCGCCGTCCTGCGCCTGCCGGAGGGGCTCGTTGCCCAGCTCTTGATCACTAAGGCGTGTTGATCGCGCCATGGGTACTCCTCATCGTCCGGAGGGTGCCCTGCGCCACGGGATGCGGCGCAGGGCAGAACAACCTTCGTCAGATGGTAAGCCTACTGATGGTTTGGGGGTGCGGAAACCCCGGAGCGGGCCCTTCCCCGCAGGGTGTGCCGCCGGGACTACTCGGCCAGCCACTCCGCGCAGGAGTTCAGGTTCCGGTTCACCGTGGCGACGGCAGCGTCTTCATCCCGCCGCTCGATCGCAGCGAGCAGCGTCTCGTGGCCGTCCCGCGGAAGCCCGTTGAAGCCGGGCCGGCGCTGCTGCTTGAGGAGATCCTGGTGGAACGCGGTTCCGAAGCTGGCGTAGAGCTCGTGCAGCAGCGGGTTCCCGGACGCCCGGGCGATGCCTTCGTGGAAGTGCCAGTCGGCGTCCGCCCAGGCGTCGACGTCCCCGTTGTTCCAGGCCTGGTCCCGGCTGGCGAGCAGGGCACGCAGGGCCGTGACGTCGTCGTCCGTGGCATTGCGGGCGGCCAGCCGGGCCGCCTGGGTGTCCAGGCCCAGCCGCACCTCAAGGATGTGCTGCTCGGTGTGGTCCTGGTACATCCGCTGCGCGGCGCCGGACATCTCGCTTGTGGCGCGCACATAGGTGCCGTCCCCGCGCCGGACCTCCAGCATGCCGCCGTGGGCAAGGGCCTTGACCGCTTCACGGAGGGTCCCGCGGGAGACGCCGAGCCGGGCCATGAGTTCCGGTTCGGGCGGGATGCGCTGGTTCAGGGCCCACTCGCCGGAGTGGACCATCCCGCGCAGCTTGGCCGTGACTTCGGCGGCGAGCGGCGGCCGGACTGACGGGCTCAGGGACATGGCGTTACTTCCTTCCGTCCGCAGCCCGGACCGGAGCTGCCCCTGCGGGCTTTCCGGTCATGGCGCGGCCGGTAATCAGGTGGGATACCACAATCTGTACCAGGGCCAGTGCCAGCAGCAGCACCAGCGGCAGGATCCAGCCGCCCGTGGCGCTGTGCAGCAGGCCCATGCCGAACGGGCCCACCGTGGCCAGCAGGTAACCCGACGACTGGGCCAGCGTGGACAGTGCAGTGGTTTCGGCGGTGCTGGTGCCGCTGCGGCTGATCATGACCATCACCAGCGGGAAGATGCCCAGGCCAAAGCCCAGCAGGACGGCGGGCACGGCCGCCAGCCCCACGGGGAGGACCAGGAGCGCCAGGATTCCCACGGCCATGGTGATGCTCACCAGGTAGAACGCCGGGCGCAGCATCCGCGGGCGGGAGCCGATGGCGATCAGCACCATGCCCGCCGGAACGGAGACCAGCTGCATGAGCCCGAACATCAGTCCGCTGTCCGAGGCGCTCAGGCCCATGGTGGTGAGCATGTAGGGAAACCAGCTGAGCAGGGCGTACGCGAGCAGGGCCTGAAGGGCGAAGATCGCGGTGAGGAGTTGACCTTTGCGGGTCCGCAACAGCGGCCAGGGGGACACGCGCAGGCCCGTGGCCGGGGCGGCGTTGCGGTGCGCGTGCAGTGCCACGGGCAGGAACCCCAGGAAGGCGGCCACGGCAGCGATGCCGACGGCGCCCACCGCGGCGGACGGGGATCCGAGGGCTTGGGCCAGGGGTACGACCAGGACGGAGGTCAGGGTGCCGCCGGTGGTCATGGTCACGGTGTAGACGGCGGTCATGAGCGAGGTGCGGGAGGCGAAGTGCTCGCGGATGAAGGACGGCATGGCCACGTTGCAGATGGCCAGTCCGGACATGCCCACCACACTGCCGGCCACGAGCATGCCGGTGGCGGGGATGCCGCGCAGCAACAGGCCGCCGGCCAGCAGGGCCAGCGACAGCAGGATGGCTTTCTCCACACCCACCTTGCCGCTGAGCCAGGACGTCGCGGCGCCGGCCACCGCGAAGCAGAGTGTGGGAATCGACGGAATGATGGCCGCCACCAACGCCCCGTAGCCCAGTACCGACTGGAGGTCGTGCAGCAGGGCTGACGCCCCGGTGATGCCCGCGCGGAGGTTCAGCCCGATCAGCACCAACGCAATGACACCGAACACGACGGCGGAGCGTGGCTTGGCAGGCGCCATGCCGGGTGCCGGCGCGGCGGGGGCTGCGGTGGGCGCCTGGATGCTTGCGGGCGGGGAAGCGGGGGGAGTGGCGGACATACCCTCCATCCTAAAGGTTAGACGTTTGATGTTTGCGCTTTTGTGGCCAACCTCTCCCGGTCCGGCGCCGCTGCAATAGACTGCCAACGGACTGTCGGAGGGCCTGGCGCGGACCAGGTGGTGCGGAAGGACGGCTGTGGAGGCTTCCCGGGGACTCGAGATCGAGAAAAAATACGACGTCGACACTGGCGCCGCAGTGCCCGCATTGGAGCAGGCGGCAGGGGTGGCCCGCACGGGCAAGCCGCATACCGATCTCCTTGAAGCGGTCTACTTCGACACGCCAAAGCATTCCCTCGCCGCCCGGCGCATCACCCTCCGCCGGCGCACGGGCGGGAAGGACGCCGGGTGGCACCTGAAGCTGCCACCCCAGGCCGCCGCCGCAGCCGGGGAAGGCCCGCAGCAACGCACGGAACTGCACGCACCCCTGGGCCGCCCGGACGTGGTCCCGGACGCCCTGCTCACCCACCTGCATGCCTACCTCCGGGGTGCCGTCCCGGTGCCGGTGGTCCGACTGCACACGCGGCGCACCACCTACCCCCTGTACGGTGACGACGGCGTGCACCTCGCCGACCTCGCCGACGACCAGGTCACCGCCGAACGGCTGCAGGAGGGGGGCGCAGCCACCCGGCAGCAGTGGCGCGAGTGGGAACTGGAACTGGTCCACGGCGACCCAGGCCTCTTTGGCCCGGTGGAGGAACTGCTTGCCGCTGCCGGCGCCCGCCCCGCAGGCCACGCCTCCAAGCTGGCCCGCGCACTGGGGCCGGGCAAGGCGGCCGGAACGCGGTCCCCCGGCGGCGGGGACGCCGCCGGCCCCGCCGGCGACGAAGGCAGCCCGGCGCTGCTGGCCGGAAAGCGTGCCCCCGCAGCCGCCGTCGTCACCGTGTACGTGGGGGCGCAGATTGAGCAGATCCTTGCCACCGATGCCGCTGTCCGGGGCGAGGAGCCGGAGGCGGTCCATGCCATGCGCTCGGCAACGCGCCGGATCCGCTCGGTCCTGGGCGCCTACGGGAGGCTGTACCGGGCGTCGCCGGTGCGCAAGCTGCGGAGCGAGCTGAAGTGGCTGGGCCAGCTGCTGGGCCGGCCGCGTGACGCTGAAGTCCTGCGGGAGCAGCTCCGCGGAGAGCTGGCCGGGCTGCCGCCCGGGGACGGTGTTGCGGGAGCAACGGCAGGCCTGGAACAGCGCACGGTTGCCGATTACGACGACGCGTACCGGCTCCTGCGCGAAGCCCTGGGAACGGAGCGCTACTTCCGGCTCCTGGACAAGCTCGAGGACTTCCGGGACAACCCACCGGTGCGGGCCGAAGCGGTTACGCCCGGCCGGCGGGCGGCGGCAAAGGCGGTGGACAAGGCCGCCAAACGGCTGCGCCGCTCACGCAAGGCTGCCAAGGGGGCACGGCGCGGCAGGGAACAGGAACTTGCCCTCCACCGTGTCCGCAAGGACGCCAAGCGGCTGCGCCACGTGGCCGAATCAGCCGCGCTGGTACATGGCAAGCGTGCGGGCAAGGTGGCAAAGGCCGCCCGCCGGCAGCAAAAGATCCTGGGCAGCTTCCAGGACGCCGCAGTGGCCCGCGACCTGCTTGCCGGTGTCGCCGCCGACAACACCGACGCGGCCGCCGCAGGCATCTATGCCCACCTGCTCAGCCGGCAGGAAGAACGGATGCTGGCAGCCCGGGCCGGCTTCCGGAAGGCCTGGAAGAAATCCCGCGACCTGTTGGGGCACGGCGTCATCTGATCCGGCAGCAGGGCGCTGCCGGCCCCCTTTTCCGCCTCCCTGCCTACCTGCCCTGGCGGGCCGACAACCGGGCCACGGCCAGGGCGAGCCACAGCTGCACCCGGTCGGCGGTGACGGCGGGGTCGTACCCCGTCAGTTCGGTGATCTGGGCCAGCCGGTAGCGGACGGTGTTGCGGTGCAGCGTGAGCTCCTCCGCCACCGCGGCCACCGAGCCGTTGTTGTTCAGGTAGCTCTCCAGCGTGGCCATCAGCTCAGAGCCGTGTGCGGCATCGAAGGACCGCAGGGGGTTCAGTGATTCGTGGGCCATATCCGCCAGCGGCACATCCTCGCTGGCCAGCAGCAGCGACGTCAGGCTGAGCCGCTCGGGTTCGTTGACGGGCAGGCCGTGGCTGGCGGCGTCCCGGGCCTCGAAGTAGCTCCAGCGCAGGCCGTTCGGCTTGGTGTACGCCCCGCCGATGCCGATCGTGGCGTGGATCCCGGCTTCGGCGAGGTGGTCGCTGAGCTTCCGTGCCAGCGCCGGCGCCGTCCCGCCGTCGTCATTGACCACCAGTACCAGGTCCTTGCCCACGACGGCGGCAACGGCCTTTTCCAGTTCCAGCGGCACCGAGGTGCTCCCCAGGGCCTTGCCATGGGCGGCCGAAACAGCGAGCAGCACCACGTTCTTGCGGGTGCTGTTCACGCCCACGCCGGCCAGGCGGCGCTGCGCCTCGCTGGTCTCCAGCGCGCCGTGGATCACGTCCTCCAGCACCTGGCCGCAGAGGGCACGCTGGGCCTGCCGCTGCTTGACCATGTTGTTCAGCTCCACGCTGATCAGGTTCTGCGCGTAGCCAATGATCCCTGTGTCCTCGAACGGCTGGCGCACCCACAGCGTGCACGCATCGCGCCGCCCGGTAGGGACGGGATAGCTGGACCAGGTCTCCGCCGACGGGCTGGCGGTGCTGCTGTTGTACAGCTGCGCGGTGAACTGCGTGAGCGCGATGTCTGTACGCAGCATGCCCCCCAGGTTCTTCAACAGCTCGGAAAGTCCGCCGCCGGTCAGCAGCGCCCGCGCCAGCACCTGGTGCCCTGCGATCAGCCGTTCCAGCTTGGCGTAGTGGTCCGCCGACTGGGCGTCCGCCACCAGCTTGGTGATGGCAATGAAGGGAGTCTCGTACGGCACCTCCACCACGGGCAGGCCCCAGCGGTTGGCCTCCGCCAGGAGGGCCGGCGGCACCGCCTCATGCGAAAGGCCCACGCCGAAACCGATGCCCACCGCGCCGGCGCGCTGCACCTGGCGGACAAAACGGCGCTGCTCAGGGGCGGAACGCAGCCGCAGGCCGGTGGTGAGGACCAGCTCGCCGCCGTTGAGGAACCGCTGGGGATCCTCCAGCTCCGTGACGGCAACCCAGTTGATGTCCTGGTTCCAGGTAGTCTCCGCCACGCCCGCCTTGGACAGCTTCAGGGAGGACACGCCCACCAGGGCAGCAAGGGAAATGGCCATGAAGCAAGGATAAACGTGAGCTGGGCAACCGCACTAAACCTCTTTGGCAAGGGTGTGCAGGTGGCTATTCACCCCGCTTGGGCGCTGGCATAGGCTCAAGGCAGTTCCATCCATCCGTCGTGGTCTCCGCCCGGCCGCCGATGGCCCTTACGAAAGAGGTTGCACACCGTGGTCCAAACCTTGCAGAACTTCATCAACGGGAAGTTCGTCACCCCCGCCGGCACCACCCTGCTGGACGTGGTCAACCCCACCAACGGCGACGTGGTGGCGCAGGCCCCCGTTTCCGTGCAGCCGGACGTCGATGCCGCCATGGCAGCTGCCAAGGACGCCTTCAGGACCTGGAAGCATGTCACCCCGGGCCAGCGCCAGCTGATGCTGCTCAAGCTCGCCGACGCCATTGAGGCCAACAGCGACGAGCTCGTCGAAGCCCAGCACCGCAACACCGGCCAGGTCCGCTCCCTGATCGCCTCCGAGGAAGTGGCTGCCGGCGCCGACCAGCTCCGCTTCTTCGCCGGCGCCGCCCGCATCATGGAAGGCAAGTCCGCGGGCGAGTACTTCGAGGGCCACACCTCCTACGTCCGCCGCGAACCCATCGGCGTGGTGGCCCAGGTGGCGCCCTGGAACTACCCGTTCCTGATGGCCATCTGGAAGATCGGCCCCGCGCTCGCGGCCGGCAACACCGTGGTCCTGAAACCGTCGGACACCACCCCCGAATCAACCCTGGTCCTGGCACGCCTGGCCGGCGGCATCTTCCCGGCCGGCGTGCTGAACGTGGTGCTCGGCACCGGCGAAACAGGCGCCATGATGGTGGAGCACAAGGTCCCCGGCCTGGTGTCCATCACCGGTTCCGTGCGCGCCGGCATCGCCGTTGCCTCCGGTGCCGCAAAGGGCCTGAAGCGTGCGCACCTGGAGCTCGGCGGCAAAGCCCCGGCCATCGTGTTCAAGGACGCCGACATCAAGAAGAGCGCCGCGGCCATCGCCGAGTTCGCCTTCTTCAACGCCGGCCAGGACTGCACCGCCATCACCCGCGTGCTGGTGGAGGAGTCCGTGCACGACGACGTCGTGGCCGCCATGGTGGAGCACACCAGGACCCTGCACACCGGCTCGCAGAACGACGAAGACAACTACTTCGGCCCCCTGAACAACGTGAACCACTTCAACGCCGTCACGTCGGTGGTGGAGAACCTGCCGGCCAACTGCCGGATCGAAACCGGCGGCCACCGCGCGGGGGAGAAGGGCTACTTCTTCGAACCCACCATCATCACCGGAGCAAAGCAGACCGACGACGTGGTGCAGAAGGAAACCTTCGGCCCGGTCATCACGGTGCAGAAGTTCAGCACCGAAGAAGAGGCAGTGGCCATGGCCAATGACGTGGACTACGCCCTGGCCTCCAGTGTCTGGACCACCAACCACGGCACCGCCATGCGGCTGAGCCGCGACCTGGACTTCGGCGCCGTCTGGATCAACACCCACATCCTGCTCACCGCCGAAATGCCGCACGGCGGCTTCAAGCAGTCCGGCTACGGCAAGGACCTCTCCATGTACGGCGTGGAGGACTACACGCGCATCAAGCACGTGATGTCCGCCCTCGACGCGTAAAACCACCCACCGCCAGGCTTCAAAGAAAGGCCTTCCCATGACCACCACCGCATCAGACATCACCTACCGCCTGGAGCAGAAGCGCAACGTCCAGGCCGACTTCCCGGGCCCCAAGTCCGTGGCACTGACCGAACGCCGCAAGTCCGTGGTGGCTGCCGGCGTCGCCTCCAGCGTCCCGGTCTACGTTGCAGACGCCGACGGCGGCATCATCCACGACGTCGACGGCAACTCCTTCATCGACCTCGGCTCGGGCATCGCCGTGACCAGCGTGGGAGCGTCCGATCCCGCCGTCGTCGGCGCCGTCAAGGAAGCGGTGGAGCACTTCACCCACACCTGCTTCATGGTCACCCCGTACGAAGGCTACGTGGCGGTCGCCGAGCAGCTGAACCGCCTCACCCCGGGCGACCACGAAAAGCGCACCGTCCTCTTCAACTCCGGCGCGGAAGCAGTGGAAAACGCCGTCAAGGTGGCCCGCCTGGCAACCGGCCGGGACGCAGTCGTCGCCTTTGACCACGCCTACCACGGCCGCACCAACCTGACCATGGCGCTGACCGCCAAGGCCATGCCGTACAAGACCAACTTCGGACCGTTCGCTCCCGAGGTCTACCGCATGCCCATGAGCTACCCGTACCGCGAGGAAAACCCCTCCATCACCGGTGCCGAGGCCGCCAAGCGTGCCATCACCATGATCGAGAAGCAGATCGGCGGCGACCAGGTGGCCGCGATCATCATCGAGCCCATCCAAGGCGAGGGCGGCTTCATCGTTCCCGCCGAGGGGTTCCTGCCCGCGCTGGCCGCCTGGGCCAAGGAAAAGGGCATCGTCTTCATCGCGGACGAGGTCCAGTCCGGCTTCTGCCGCACGGGCGAATGGTTCGCAGTGAACCACGAGGGCGTCGTCCCGGACATCATCACCATGGCCAAGGGCATCGCCGGCGGCATGCCGCTGTCCGCCATCACCGGCCGCGCCGACCTGCTGGACGCCGTCCACCCCGGCGGCCTGGGCGGCACCTACGGCGGCAACCCGGTGGCCTGCGCCGCGGCGCTGGCCTCCATCGGCTCCATGGAGGAGTACGACCTGAACGGCCGTGCCCGCCACATCGAGGAACTCGCGCTGGGCCGGCTCCGCGGCCTGCAGACTGAACTGGCCGGCTCCGGCACCGCCGTGATCGGCGACGTCCGCGGCCGCGGCGCCATGCTCGCCGTCGAACTTGTCCAGGCAGGGTCCAAGGAGCCGAACCCGGAACTGACCAAGGCTGTTGCCGCCGCCTGCCTCAAGGAAGGCGTCATCATCCTCACCTGCGGCACCTACGGCAACGTCATCCGCCTGCTGCCGCCGCTGGTCATCACCGACGAACTGCTGAACGACGGCCTGGATGTCCTCGCCGCCGCCATCAAGGCCAACGCCTAACCGGAACGACTCCCTCCGGCAACGCAAAGAAGGTGGGCTCCCGGTGGGGAGCCCACCTTCTTTGTCATCGGACGCTTTCTAGGCCGCCTGGCGGAGCGCTGCCCGGCGGGCCACCGAGTTCCTGCGCGCCGTCCGCAGCATGTCCAGGGTCAGCAGGAGCAGTGCCAGCCACACCACCCCGAACCCCATCCAGCGCTCCACGGTCATGGCCTCCCGGAACACCAGCAGCGCCACCAGGAACTGCAGCACGGGGGCAAAGTACTGCAGCAGCCCGATAGTCGTCATGGGCAGCCGCCGCGCGGAGGCGCCGAAGAAGAGCAGCGGAACGGCGGTGATCACGCCGGACGCCAGCAGCAGCCAGAAGTGCCCGGGCCCCTGGGAAGTCAGCGTGGAGCTGCCGTTCGCGGCCAGGACCACCATCGCCACGGCGGCCAGCGGTGCCAGCACCATGGTCTCCACGCTGAGGCTGGTGATGGCGTCCACCCTCGACCCCACCCGGTTCTTGACGAAGCCATACAGGCCGAAGCTGAACGCCAGCGTCAGCGCAATCCACGGCAACTTCCCGTAGGAGTAGGTGAGGACGCCCACGGCCACGAAGCCCACGCCCACCGCGGCCCACTGGAGCGGACGCAGCTTTTCCTTCAGGACCAGCACGCCGAGGAGCACCGAGACCAGCGGGTTGATGAAGTAGCCCAGTGACGTTTCCACCGCCTGCCCGGTGGTCACGCCGTAGGTATAGGTCAGCCAGTTGATGGCGATCAGGAAAGCAGCCAGCGCCAGGGAACCAAACACGCGGCGGTCCTTCAGCGCGGCAGCCAGCACACCCCACGCCCGGGTGACCGTGATCAGGAGGGCGCAGAACAGGAGCGACCACACCACGCGGTTGGCCACGATCTCGACGGCGCCGGCCGGCATCAGGATGAAGAAGTACAGCGGGAGCAGCCCCCACAAAACGTACGCGCCGATGCCGAACAGCATTCCCGCCGTCGAATCCCCGGCGACTGCCTTGGGACCCGCGGGCACCGCATCACCTGCCGTGGAGCGTGACGTGGGGGAGGTGGCTACGGGGGTTCCTTCTGGCATGGGCACGCTTTCCATAACAGCAGCCCGCGGGCAGGTATTCCGGGAGGCAGGCGGGAAAACGCGAAAATAGTCAGTAGGCTTTCTTTCATGACATGTGCCCGTACCCCGCAGCCGGCCCCATGAGGCTCCGGCGCAGCAACGCCTCGGGCCGCGGCTACCGCAGGGTACCGGCAGGCAAAGGCTTCAGTTACCGGGACCTGGACGGCTCCACCCTGCCGCCCGGTCCCGTCCGTGACCGGCTGGAGAGCATCGGCATCCCGCCCGCGTGGACGGACGTCTGGATTGCCCCGTTTGAGAACGGCCACATCCAGGCCACCGGGGTGGACGCGGTGGGCCGTCGCCAGTACATCTACCACCCGGAGTGGCGTGAGCGTAAGGACCGGGTGAAGTTCGACCGGTCCCTCCAGCTGGCCGAATCGCTGCCCGCGGCACGCCGCATGGTCACCATGGACCTGCGCAGCGATGGCTTCACCCGCGAGCGGGTCCTGGCGGCCGCGTTCCGGATGCTGGACAGCGGATCCCTGCGCGTCGGATCCGAACGCTACACCAACGAAAACGGCAGCCGGGGCCTGGCCACCCTGCTGTGCGCCCACGTCCAGGTCCGCAAGGACCGCATCCTGCTGCGCTTCCCTGGCAAGAGCGGCAAGGACTGGGAATCGGAGATCCGCGACCCGGACCTCGCCGCCGTGCTGCGCCTCCTCAAGCGCCGCGGGCCCAACGCCCGGCTCCTGGCCTACAAGGAGGGCAGGACCTGGCGTCCGGTCACCAGCGCGGACATCAACGCCTACGTGAAGGAGCGGACCGGATCGGACTTCACCGCCAAGGATTTCCGCACCCTTCGCGGGACGGTGGCCGCGGCGGCAAGCCTTGCCCGGACCGGCCCCCAGCGCACGGCGGCCAAACGGAAACGGGCCATCAGCCGGGCCATGCACGAGGCCGCGGAGACGCTGGGCAACACACCCTCCATCGCCCGGAAGAGCTACGTGGACCCCCGCGTCCTGGACCACTTCCATGACGGCGAAACCATCGATCCAAAGCGCCTGGACTCGGCGGAGGCCGAACTCCGGGCACTCCTGTACCGCGAAGGCAAGGTGGTGGCCCTGGCCGCCAACTAGAATGGGGGACTGTGCGCTGCATGACGCGGCGCAGTCTCATGAAACGTGAGCAGGACCAGTTCAGAAGGGCTCCCGGTGTCCAACAAGAGCGAAACCGCCAACCGTCCCCTCCGCGTCGCCATCGTCGGCGCAGGACCGGCAGGAGTCTATGCTGCGGACATCCTCACCAAGTCCAGCGGGGTGAAGGACGGCGACTTCCAGGTCAGCATCGACCTCTTCGAGGCCTACCCCGCGCCCTACGGACTGATCCGTTACGGCGTGGCCCCGGACCACCCCCGCATCAAGGGCATCGTGAACGCCCTGCACAAGGTCCTGGACCGCGGGGACATCCGGTTCCTGGGCAACGTGACCTACGGCCGGGACCTTACCCTGCACGATTTCCGGGCCTTCTATGATGCCGTGATCTTTTCCACGGGCGCCGTGAAGGACGCGGACCTGGACATTCCCGGCATTAACCTCCAGGGTTCCTTCGGCGGCGCCGACTTCGTGTCCTGGTACGACGGGCACCCCGATGTTCCCCGGGAATGGCCGCTCGAGGCCAGGGAAATCGCCGTCATCGGCAACGGCAACGTGGCCCTGGATGTGGCCCGCATGCTGGTCAAGCACCCCGAGGAGCTGCTGAGCACCGAGATTCCGGACAACGTCTACCAGGGCCTGAAGTCCTCGCCCGTCACGGACGTCCACGTTTTCGGCCGCCGCGGACCGGCCCAGGTGAAATTCACCCCGCTGGAGCTGCGCGAGCTGAGCCACATGGACGACGTGGACATCGTCCTGTATCCGGAGGACTTTGAATTCGACGAGGCCTCGGATGAGGCCATCCGCAGCAACAACCAGGTCAAGACCATGGTGAACACGCTCACCAATTGGCTGGTTGAGGAGCACGCGGAGTCGGAGAGCCCCTCCTCCCGCAGGCTGCACCTGCACTTCCTGCACAGCCCCGTGGAAGTGCTCGACGACGGCACGGGCAGGGTGGGCGGCATCAAGTTTGAGCGCATGCAGCTGGACGGGACCGGCAACGCCAAGGGCACCGGGGAGTACGTCGAATACAACGTCCAGGCTGTCTACCGGGCCATCGGCTATCACGGCTCCGCCCTGGACGAACTGGAGTACGACGCCAAGCGCGGCGTCATCCCCAATGAGGGCGGACGCGTCCTGGATGCCGACGGGAACCCCGTCCCGGGCATCTACACCACGGGCTGGATCAAGCGCGGACCCGTCGGGCTCATCGGCCACACCAAGGGCGATGCGCTGGAGACCATCGGCTTCCTGCTGGAGGACCGGCCGAACCTCCCCGCTGCACAAAACCCGGATCCCCAGGCCATCATCGACTTGCTCGAGGAACGCGGCATCGAATACACCACCTGGGAAGGGTGGAACAAGCTCGACGCCCATGAGGCTGGACTCGGGGCCGCTTGGACCGGACCCGAAGGCCTGGACCACGTGGTGCGCGAACGGATCAAAGTGGTGCCGCGCGAGGACATGATCCGCATCTCCCGCGGCTGACTCCGGCCGCACTCCGCCAGCAGGTGGTTACTTAGGGAGGGCCATGAGCAGGAACGTCATTCAAACCACTTTTGACGGCTTCATGAAGGGTGCGGGATTCTCGAAGCACAGCGGATCCTGGTACCGCGACACCGATGACGTGATCACTGTGGCCGAATTGCAGAAATCGCAGTATGGACTGCAGTAATACGTGAACATTGCACTGTGGCTGCGCCCTCTGGGAGAGGCGAAAACCCCCAAAGAGCAGGCCTCCCACGTTCGCAGCCGCCTCTCACTGCTTGTTGGAAGCGCGGACGGGCAGCTGGAGGCGCTGGCCGTGAAGGGGGCATCTGATGGGTCGGGCGGGCCCTGGTTGTAAACCTGGCCCGGTGACCTCTGGCCGCAGAGCCGTATTCAAGTTAGTCTGATTAACATGAATATGGCGGGAACCCGTGCCTACGACTCCCGGAAGCGTGCGGCCTCTGCCGCCGCAACCGGGCGCCGGATCCTGCAGGCAACGCTGGACCTCTTCATGGAGGGGCCGCTCGCCGGCGTGACGCTGAATGCCGTTGCTGAACGGGCCGGGGTGACCGTCCAGACCGTCATCCGCCGCTTCGGCGACCGCCCGGGCCTGATCCACGCCACGGCGGAATTCGCGTCAGCGCAGGTTGCCGGCCAGCGCGGTGCCGCTCCTCCCGGCGACGTACCCGCCGCCGTCGACAATCTCCTGGAACACTACGAAACCACCGGCGCCCTGGCCCTGAAGATGCTGGCCGAGGAGGAAACGTCCCCTGTCCTCGCAGAGATCACCGAAGGCGGCCGGCAGCTCCACCGGCAGTGGTGCGAACGCGTCTTCGCGCCCTTCCTGGCAGATGACTTCCTGCCGGACGGGGTAGAGCGGAAGCGCCGCCTTGCCCAGTTCGTCGCCCTCTGCGACGTCTACACCTGGAAGCTGCTGCGCCTCGATGCCGGGCTCAGCCGCGACCACGTGGCCCACTGCCTGCTCGAAATGCTGGAACCCTTCATCCGGAGGCCCTGATGTCCACCGTCCTTGCCTACACCTCTCCCGCCATCGGCCACCTTTTCCCCATGGTCCCGCTGCTCCAGGAGCTGAAGGTCCGCGGGCATGGTGTCCACGTCCGTACCCTGCGCCGGCAGGTCCCGCTGCTCATGGAGGCGGGGTTCCATGCCGGACCGGTGGATGACCGGATACTTGCGGTCGAGGCCACTGACTACCGCGCCAACAACGCGAAGGCGGCCCTGGCTTCCAGCGTGGAGACCTTCACGGCCCGCGCCCGGTTCGACGCCCCGGACCTGCAGCAGGCCATTGATGACGTTCGCCCGGACCTGCTGCTCATCGACATCAACGCCTGGGGAGCCCGCATCCAGGCCGAATCCTCGGGGCTGCCGTGGGCCACTTTCAGCCCCTACACCCCGCCGCTCCAGTCGAGGGGAACGCCGCCGTTCGGACCCGGGCTTGCCCCCATGTCCGGCCCGCTGGGGAGGGCCCGTGATGCACTGGCCCGCCGCCTGGTGACCGGCGCCGTGGAAAAGCTGATGCTGCCGCACATCAACGCGCTGCGGGCGGAGCTGTCCGCCGGCCAACTGCTACCCGTCAGCGGTGCGGACGAGATGTTCCGCACCGCGCCGCTGATGCTTGTGGCCACGTCGCAGCCGTTCGAGTATCCCCATCCGGACTGGGGGCCGGACGTGCGGATGATCGGCGCGCTCGGCTGGGAACCGCCCGCGGAGCCTCCCTCCTGGCTCGGGGATGGCCAGGACCCCGTGGTCCTGGTGACCACATCCTCCGAATACCAGGCCGACGAAGCCCTGGTACGGGCGGCGCTGGCCGGCCTGGCCGCTGAACCCTTCACCGTGGTGGCCACCCTGCCGGCAGCGGACACCGGGTCCGCCGGGGCGCACCGGGCATCCGGCGCCGAAGCCTTTGCGTCCGTCCCGGCCAATGCCCGGCTGGAACACTTCGTGCCGCACGGTCCCGTCCTTGACCGCGCCGCCGTCGCCATCACGCACGGCGGCATGGGGGCGACGCAGAAGGCGCTCGCCAAAGGGGTGCCCGTGGTGGTGGTTCCGTTCGGCAGGGACCAGCACGAGGTGGCGGCGAGGGTGGTGGCCGCCGACGCCGGGGTGCGGCTGAGCCGGAAGCACCTCACCCCGGAAAGGCTCCGCGCCGCCGTCCACCAGGCCCGGACCAAGGCGCCGGGGGCGCGGCGGGTTGCGGAGGGCTACGCTGCCGCGGGTGGAGCAGTGGCAGGGGTGGATGCGCTGGAGGAACTGGTACGGCTAGACTAGCCGCGCCAGAAGCCTGCACTTTCCGGGAGTTTGATGACGAACCTGCTCCAGCCTGAACCGCGACAGCGCGCCGCGCTGGCAGGTCACGAGCGCCTGGACGGTGCCATTCCAGAGATGCCGGGCCTGGGCGATGCCACGCCCGAAATCCCCGGCCTGCGCAAACTCATCAGGGAATCGTGGCTACGGTCCGCCGGCTTCAAAGCCAATCCTGACAATGCGGCCGCGCCGCTTGCCTTCGACTGGGACGAGCTGGAGGACTACCGCCGGCAGCACCCCCTTGCAGCGATCATGCCGGTCATCAACAAACTCCTGGTCCAGCCCAGCCATGACAGCGGCCTCCTGGTGGCCGTAGGCGATGAGGTGGGCAGGCTCCTGTGGGTGGACGGCGACCCCACGCTCCAGCGCCGCGCCGAAGGCATGATGTTCGTCCCCGGTGCCGACTGGTCCGAGGCCAGTGTTGGCACCAGTGCCCCGGGAACGGCCCTGGCCCTGGGCAAGGGGATCCAGATCGCCGGCGCCGAGCACTACCAGCGGGCCGTCCATCCCTGGAGCTGCACCGCCGTCCCCTTCCACGACCCCGATTCAGGCGCCGTGCTGGGCGTCGTGGACATCACCGGGACAGCCACCGCGGTGGCGCCGCATACGCTGTCGCTGGTGGAGGCCACCGTGGCGGCCGCGCAGGCGCAGCTGCGGGTGGAGCGCCTGCAGCGCGCGGCGGAGCTGGCCAGGAAGCCCGTACGACGGCGGTCCCCGGCGTCCGCCGCCAGGCAGGGCCAGGGTGCCAAGGAAGGCAGCCTCTACCGGAACAGCCTGCAGCTGCTGGGCCGCGACCAGGCGCTGCTCAGCCTGGGCGGCAGGACGGTTTCGCTGTCCGCCCGGCACAGCGAGATCCTGGCCCTGCTCAGCACCCACCCGGACGGGCTCACCGCGGAGGAACTCAGCGCCCTGCTGTATCCCGGGGACGGCCCTACCATGACGCTGCGCGCCGAGATGGTCCGCCTGCGCAAGGTCATCCAACAGCTTTCCCCGGACGCTGTTCCCGGCTCGCGCCCCTACCGGCTGCCTGTCGACCTGGTGCCGGACACCGGCCAGGTGCTTAGTTGCCTGCAGCGCGGTGCACACCGGATTGCCCTGGAGATTTACCGTGGCGGCGTGCTCCCGCGCTCCGAGGCGCCCGGCATCATCGAGCTGAGGAACAGGGTCTCGTCCCTGCTCCGGGAGGCCGTCCTCACGGATGGAAGTGCCGAGTCCCTGCTCAAGTACGCCGCGCTTCCCGAGGCAAGTGACGACGTCGGAATCCGCCGCGCCGCGCTCCGCCTCCTGCCGCCGCGCTCACCCAAGCGGGCCGCCGTCGTGGCCGACCTGGAACGGCTGGAAGCCGAACTGCGCGCCTGACAACGCCCCCCTGTGACACCGGCCACAGGCCTGCAACCTGGCTGCAACCTGCCAACTCCTACGCTGTCTCCAACGGCGAACGGCCCCTGGGGCCCGCCTTCTGCACAGCAAAGGAGCTAAGCACATGACCGTTTACGCACAGCCGGGAACCGACGGTTCGAAGGTCACCTTCAAGGACCGGTACGAAAACTGGATCGGCGGGGAATGGGTGGCCCCCGTGAAGGGGCAATACTTCGACAACATCACTCCGGTGACGGGCAAGGCGTTCTGCCAGGTGGCCCGCGGCACGGCCGAAGACATCGAACTGGCGCTGGACGCGGCGCACAAGGCGGCACCGTCCTGGGGAAAGACCTCAGCAGCGGAACGTGCCGCAATCCTGAACAGGATCGCCGACCGCATCGACGAAAACCTGGAAATGCTCGCCGTCGCCGAAACCTGGGACAACGGCAAGCCGGTCCGGGAGACCCTGAACGCGGACCTGCCGCTGGCGGCGGACCACTTCCGCTACTTCGCCTCAGCCGTCCGTGCCCAGGAAGGCAGCCTCTCCCAGCTGGACGAGAACACCACCGCATACCACTTCCACGAACCGCTCGGCGTGGTGGGCCAGATCATTCCCTGGAACTTCCCCATCCTCATGGCCGTCTGGAAGCTGGCACCCGCGCTCGCCGCCGGAAACACGGTGGTGCTCAAGCCCGCCGAACAGACGCCAAGCTCCATCCTGGTGCTGGTGGAACTCATCGGGGACCTGCTGCCCGCCGGCGTGCTGAACGTGGTCAACGGCTTCGGCGTGGAGGCCGGCAAGCCGCTGGCCTCCAGCTCCCGGATCCGGAAGATCGCGTTCACCGGCGAGACCACCACCGGCCGGCTGATCAGCCAGTACGCCAGCCAGAACCTCATCCCCGTCACCCTGGAACTGGGCGGCAAGAGCCCCAACATCTTCTTCAACGACGTTGCCCAGGAGAACGACGCGTTCTACGACAAGGCCCAGGAAGGTTTCGCGCTGTTCGCCTTCAACCAGGGCGAAGTCTGCACCTGCCCGTCCCGGGCGCTGGTCCAGGAGGACATCTACGACTCCTTCATGGCGGACGCCGTGGCCCGGGTGGAAAAGATGGTCCAGGGCAACCCGCTGGACACCGATACGCAGGTTGGTGCACAGGCCTCCAACGACCAGTTGGAGAAGATCCTGTCCTACATTGACATCGGAAAGCAGGAAGGCGCCAGGATCCTCACCGGCGGCGCCCGCGCCGAACTCCCGGGCGATTTGGCGGGTGGCTTCTACGTCCAGCCCACCGTGTTTGAGGGCCACAACCGGATGCGGATCTTCCAGGAGGAGATCTTCGGGCCCGTGGTGGCGGTGACCAAGTTCAGCGACTACAACGACGCCATGGGCATCGCCAACGACACCCTCTACGGGCTGGGCGCCGGTGTCTGGTCCCGCAACGGCAACGTGGCCTACCGCGCCGGCCGGGAAATCCAGGCCGGCCGTGTCTGGGTCAACAACTACCACGCCTACCCGGCGGGTGCCGCCTTCGGTGGCTACAAGTCCTCGGGCATCGGCCGTGAAAACCACGCCATGATGCTGGACCACTACCAGCAGACCAAGAACCTGCTGGTCAGCTACGACGAAAACAAGCTGGGCTTCTTCTAGGCCAGCACTACCCCCCCGCCACAACGACGCAAGGATTTCGCCAATGACGACGACAATGCAAGCAGCAGTAGTAACCAAATTCGGTGCCGACCTGTCCGTCCAGGACGTCGCCATGCCGGTACCCGGGCCCGGCCAGGCACTGGTCAAAGTCTTGACCACCGGCGTATGCCACACCGACCTCCACGCAGCAGAAGGGGACTGGCCGGTCAAACCCGCCCCGCCGTTCGTTCCCGGCCACGAGGGCGTGGGGGAGGTGGTGGCACTGGGTGAAGGCGTCACCGACCTCCGCATCGGAGACGTGGTGGGCAACGCCTGGCTGTGGTCCGCCTGCGGTGACTGCCAGTACTGCCGCACCGGCTGGGAGACCCTCTGCGAGGCCCAGCAGAACGGCGGCTACACGGTGGACGGGTCCTTCGGGGAGTACATGCTCGTGGACTCACGCTTCGCGGCGCGCATACCGGCGGGATCCGACCCCGTCGAGGTGGCGCCGGTACTCTGTGCCGGCGTCACCGTCTACAAGGGCCTGAAGATGACCGAGACCCGGCCGGGGCAGTGGGTCACCATCTCCGGCATCGGAGGGCTGGGGCACATCGCCGTCCAGTACGCCGTCGCCATGGGCCTGCGGGTGGCCGCCGTGGACGTCGCGGACGACAAGTTGGCCCTGGCCAGGACCCACGGAGCGGAAGTGACCGTCAACGCGCTGCATGAAGATCCGGTAGAGGTGATCCAGCGTGAAACAGGAGGGTGCCATGGGGTGCTGGTTACGGCGGTGCATCCGTCAGCATTCGGACAGGCCATTGGCATGGCCCGCAGGGGCGGCACCATCGTGTTCAATGGACTGCCTCCGGGGGACTTTCCGGCGCCGATCTTCGACATCGTGCTCAAGGGGCTGACGGTCCGCGGTTCCATCGTCGGAACCCGGCAGGACCTTGAGGAAGCGCTGGATTTCTACGCCAGGGGAAAGATCCGCCCCACAGTGTCCGTCCGGGAGCTCTCCGAGGTCAACGCCGTCTTCGATGAGATGAAGCACGCCAAGATCGACGGCCGCGTGGTGCTGAGGTTCTGATGCCGGACCACGGGATGGACGCCGCCGTGACGCTGCCCGGGGAAGACTTTTCCCGGGTGGCGCTCACGCCGGCGGCCGTGGACCTGCTGCGGATGCTCTGGGACCGGCACGGACCGCTCATGTTCCACCAGTCCGGAGGCTGCTGCGACGGGTCCTCACCCATGTGTTACCCGGCAGGGGACTTCATCACGGGGGACTCGGACGTCCTGCTGGGGCTGTTCGACCTGTCCGACGGCCTGCAGCCACTTCCGCTGGAGTTCTGGATGTCCCGGGAACAGTTCAATTACTGGAGCCACACCCACCTGACCGTGGACGTTGTACCGGGCCGGGGGAGCGGCTTTTCGGTGGAAGCGCCGGAGGGCAAACGCTTCCTGATCCGGTCAACGCTGATGGACTGGCCTGCCTAGCAAGTTCGACGCTTTACGCCTCGGGGCTCTCCATTAGGAGGGCCCCGAGTGCGTTGGCGGAAGAATATTCGGCGCAGAGGCCGTCTCACTATTCGGGACGATTGGGGCCGTCCAGTGGATGGACACTATCGTTGATAGGTCTGTTTCCATCACAAACCAGGATTGTGACCCCCCTTATGAATCTTCTGCGGACAAAATCCATCGAGCAGTCGATTGCCGACGCCGATGAGCCAGGGCGCAAACTCAAGCGTTCCCTCAGCACCTGGGACCTCATGATCATGGGCGTCGCCGTTGCTGTGGGCGCCGGTATCTTCTCGGTGGGCGCCAAGGCCGCTGCCAACTTCGCGGGCCCCGCCGTCACCGTCTCCTTCGCCATCGCCGCCGTCACGTGCGCGCTGGCCATCATGTGCTACGCCGAGTTCGCCACCGCCATCCCCGTGGCCGGATCGGCCTACGTCTTCACCTACGCCACCATGGGCGAACTCCTTGCCTGGATCATCGGCTGGAACCTGATCCTCGAGCTGTTCACGGCCGCCGCCGTCATCGCCAAGTACTGGGGCATCTACCTCAGCAAGGTGTTTGCCCTCACGGGCCTCGACATCCCGCCGGCCCTCTCGCTGGGCGGCGTGGACCTCTACTGGGGCGCCTTCCTGATCGTGGCCATCTTCACCGTGCTGCTGGTGCTGGGCACCAAGCTGTCCGCCCGCGTGGGAAACATCTTCACCCTGATCAAGATCGGCGTGGTGCTGTTCGTGATCGTGGTGGGCTTCACCTACGTGAAGCTGGAGAACTACAGCCCGTTCGTTCCCGCCGCCCAGCCCACGGCAGGCACCGGCGCCGCGGACGTCCTGAAGCAGTCCTTCTTCGGCTTCCTGACCGGTGCCGCGCCCGCCCAGTACGGCACCATGGGCATCTTCGCCGGGGCCGCACTGGTGTTCTTCGCCTTCATCGGATTCGACGTGGTGGCCACCTCCGCCGAGGAAGTCAAGAACCCGCAGAAGACGCTGCCCCGCGGCATCTTTGGCGGCCTGGCCCTGGTGACGCTGCTCTACATCCTCGTGTCCCTGGCCCTGACCGGCATGGTGTCCTACACCCAGCTGGCCGAGGCCAAGAGCCCCACCCTCACCACTGCCTTCGAGGCCGTGGGCGACACGTCCGCTGCCAAGGTCATCGCCTTCGGTTCCCTGGTGGGCCTGACCACCGTGATCATGGTGCTCCTCATGGGCCTGTCCCGCGTGGTGCTGGCCATGAGCCGCGACGGACTGCTGCCCCGGTCGCTGTCCAAGACCAGCGACAAGCGTTCCACCCCGGCGCGCCTCCAGATCATCTGCGGCGCCGCAGTTGCCCTGGTGGCAGGCCTGACCAACGTGGACCTGCTCGAGGAAATGATCAACATCGGCACGCTGTCCGCGTTCGTGGTGGTCAGCCTGGGCATCCTGGTGCTCCGCAGGAAGCGCCCGGACTTGAAGCCCGCCTTCCGCGTCCCGTTCGGCAAGGTACTGCCGGTTGTCTCCGCGGTGCTGTGCCTGTACCTGATGACCAACCTCGCCGTGGAGACCTGGATCTTCTTTGCCGTCTGGCTGGTCATTGGCCTGGCGATCTACTTCGCGTACGGACAGCGGCACTCCCGGCTCAACGAGCGCTTCGCCGAGGCCAACGCCAGCGTCAACGGCGCCGCGGGTTCCGCTGCAGCCCCCGCCGCCGAACGGGACGACGAGGATGAGCTGAGCCGCACCTGACGGCCCGCGACCACTCCTCCTGAACTGCCCGCCCGGCCTGTGCCGGGCGGGCAGCCGCATTTCCGGCAGCCGCGTTTCAGGGCGCCGCGTACCGGCCCACCCATTCCACGAGCGGCCGGAGCTGCCGCCACCGTTCCGCGATCCGCTCCTTCGCTGCGGGTGTGGAGACCCACTCCGGCCGGCCCACCTCGACTCCGGCGGAGAGCGATTTGTGCTTGAGCAGTTCGGCGCGGGGATGGTCTTTGTCGAATCCCCGCGGGACGGTTTTCAGCGTCTCGCCCTCGATGGCAAAACCGGCGCCGGCCACGGCATCAACAATGTCCTGCAGGGCGGCGCCGCTGGCGGAAGCGTCGGCGGCCGCGCGGAACCGTGCCAGCTGGGCGGGAGTGTGGGAGTGGTAGCCCCCACCGATCAACAGCCCGTCAGCATTGATTTGGAGATAGAAACCCACGCCTTCCTGGCGCGCAGCGAATGCTCCCTGGGCAGTTTTGTAGGGCGACTTGTCCAGTGAGAAGCGGACGTCGCGGTTGGGGCGGAAAAGCTTGGCCGGTCCGAACTCGGGTTCCAGCTCGGAGAGCAGGAGGGTGAGTGGTGCCTTGACTGATTCCTCGTACGTTGCCTTGTGTGCCAGCCACCAGTCGCGGTTGTTGTTGTCCTCCAGCTGTGCGTAGAAGCGGAAAGCTTCGACGGGGATGCCTGCGAAAGTGTTCATCTACGGAGCGTAGGGCTGCCGCCCGCAACCAGCCAGGTCTACGCCGCCGTATGTGCAAAAGCGGCCCGACTGCAGAACACCCCGCCACGGAGGCCCGTGACGGGGTGTTCTTTCGGTTCAGCCGGCAGGAAGCCTGGTCAGCCGATCTTGTTGGCGGACTCTGCATCCGAGGCCGGAGCGGAGGGGGCATCCCCTGCGCCGAGGTTGGCGCGCAGCTTGGCGCCGAGTTCGGCATCAACGTTGGTCCAGTACTGGATGGCGCGTTCCTTGATGCCCGGGCTCTGGACGCCGCCCACGGCACCGGTGATGGTCTCCAGGAAGCGGGCCTTTGCTGCCTCGTCGTAGACCTCGCGGTACAGCGCGCCGGCCTGGACGAAGTCGCTGTCCTCGGCGTGGAGGGAGTGCGCGGCAAGGGTCAGCTCGCCGTCGTTCTCCCAGCCGCCGGCCGGGTTCTGCGGCTCAACGGCAGCCGGGCCGCCCACGGAGTTGGGTGCGTAGACCGGAACGGAGGGGGCGTTGAACAGGTAACGTCCGGCACCGTCCTGGCTGTAGTTGTTGACCTGGTTCTTGGGCTGGTTCACCGGGATCTGCGCGTGGTTGGTGCCCACGCGGTAGCGGTGTGCGTCCGCGTAGGAGAAGATGCGGGCCTGCAGCATCTTGTCCGGCGAGGCGGCGATGCCCGGCACGAAGTTCGACGGCGCGAAGGTGGCCTGCTCGATCTGCGCGAAGTAGTTCTCCGGGTTCCGGTTCAGCTCCATGGTGCCCACCTTGATCAGCGGGTAGTCGCCGTGCGGCCACACCTTGGTCAGGTCGAACGGGTTGAAGCGGTAGGTCTTGGCATCCTCGTACGGCATGACCTGCACGTGCAGGTCCCAGGACGGGAAGTTGCCCGCGGCGATGTTCTCGGACAGGTCGCGGATGTAGAAGTCCGCGTCAGAGCCGGCCAGCTGTTCGGCCTGCTCGGAGCTCATGGAGTTCACGCCCTGGTTGGACTTGAAGTGGTACTTGACCCAGAAGCGCTCACCGGCTTCGTTAATCCACTGGTAGGTGTGCGAGCCGTAGCCCTGCATTTCGCGCCAGGAGGCCGGCAGGCCGCGGTCACCCATGAGCCAGGTGACCTGGTGGGCGGACTCGGGGGACAGGGTCCAGAAGTCCCACTGCATGTCGGCGTCGCGGAGGTGCGTGCCCGGCAGGCGCTTCTGGGAGTGGATGAAGTCCGGGAATTTGATGCCGTCGCGGATGAAGAAGACGGGGGTGTTGTTGCCCACGAGGTCGTAGTTGCCCTCGGTGGTGTAGAACTTCACGGCGAAACCGCGGGGGTCGCGCCAGGTGTCCGGGGAGCCGTTCTCGCCCGCGACGGAGGAGAAGCGGATCAGCATCTCGGTCTCGACGCCGGGCTGCAGGAACGCGGCCTTGGTGTACTTGGAGATGTCTTCGGTGGTCTTGAACGTGCCGAATGCGCCGCCGCCCTTGGCGTGCACTACGCGCTCCGGAACCCGCTCGCGGTTGAACTGCGCGAGCTTTTCAACGAGGTAGTGGTCGGTCAGGATGATGGCACCATCGGCACCAACTGACTTCGAGTGAGCGTCGGATGTAACCGGCGCGCCTGACTGGGTTGTGGAAACGGCAGTCATTGTTCTCCTATTTCTCTTTTTCTTGCGAGGGACTGTGGGGAGGAAGTTGCTGGGCCTGCTGGCATTCCTGGCAGATGCCCTGGTACATGACGTCCGCGATCTGGATGGTCATGGGCTTGGCGTCCGGGTTCCAGTGCGGCGTGAGGCAGGGGGCGTGGCCGACGGCGCAGTCCACGTCCTCCACCCGGCCGCAGCTGATGCAGATGGCGTGGTGGTGGTTGTCGCCCACACGCGTCTCATACAGGGCAGGGGAGTGCGGCGGCTCGAAGCGGCGCAGCATGTGCAGGTCCGTCAGGTCGCCGAGGACTACATAGACGGACTGGGCCGTCAGTTCGGGCAGCTCGGCCCGGGCGGCGGCAAGGATGCTTTCGGCAGGCGAGTGGGGGTGGCGTTCGACGGCGGCAAGGACGGCCAGCCGCTGCTTGGTCACCCTGCGGCCGTGGGCGCGCAGGGCTGCAGCCCACGCTTCCTGGCCGTCAAAGTGCTCCATCATGGCTCCATTGAAACACTTATTTTTAGCAACTCACAATAAGGCGTGGCTTACCTTCCCGTGTCGCCCGCTAGTGTTACGGGGGTGGGGAAACTGCTTGCCGATGTCACACCGCTCAGGGAAAGCCCGGCATTCCGCCGGTTGTGGCTCGGATCGGCGGTGTCCGCCGTCGGCAGCCAGCTCACCCTGGTGGCAGTGAGCCTCGAGGTGTACCGCCTGACGCAGGACAGCTTCTACGTGGGCCTGCTGGGCATCTTCGCGCTGGTTCCCCTCGTGATCGGTGGCCTGATGGGCGGCTCCATCGCCGACGCCCACGACCGCAGGCGGATTGCCCTGCTGGCCACCACCGTGCTCTGGCTGACCACCGGCCTGATCGCACTGCAGGCCTGGGTGCAGCTCGGCAACGTGTGGGTGCTGTACCTGCTGGTGGCACTGCAAAGCGGGGCCCAGGCCATCAACCAGCCGGCACGCAGCGCCATCATCCCCACGCTCATCCGCAAGGAACTCCTGCCGGCCGCCAACGCGCTGAGCATGCTGACCCTGGGCCTTGCCATGACCGCGGGGCCGCTGCTGGCCGGCCTCCTGGTGGCGTGGCTCGGGTTCGGCTGGACCTACACCATCGACTTCGTGAGCTTTGCCTTCGTCCTATGGGCTGTCTACCGGCTGCCACCCATGCCGCCCACCGGTGGACACAGCAAGGCGGGGATCCGCTCCGTCATCGAGGGGTTCCGGTTCCTTGGCACGCGGCCCAACCTCCGCATGACCTTCATCATCGACCTCATCGCCATGGTCCTTGCCCAGCCGCGGGCGCTGCTGCCCGCAGTCGCGGCCCTCATGATCGGCGGCGGCGAGGCAACCGTGGGCATCCTGCTGGCCTGCACCGCCGTCGGGGCCTTCCTGGCCGGCTTGTTCTCCGGTCCGCTGGGCAGCGTGCGCCGCCAGGGGACCGCCGTCGTCGTTTCGGTGATGGGCTGGGGCGCGTCCATCGGGGCGTTCGGCCTGGTGGTGCTGCTGGCCGGTCCCGCGCCGGCCGGGGCGGTGACCCTGTGGCTCCTGCCCGCCGCCGTCTGCTGTGTCCTTGCAGGCATTGCCGACTCCATCAGCAGCGTCTACCGCAACACCATCCTGCAGGCCGCGGCCCCTGACCACCTCCGCGGCCGGCTGCAGGGCGTGTTCATCGTGGTGGTGGCCGGCGGCCCTCGAATCGGGGACCTGCTGGCGGGTGGCGCGACTAAGATTTTGAATGAGGGCTGGGTCCTGCTGCTCGGCGGTGCGCTGTGTATTGCGGGGGCCTTGCTGGCGGCGAAACTGCAGCCGGGCTTCCGGACGTACGATGCGCGGAACCCGGTTCCCTAGCCGGCCGTTCCTTTTAACGAGGAGGAAACGTGCATAACCATCACAACGGACTGAAGACCGCGGCACTGTTCGGGGTGCTGTGGGCGGTGCTGCTGGGCCTTGGCGGGCTCATCGGCGTGGGGACACGCAGCTCGGCCCCCATCTGGATCATGGCCCTGATCGGCGTCGGCACCACCTTCTACGGGTACTGGAACAGCGACAAGATTGCCATCCGGGCCATGCAGGCCATCCCGGTCTCCGAAGCCCAGGCGCCGCAGCTCTACCAGATTGTCCGCGAGCTTTCGATGCGCGCCAACCAGCCCATGCCGCGCATCTATGTGTCGCCCACCATGAACCCCAACGCGTTCGCCACCGGACGCAATCCGCAAAATGCCGCGGTCTGCTGCACCGAGGGCATCCTCCAGCTCCTGGACGCCCGTGAACTCCGCGGCGTCCTGGGACACGAACTGATGCACGTCTACAACCGGGACATCCTCACCTCATCCGTGGCTGCCGCCGTCGCGGGCGTCATCACGTCCGTGGGGCAGATGCTGCTGTTCTTTGGCGGCGGTGACCGGCGCAACGCCAACCCCCTGGCCATGATCGCCATGGCACTGCTGGCGCCGTTCGCGGCGTCGCTGATCCAGATGGCCATCTCCCGCACCAGGGAGTACGACGCCGACGAGGACGGTTCGCAGCTCACGGGCGATCCGCTGGCGCTCGCCTCGGCACTGGCCAAGATCGAACGCGGCGTCACCATCGCGCCCCTGCCGCAGGACCAGCGGCTGGTCAACGCCTCCCACCTCATGATCGCCAACCCCTTCCGCGGCGGCGCCATGAACAAGCTGTTCGCCACCCACCCGCCCATGCGGGACCGGATCGCCCGGCTGGAGCGGATGGCCGGCCGGCAGACGTAGCCGGTTGCCCGCCGTCGGACCTGTCTGCCGACGCCCTGCCTTCAGCAGCGACCTGCGCCTTCGCCGGCGACGCGCACCTTCATTTTCGCTGCGCAGATTCCTTGGCGCCTCTGGTATTTCGGGTGCGCCAAGGAACCTGCGCAGCGGTTAGCCTTTGGCGCGTCGGGAACGACGGCGGGGCGGGGCCGGCATGGGCGGTCCCGCTACGCGAAGAGGCCTTCGCCGATGAAGCCGCCGGGCTTCACCCCGCCCGGCACCGCGAAAAGTCCGGAGCCCGTGTGCTTCAGGTACTCCACCGCCAGGGTGTCGCCCTTGGCCATCGCCATCTGCATGGGGACATAGTGGGTCCGTGGATCGGTGACGAACGCAATGAAGAACAGCCCGGCGTCCAGGTGCCCCAGGCCGTCGGAACCGTCGGTGTAGTTGTAGCCCCGGCGCAGCATCCGCACGCCGCTGTTCTGGCTGGGATGTGCCATCCGCATGTGGGAATCGAGGGGGATCAGGGGTTTTCCGCCCTTGCCCTGCCGCGCGAAATCGGGCTCGGTGAACTCCCCGCCGCCGGACAGGGGTGCACCCGTTCCCTTGGTCCGGCCGATCAGGCCTTCCTGTTCGCCCAGGGACGTGCGGTCCCAGATCTCGATGTGCATGCGGATCCGGCGGGCCACCAGGTAGCTGCCGCCTGTCATCCAGGCATCCTGGGGCCGGGCGGCCGCTGCCCACACATGCTGGTCCAGCAGTTGCTGGTCCTCCACCTTCAGGTTGTTGGTGCCGTCCTTGAACCCGAAGAGGTTCCGCGGGGTCTCCTGCGTGCGGGACGTGGACGATGTCCGGCCGAAGCCCAGCTGGGACCACCTGACCCGCACCTTGCCGAAGCCGATCCGTGCCAGGTTTCGGATGGCGTGCACCGCCACCTGGGGGTCGTCCGCGCAGGCCTGCACCACCAGGTCGCCGCCGCTGCGGGCGGGGTCCAGGTCCTCGCCGGGGAAGTGCGGCAGGTCGGCCAGGGCCTCGGGCCGGCGTCCTTCCAGTCCGAAGCGGGCCACGCCGTCCTTTTCGAACAGGCCGGCGCCGAAGCCGAAGGTCAGGGTCAGCTTTCCCGCGTTGAGGTCCAGCGCCTCGCCGGTGTCCTCCGGAGGGGCACCATAGGGTCCGTCCACGGCGCCGGTTGCGCCCGCAGGGCGGCCCTCGGTCAGTGCTTCCGCAGCCCGCGTCCAGTCCTTGAGCAGCTGGACCAGTTCCTCACGCTTCGTCGTGGTGACGTCGAACGCGGCCATGTGCAGGCGGTCCTGGGCGGGGGTGGTAATGCCGGCCTGGTGGTGGCCGTGGAAGGGGACCACCGGGCTGTCGGCGGCCGGCGGCGCGGCAGAGGCGGCCACGGCGTCGTGCCCCAGGAAGCCTGCGGCGAGCCCCGCTGCCGCACCGCCCAGTCCGGCGATGCCAAACAGGCCGCGCCTGCTTAGGCGGGCTCCCGCCGTCGGCTGTTCCCGGTCCCCGCCATCCTGCGCCGCCCCAGGTGAAGCGGCAGGTTCATCCGGCGCGGAGGCCTCCGGCGGCCGGCCGCCAAAGGGGCAGCCGGTCACAGGACCACCGCCGCCGTCAGCCGGGACAGCGGTTCGCCGAGCGCGTCAACCAGTGACGCCAGCCGCTGGACCTGCTCAGGGGCCAGCTTGTCGTAGGAGGCGAAGCCAGTGCCCTGGGCGTGCGTGGCCAGCTCCGCCTGCAGTGCGGCGAATTTCTCATCCAGGGAGGAGGCCAGGGCAGCGTCCTTCCGAAGCAAAGCAGGCTTCAGGCTTTCGAAGGCGATGCGGGCGCCGTCGACGTTCGCCTGGAAGTCCCAAAGATCCGTGTGCGACCAGATCTCCTCCTCCCCGGTCACCTTTCCGGTGGCAACCTCGTCCAGCAGTTCCTTGGCGCCGTTGCCCAGCATGTCCGCGGAAATCTCCAGGGTGCGGGTGCGCTCCACCAGGTCCTTGGTGTCGGCCACCATCCGGTCTGCGATCGAGGACCGTTCCGCTGCCGTCAACGCCGTGTAGTCCGCCGGCGGGAACAGGTCCTTCTCGGCACGGTGCCAGCCGGTCCACTCCTGGCCCGGTTCGAGATCGGCTTCACGGGCATCAAGTTGCGGGTCCAGGTCCCCAAAGGACTCGGCCACGGGCTCGATCCGTTCCCAGTGCTGGCGCGTTGCCGCGTACAGGGAGCGCGCCTCCTCCGCGTTGCCGGCCGCGAAGGCGGCGGCGAACTGCTGGGTGCCGGTGAGCAGCTGCTCGCTCTGGTCCTTGACGTAGGAGGCGTACTGCCCGGTGGCGGTGTCCAGGAGGTGCTGGAAGTCCGTGTCGGCCGACGGCTGGTTTCCGGACTGGGTGACTTCCAGGGCGCCCCTGATCCCGTCGCCTTCCATGCCCGGCTTGCAGGCTGTCGTGTAGGTGCCTGCCGGGGCGGTGACCACCAGGTTGCGGGTCAGGCCGGGGCCGATGTTCTCCACCTCGCCCAGGATGCGCAGCCCGTCCGCTGCCAGCAGGTAGAACTCGGTGACCTCCGTGCCCTCGTTCTTCACGGAGAAGCTGAGGTTTCCGCTGGGCACGCTGCCGGCCGAGACCTTGCACTCGGTATTTGAGCTGACAACCTCGATGGCGCCACCCGAGGTGTCCGCTGCCTTGGTGTTGTCCGTGCAGCCGGTGAGGAGCAGAGGGACGGCCACGACGGCGGCAGCAAGGGCGGCGGGCTTGTTTCGGAAGACGTACCGGGGTGTTTTGGGCAGGGTGAAGCCGGGCATTGGGTTGTCCTTTGGGTGCGGGTGCGGAGGTCTTTTGGCGGTCAAGCAGTCGGTCAGGCAGCGGCCGGGGCTTTGGCGGCGTGGTTGTTGCCGGCCATGGTCCTGCCTGGCGGCACCGACGTGAAGTGCGTGCGCAGGTAGAGGAACAGCACGGGCAGTACGTACACAAGCCACGCCGCGGCTTCCAGCCAGGTGGTAGCCGGGGAGAAGTTCAGGGTGCCCTTGAGCAGGGTGCCGTACCAGGACGACAGCGGTACCGTGGCGCTGATATCGAACGCCAGGGAGTGCAGGCCCGGAAGGAGCCGGGCCTCCTGAAGATCATGGACGCCGTAGGACAGCACGCCGCCGGCGATGACGATCAGGGCGGCGCCGGTCCAGGTGAAAAAGCGGGAGAGATTGACCTTCAGGACGCCGCGGTGCAGCAGGTAGCCCAGGCCGGCCGCGGTTGCCAGGCCAAGCAGGGCGCCCAGCAGTGGCTGGGTGGTCTCACCGGTGGCCTTGGCCGCCGCCCACAGGAAGAGGGCCGTTTCCAGGCCTTCCCGTCCCACGGCGATGGCTGCCACCACGGCCAGGCCCCAACCGGCCCCGCCTGCGGACCGGTCAACGCGCGACTTCAGGTCGCTGCCGAGTGTCCGCGCGGTGCGGGCCATCCAGAAGACCATCCAGGTGACCAGGCCGACGGCGAGGATGGACAGGCTGCCGCCAATCGCCTCCTGCGCCTCAAACGTGAGGCCCTTGGGGCCGAAGGTCAGGAGGGCCCCGAACCCGACGGAGACAGCCACGGCCGCCGCAACGCCTGTCCACAGCCGGGGGATGAGGTGGCGGCGGTCCGTCTTGGCGAGGTAGGCCATGAGGAGGACCACCACCAGGGTGGCTTCGAGTCCTTCGCGCAGGCCGATCAGGTAGTTGGCAGTCATGGAGGTTCTTTCGCTCAGGTAAGCCTTACTTAGGCAGGCCTAAGGATGAGATTACCCGGCGCCGGCAATTACGCAAACTAAACGTGCTGTAATTTCGTGTTCGTTACGCATGGCGGGGCCGCAGCGGAATCGGCGACCGGCTCCGCCGCCCGCGACACGCAAAGCCGCCCGCGACACGCAAAGCCGTCCGCGATACGCAAAAAGGCCGGCGCCCCCCGTATATCGGGTGCGCCGGCCGTTAGGCGTAGCGGAGGAAATTATCCGCGTCGAATTCGACGGCGGGGAAGGCTAGCTGCGGAAGTTCACAAACTGCAGGTCGGCTTCCTCGAAGTCCTTCAGCAGCGCCATGGTGGCCTGCAAGTCATCGCGGGACTTGGAGGAGACCCGCAGTTCGTCGCCCTGGATCTGGGACTTCACCGATTTGGGCGCCTCGTCCCGGATCAGCTTGTTGATCTTCTTGGCCAGGTCCTGCGCAATGCCTTCCTTGATGGAGGCTTCCAGGCGGAACTCCTTGCCGGATGCGTAGGGCTCGCCGGTATCCAGCGACTTCAGTGAGATTCCGCGGCGGATCAGCTTGGACTGCAGTACGTCCAGGACCGCCAGGACGCGTTCCTCGGAGTTGGCCTTCATGAGGATCTTCTCGCCGCTGAAGTCCACCTCGGCCCCGACGCCCTTGAAGTCGTAGCGCTGGGCGAGTTCCTTCTGGGCCTGGTTGAGCGCGTTGGCCACTTCCTGCTTGTCCACTTTGCTTACGACGTCGAACGTTGACTCGCCTGCCATGACTCTCCTTTGTTGATGGGGCGCCCCGCGCGGAACAGGGCCAGGATCACTGGAATCCAGCCTAGTACGGATGCCCGGACCGGTGGGGGCCGCGGATTCACAGTTCCCTCTCAGCGGACGCACCGGGGGAACGAAGGCGCGCTGGCGAGAGTTGGAGCAGTTGTACTGAAGTTCGAGAGGAACACCATGCACCGCAAGGCCGCCCGTTATGTCACCCGGACCACATCAGCAGCAGCGGGGGCGGTGGCCACGGCGGCGACCTCGGTGGCGGCGGCAGCGCTGGCAGCCTCCATCATCTTCAGCCCGGTGGCCGACGCCTCCTCCCGCATGGACGGGGTACGGGCGGACCTTCAGCGGGCCGTGCAGCTGAACCAGATCACCGAGGAGCAGGCCCTGAGCTTCGAGGCCAAGCTGGCCGGACGCATCCTGGGCCAGGAGGCATAAAACAGCGGTTTTCCGGCGCTGTTCCGCGGCTTTTGGGGCTGCCCGGGGCTCGATTCGATTCTTCGGCGGAAGTTCTGTAAAGTTGTCTTGCCCGCGGTTACTGAAGCGGAACGGACGGAAACGGACGCTCCGAACACTGCATCAGCGGGTACTTCTTTTGAAGTTCGGCAGATTACCCGAGCGGCCAAAGGGGGCTGACTGTAAATCAGCTGGCAACGCCTACGGGGGTTCGAATCCCTCATCTGCCACCCAAGGAAAGCCTCCGGAACCACCAGGTTCCGGGGGCTTTTTCGTGTCTCCAGGCAGGGCCGGAGGCCGCCTGGAAACGGTGCCAAACCGTCGTCGACACCATGGGGGTGCGGGCGTAGTCTGACAGAATCGGCGCACGTGCCCCGATGCCCTGCGTCGATAAATCCATCGATGAAGGAGGATTCAATGAGTGCTGTACGTGAATTCATGACCACGGATGCGCGATGTATCCGTGAAGGCGAGTCCCTTGTGGACGCCGCCCGGATGATGCAGGACCTGGACTGCGGCGCCCTCCCCATCTGCGGGGATGACGGCAAGTTGAAGGGCATGATCACCGACCGCGACATTGTGCTCAAGTGCGTCGCCGCCGGCCGTGACCCGGGCCAGATGATGGCCCGCGACCTCGCCTCCGGCAAGCCCTACTGCGTCGACGCCGACGCCAACGTCGATGCAGCCATCGACATGATGGAAAAGCACCAGGTCCGCAGGCTCCCGGTGATCTCCGACCACAAACTGGTGGGCATCATCAGCCAGGGCGACATTGCGCGCAACTACTCCGAACAGCGCGTAGGCGAACTGGTGGAGCACATCTCGGAGCGCCACGGGATATAGCGCCGGCAATGCGGCATGGCCTTGTCCGCGGATCCAAGCCGTAAAGGTTCGGACCCGCGGACAAGCTTTTGATAACCCGGCTCAGCTCCCGGGTTCACGTGCCTTCAGTTCAGTGCGATCAGCAGCATCTGGCTTGTGCCCGGGATGCAGGTCTGCAGGATCGCCCGGGGGAAACCGCCGAACACCGCAATCACGTCGTTGGTGGTTCCGGGATTGGGGACCGTCCCGCGCCCCGTTACCGTGAAGGTTCCATAGCCCGGGATGCTCACCGTCTCACCCACGCTGATCCCGGAGAACCGGGCCCAGCCGCCGCAGAAATCATGCTCGGTGATGAACAGCGAATAGCCGTCATTGGGGGTGAAGTGGATGGGCCCGATGCAGGCGTCCACCATGGACTGGCCGCCGGAGCCGGCAACGTAAATGGTCCGGATTGCAGGCGCTGCGGGGACGGGAGCCGGAGCAGGTGCCGGTGCGGCCGCTGGAGCCGGGGCCGCGGCCGGGGCCGCGGCCGGAGCCGCGGCCGGAGCCGGGGCGGGTGCGGCCACTGCGATGGCCGGACCGGTCAGCAGGAGCGTCTGGCCAGGGTAGATGATGCTGTAGGCGCTGAGCCCGTTGGCCGCGAGCATGGCGTTCATGTCCACGCCATGGCCGGCAGCAATCGCGCCCACGGTGTCGCCCGGGACCACGGTGTACACGTTGGGGTCACCGGCAGGCGCGGGGGCCGGTGCGGGCGCAGGTTCCGGCGCAGGTTCGGCTGCTGCCGGTGCGGGGGCAGGCGCCGGGTCGGCGGCCGGCGCAGCAGCCTGTGCCGCCACCGCCGATGCCGCACCCGGATCGCTTTGTCCGGATGCCACGGCGTCCGTGGCTGTTTCGGCTGCGGCGCTTGGCGACGGTGGTGAGGCGGCCTCTGCCACCTGGGCCGCCGCCGTCGTGCTTCCGCCGAGGGTAGCGGGCGGCGCTGCCATGGCGCCCACGCCTACCGCGGCCACAACGGCCGCCGTGGCCATGCCGGCCCATAACCTGTTGCTGATGACCGGCCGGCCGGTGTTGAGGTCAGTCCGTGGTTCGTCGGTGGCGAAGCTTCTGCTGGTGCCCTCGGGGGAGGGAATGAAAGGCTGTTTCATGGAGTTGGCCCATCTGGGTTCGGTCCAGCCAGGTTGTGCTGCTGCACACCGGTGCGCCGGACGGATGGCGAAGTCATTGCACCGCCGGCCCCGGCAGTTGCCGGAGCCGCAGGCGGCACAGGGTGGAGGCATCCGCATACCCAGAAAATGCGGAACTCCGCGTGAAGGCAGGAACGTCCGGAAGCCACCCGGGGGACCTGCCAGTGCGTGTTGGTCCTAGGAATCCCGAGTCTAGGAATCGCCCCAAGGCCGGGGCACCAGTAGGAATTACCCGAGTTTTCGGGGCCGGTACCCGCCCGCGGCAGCGAAGCTACTCAGCATCCGGAAGCCCAATACTTGCCACCGGCCGTGACCTGGAGGGCGCAGGCCAACCACCAAACGGAATCTCTCAATCCCCGCTTCTACGGCGTCCGGCGTTCCCGCAGCTCGGCGATTTCCCGGCGCAATGAGGCAATCTCGGCCACCAGTTCCGTCACTTCAACCCGCAGCGGCTCTTCCACGGCCTCCGCCACCGTTTCCGCTGTATCCTCAACCCGCTGGACGAGCCAGGAGGCAATGGACGCCGTCACGACACCCAGCACGGCGATGCCGCTCATCATCAGCGCCGTGGCCACCAGCCGGCCGATGGGCGTCACCGGGTACATGTCCCCATAGCCCACCGTGGTGATGGTTGCGGTGGCCCACCACAGGGCATCGCCGAACGTGGTGATCTTGGCGTCCGGCGCCCATTGTTCGACGTCCAGCACAGCCAGCGCACCGACAAAAACCAGCAGCGCCGCGGACCCCGCCACATACGTGACCACGCGGCCGCGCAGCGTTTCGCCCACGGTACGGTGCAGGACGGACAACAATGTGACCAGGCGCAGCAGGCGCAGCGGCCGGAAGAACGGCAAGGCCACGATCACCAGCTCGTGCAGGTTCCGGATGAACCACTGCCGCCGGTCAGCCGAGAGCCACAGGTTTGCAGAGTAGTCCAGGACGAAGACGAACCAGGTCACCCACATGACCGCCTCAAGCCAGTCCGCCCCACTGCCCTCGACCCTGCCGATGACCTGCCAGGCGTACGCGCCGAGAAATACCAGTGCCGTCGCCATCAGGGGCCACTCCGCCAGGGCCCGGTAGCGTTGCTGCGTCATGCAGAAAATCCTAAGGGGATGGACCGCGGCACAGCAGGCCAAAAGATGTTACCGGCGGGTAACATTGAGGCATGCACCTGCTCCTGAGAACACTGCTTCTGCTTTTCCGGTCGAAACGGCGGCCGCCGCTCGCCGTATGGGAACCGGCATCCTTGCCATTGCGCGTCCTGCCCACGGACATCGACATCGCCATGCACGTCAACAACGGCATGTACCTGTCCCTGATGGACCTGGGCCGGTTCGACCTCATGGTGCGCAGCGGCGTCTGGAAGCGGATGCGCCGCCGCGGCTGGAGCCCGGTGGTGTCGGCGGAAACCATCTCCTTCCGCAAATCCCTGCAGCTGTGGCAGGACTACGCCATCGAGACCCGCATCATCGGGCTGGACACCAAGGCGATCTTCTTCGAGCAGCGCATGGTGGCCGACGGCGAGATTTACGCACGTGCCTACATCGCCACCCGGCTGGTCACCAAGACCGGCCCGGTCAGCCAGGAGGAGATCATCGCGGAGTTCGGGACACCGCCCGGGGACCTGGTGCTGCCCGAGTGGATCCATGAGTGGCGCGCCTCCAGCGCCCTGCCCGGCAGCCGCACGCCTTCCCCGCACCTGTGGGATGCCAACCGCTGAACCCCCGTGCCGGCGTCGTCCTTCCCCTATTCCCGATGACGCGGGGAGCGAACACGGGCGACAGCCGGGGCCCCGGCGCGTAGCGTGGACACATGGCTACCCTCGACATCACAGGTGAACAGTTCGCATCCACGATCGAAGGCAACGACATTGTCCTGGTCGATTTCTGGGCAGAATGGTGCGGCCCCTGCAAGCAGTTCGGCCCCACCTACGCAGCAGTTTCCGAGAAGCACCCTGACGTCGTGTTCACCAAAGTGGACACCGAAGCAGAGCAGCAGCTGGCGGCGGAGGCAGGCATCACCTCCATCCCCACCCTGATGGCCTTCCGTGAAAAGGTGCTGGTGTTCTCGCAGCCCGGCGCCCTGAACGCCCAGCAGCTGGAACAGGTGGTGGACGCGGTGAAGGCACTGGACATGGACGAGGTCCACGCCCACGTGGCCCGCCAGCGGGAAGAAGCGGCAGCGGCGGCCAGCCAGCCTGCCGGCCCCCGGGACGGTACGCAGGACGGCACCCAGATCCCCGACTTCTAAGACTCTGACAGCACAAAAAATGCGGGACCTCCCACTGGAGGTCCCGCATTTTTGCGTTCAGGCTGCGTCAGACGCGTTCCAGCTTGACCGGTTCGGCCAGCAACGCGCTCAGCGACTCGTTCAGGTCCTGCACAGCGGTGCCCTTGGAGTGCTTGTCCAGGTCCTCCTCGGACGCCCACTGTTCGGTCAGGACCAGCTTCTCCTCCGTGGCTTCGGTCAGCTCGTAGCGGATGCAGCCTGGCTCGTTCACCACCTCATCGATCGCGATTTCCAGGGCCAGCTTGACGCGGAAGAACTCGCCGTCGTTGGGAATGAACGTTGCTATCAGGTCAATGGGTGCACTCATGCGTTTCACAATACCGGGGCTGCAGGTGGCGCCCCGTTGTGTTGCGCCCGTTTCCCCGCCTGTCTTCCTTCTCCTGCAGGGATCCTGTTGGTAGCGTGCCATCATGCGTGCTTATACAGCCGGGGACACTGACGTCCCGCTCCTGGAGGAAACCATCGGCGCGAACTTCGAGCGCGTGGCCGCCCAGTTCCCCCTCCATGACGCCTTGATTGAGGCCGCACCGGTGCCGGGCGCCGATGCCCGCCGCTGGAGCTACACAAAGATGAACGACGACGTCGACCGGCTGGCGCGTGCGCTCCTCGCCCTGGGCATCGCCAAGGGGGAGCGGGTGGGCATCTGGAGCCCCAACTGCGCCGAATGGACGCTGCTGCAGTACGCCACCGCCAAGGCCGGCGCCATCCTGGTCAACGTCAACCCGGCCTACCGCAGCCATGAACTGGAATTCGTGGTCAAGCAGAACGGCATGCGCATGCTGTTCACGGCGCCGTCGGACAACAACAGCGACTACGTGGCCATGGCGCGGCAGGCCCTGCTGACTTGCCCGGACCTGCGGGAGCTGGTCTTCCTGCCGGACCACGGCCTGGATGGGCTGACGGCCGGGAGCCCCCAAAGCGATGCCGAACTGACGTACGCCGAACTGCTCAAGCGGGCGGACGACGTGAGTCACGCTGCCCTGAAGGCCCGCATGGCCGAACTCCACCCGCACGATCCCATCAACCTGCAGTACACGTCCGGCACCACGGGCTTTCCCAAAGGCGCCACGCTCACGCACCACAACATCCTGAACAACGGCTACGCCATCGGTGAGCTGCTGGGCTACACGGACCATGACCGGGTGGTCATCCCGGTGCCCTTCTACCACTGCTTCGGGATGGTGATCGGCAACCTCAATGCGCTCAGCCACGGCGCCGCCACCATCATCCCTGGCCGCGGCTTCTCGCCGGCGGCCGCACTTGAGGCAGTGCAGGACTTCGCCGGAACATCCCTCTATGGGGTTCCCACCATGTTCATCGCCGAGCTCGCGCTGCCGGACTTCGCCTCCTATGACCTGTCCACGCTCCGCACGGGGGTGATGGCCGGTTCGCTGTGCCCCATCGAGGTGATGAACCGGGTGATCTCGGAAATGAACATGGTGGATGTGGCCATCTGCTACGGCATGACCGAGACCTCGCCCGTGTCCACGATGACCCGCAAGGGGGACACCCTCCAGCAGCGCACCGAGACCGTGGGCAGGACCATGCCGCAACTCGAGAGCCGGATCGTTGACCCTGCCACGGGGGAGGAACTGGAGCGCGGGCAGATCGGTGAGCTCTGCACCCGCGGCTACGCGGTGATGGCCGGGTACTGGAACCAGCCTGACAAGACGGCCGAAGCCATCGACGCCGACGGGTGGATGCACACCGGCGACCTCGCCCGGATGGACGACGACGGGTACGTGGTGGTGGAGGGCCGGATCAAGGACATGGTGATCCGGGGCGGGGAGAACATCTACCCCCGGGAAATCGAGGAGTTCCTGTACACGCACCCTGCCATCCAGGACGTCCAGGTGATTGGGGTTCCTGATCCCACATATGGGGAGGAGCTGATGGCCTGCATAATCCTCAAGCCGGGCGCGGAACGGCTGGACGCCGCAGCGGTGGCCGAGTACTGCCGGGGGAGGCTGGCCCACTACAAGATCCCGCGCTACGTGGAGGTGCGCGAGAGTTTCCCCATGACGGTCTCAGGGAAGGTCCGCAAGGTCCAGATGCGCGAGGAAGCGGTGGCCCGGCTGCGGCTCTGACTAGCGGGGCTGCTGCACCAGGTCGAATCGGACTTCGCCCTCGCAGATCGAGGTGATCCGGATGGTGTAGCCGTCAAATGTGGCTTCCTGCCCGAGTGCCAACCCCGGAAAGTCTTTCGATGCCGGGCTGCTGACCTCGAACAAGGCTACCGACAGGTCCACCGTCGGCGGGTCATTCTTCAGGTGTGTGCTGGACAGTCGCACGAGCGGTGTGGCATCCGAGCCCCGCGGGGAATCCGGCAGAAGCGGAAAAGAGCCATTTGCAGACGGGATGATCCGGTAAATTCCAGTGTTGGTGCAGCTTGCCGTTGACGTCATGGCTGGCTCCTTTGATGCTTGGGGTGAGTGCTGTTGGGACGGCTCTGCGGAGGGGGAGCAGCCGCTCAGAGAGAGTGCCAGAGGCAAAACCGTGCAAGCGAGAATGCGGCCACGAAGCCGCAGGGCTGGACGCGGCATCAGCCCGCCACCGTGGCATCGCTGAAGAGCTTGGTGAATTCGTCCTGCGAGATGTACATGCGCGGCTCGGAGGGGCCCCATGGGTTTTGAAGGATGATGTTCCCCCGCTCGTCAACTCCGGTAACGAAATAGGCGTGGCCGGCATGGTATCCGTTGGGCGCCTCCTCCGGCGTTTCACCCAGTGTTGTGACCAAGGCCGGACGTCCCCGGCCGGCCGCCTCCCACAGCTTCCCGGCGTCGTCGGTGCGTTCCACGTCCGGTCCTGCCAAAAACTGGAATGCGTCGGGACCCCAGTTGCCTTCAATGGCGCGGTAGTTGCCTGGCGGATACGCCTGGTCCGGGGGCGCCCCTTCCGCTGTCCCGTCGTTTCTGTCGTCCTCGGTGTAAACCTGTGCCAGCGCTTTCTCGACATAGGCAGGCCAGTTGCCGCCAAACCCTGCTTTGGCTCCCATCTGTGCGCCCTTGCTGTTTGCCGGCAGGTCCGAGGTGACGGTGACCCACTGCTCCTCTCCGTTCTTGTCGAACAGCAGGACGGAAACCGTGCCGTTGCCGTTGTCCGTTACGTGCTCGCGGGCCCAACCCGAATCGGCATTGATCATGGCCCCGGCGGCGGCCAAAACCACGCAATCCCCGTACTGCCCCTGCCTGATGTCGTCAGTGCCCGGGCGTTGTCCGACCACCGGCCACTTGGGTTCCATCCACCGGTTCGTGCTGCTGGCGTCAGGGCCATCAGGCCTCGCTGCATCTCCCATGGCCTGCCCGTCCAGCTGGGCCCACGGGATGAGGTCCTTCAGGCGCCCCACCTGCTCTGCTGACGCCTTGGACAGGAGCTGGTCCAGCAGTTGCTGACGTTCGAAAGGCGTGGTTCCCTCCCAGTTGAACAGTCCCTTGCCGTCGGTCGCCGCGCCGCTGCCCAGGCTTCGGAGCTCATCATCGGTTAACGACTCCAGCAACTGGTTCAGCTGGGCAGGTTTGAGCCCGGTCAAGGCGTCGCGGAGCTTGTTGACGTCCGAATCGTTGCCCACAAAGAAGTTGTCGCCCGACGCAGCGTCCCTGACCAGGCCCTGTAGCCTGTCCAGTTCGGGCGCGGCAAGGTTCGCTTCGCCGCGGTCGGGGTGGCGCGCCACAGAATGCTCCCCGCCGGTCAGGTAATCGGACGTCGCATCCCCGGCGGCCTTGCCGGGAGGGCCCCCGGCCGTACTGGTCCGGCCTGACGCGCCACCGGCGCCGCTGGCGCGTTCCTGCTCGTCCGCGTGCTGTGCGGCTGCCTTCCCTGCGTCCGCAAGGGCCTCAATGACGCGGCCCAGCAGGAGGCTGTGCGTGCCATTCCAGTCGTTCCGGAACCTCTCGGCGTCGGCCCCTTTCCAGGTGCCCGGCTCGCCCATGTTCCTCGACAGCGCCGTGGCAGTGGACATCAAGCGCGCGGAAGAGGCGGTAAGGGCCTTTCCCAGGGCGCGAAGTTGGGCGACGTCCGCCCCATAAATGCCTGCCATTATTCCCCCAAATATCCAGGCTCAAGCTTACGCGAGGCGCGCCGCCGGAGGCATGGGGAGAACTGCCCGCTAGCTACTGCGGCCGGTTGGGCGGCGGGATAGCCGTAGCGCCACAACGGCCACGACGGCGCCCGCCGCCAGTGCGACCAAGGCCAGGACCGCTGCCCCGTTCCTTCCGGCCATGGGGGCCTGTCGCGTCCTGCCGCCGGTGACCTCGTTGGCGGGAATGTGCCACTCGGACGGGGCCGGAAGGATCCCCTGCGGCAGTTGGGTCTCGCGCAGTTTCCGTCGGGCGGCCAGCCGCTCCCGCACCGTCTCATCGGGGGCAGCCTCCAGATCGTCGGCGGCGATGGCTGTTGGGTAGTCGATGATGTAGGGCTCACCGTAGAACGCCGACGACGCCACGGACTCCACCCAGGTGAACGGTGGTGGGGCAACGTCCCGCGCGGTGAACGCGGTCAGCAGCATCTCCCGGATTTCCTCAAGGCTCTTGCCCGTGGCCCCGCGGCGAGTCACGTCGAAGATGGCCAGTTGCAGCTTCAATTTGGCATCCCCGTCAGGATCGTGCGCCTCCGGGTCCACCACCGCGGGGTCTTGCCCGGTTGGATCCACGTCCAGGGGTTCCCCGCCGGCGTAGTTGGTGCGTCCAGGATCGGAGCTCATGGATTCCTCTCAATCGTGGTCCGGCCGTGCCTGGCTGGACGCCACACCGTAGCCTTACCCATCGCGGTCCGGATCAAGCACCCGTTGACCTGCCGTGGCAAGCCTCAGTGCCCCCGGTGGTCCTGGAGGGTCATCCGCGGGCCAAAAGTGGGCTTGCGGTAACCGGTGCTCTGGATCATCCGGACCACGCGCTGCCGGTGCCCCCGCCAGGGTTCCAGCAGCCGGAGCATCCCGGCGTCGTCCGTCCTGCGTCCGGTGAGCGCCGCCCCCACGTAGGCGGCGAGGTGGTAGTCGCCCACGGAGATCGAATCCGGGCAGCCGTGGGTGCGCTGCACAACCTCGGCGGCGGTCCATACCCCGATGCCCGGAATGACCTGCATCTTCCCGGCAGCTTCCGCGGCCGGCAGCGCGGCGAGCCGTTCAAGTGCGGCGGCGGAGCGCAGCGCGCGCATGACGGTGGCTGAGCGCTGGGGACCCACGCCGGCCCTGTGCCACTCCCAACTGGGAACCTGCAGCCACTGCGCTGCCGTTGGCGCCACCACCAGCCCGGCCGGGGTGGACGTACCGGCCCGGGGCGCCGGGGTTCCGTACCGGTGCACCAGATAGCGGTAGGCGCGCCGCGCCTCAATGACCGTCACCTTCTGCTCCAGGATGATCGGCACCAGCTGGTCCACCATGCGGCCGCTGGACGGCAGCCGCACCGCCAGGCTGCGCCGCCGGGCCTCCCGGACCATGTGGGGCAGTGTGGCATGGAAGGAGGGTTCGTCGAAACCCCGCCAGTCGTCGTCGTCCCCCAGGAGCCGGGGCGCTGCCCTGACGGCGGCCGCGGCACCGGGACCCCAGGCCTGGATGTCCACCAAGGGGCCGTCTGCTGCCTCGCCGCCCGCCGGGGCGAGCCGCATTGTTGCCGGACCGGCCGGCGTCGTAAACGCATTCCAGATAACGTCGCCTTGAACGCAGAAGGAAGGATCACTGTTGCCCCGCAGAAGAGGCGCAAGCGTGCGGGAAAGGCTGTACGGAGCCTCCGGATACCACCGCAGGGACACGTCCGCCGCGGCTGCCACCCGGGGAGGTGCCTCTGCGATCGTCATGCCTTCAATCGTCCCACGGACCACTGACAGCGGCGGGACAACCAGCCGGCCCATAAGCCAGCCGGGGGAGGAAAACGGCCGGAAGCAAAGGTAGAACGGCCCTAATTCCCCGCCCGGGCAAAACCTAGAATCCACCCTGTGGCGCGGAACAGACTGCGCCGCAACCCGACACGGCAGGAGGGCCATGATGGGCGGAGTGGTGCATTTCGAAATCCCCGCGGACGACCAGGACCGGGCCAGCAAGTTCTACCGGGAAGCCTTGGGCTGGCGGATCGAACCAGTGCCAGGGATGGACTACAGCATGGTCATCACCGCGGACATGGATGACAACGGCCAGCCAGTGGCCGCCGGTGCCATCAACGGGGGCATGATGGCCAGGGAGGGGGAGATCACCAACCCGGTGGTCACGGTGGACGTCCCGGACATCAATGCCACCCTCAAGAGGGTGGAGGAACTGGGTGGATCAGTGGTGGTACCGAAGAACGAAATTCCCGGCATGGGCTACACGGCCTACTTCAGGGATTCCGAGGGCAATGTGATGGGCCTCTGGGAGAATCTCCCGGCCGAAGGGGACGCCCAGCGCGGCTGACAGCCTTCGCTGTACGGTGCCGTTTCACGGGTGCCGGTCCGGGGCTGCCGTTTCACGGGTGCCGGTCCGGGGGTTCACAGTGTGCCGGAAACCAGCCACAGCGCCAGGACGGCCAGCGGCACCGTCAGCACCACGGCCACCAGGCCGGCCAGGGCGAACCCGCCCCACCGGATGGGGACGTTCAGCACCCGCAGCCGCTCATGCCAGAGCAGCGTGGCCAGCGACGCCCACGGAGTCACCAGCGGCCCAAGGTTCACTCCGATGAGCAGTGCCGCAAGCCTTGCCGGCGATCCCGCCACCGGTTCCAGTGCCAGGTAGGCGGGCAGGTTGTTGGCGGCGTTGGCGGCACCGGCGCCCAGCCCGGCCAGCTGCAGGAGCGCAGGCAGGCTCTCACCGGAACCGGCAACACCCGCCAGCAGTGCGGTCAGGCCGTGCGCGTGCAGTGCTTCCATGAGCATGAACAGGCCCACCGTCAGCATCAGCGGCCGCCATGGCACCATTGACCACCGCAGGACGGACGGCCGGCGGCGCAGGAAGACCACCAGGAGGAAGGCCGCGGCTGCCAGTGCCGGGTACTGCACCGGCACTCCGGACACCAGCGCAGGCAACAGGACCAGGAGCGTGACGGCAGCGGCCTTCAACAGGGTGCGGTCGCGGATGGGATGCGCAGGCTGCGGCCCGTATGTTCCGCGCAGGTCCCGCCGGAAAGCCAGCCACAACAGGACCAGGGGGACCAGAAGGCCCACCAGGGCAGGCGCCCACACCAGCCCCGCAAAACGCCAGGGGCTCAGGCCCAGCCGGTCCTGGGCCAGGAGGTTGGTGAGGTTGGAAACGGGAAGCAGCAGTGAAGCGGTATTGGCCAGCCAGATGCTGGTCAGCGCAAACGGCAGCGGCGGGATCCGGGCATGGACGGCCAGCAGGACCACCACGGGCGTCACCAGCACCGCCGTCGTATCCAGGGACAGGAACACGGTGGACACCGTGGCCACCGCCACCACCAGCAGCCACAGCTGGAAGACCCGGCCACGGCCCAGGGCCGCCAGCCTGTCCGTCACCACCCGGAACAGTCCTGCCTCGTCCACCAGTTCGGTGACCAGGGACATGGCCAGCACGAAGGCCAGGATGGGAATGGTCCGGGAAGAAAGCTCCCCGAACGCGGGCAGGGGGAGCGCACCGAGTGCCAGGGTGGCTATACCTGCTGCCAGCGTTCCGCCGGGCAGCAGGTAGCTCCGGGCGGCTTTCAGCCATGCGAACTGCTTCACCGGCCTATCCTCGCATCCCGCACCGGGGCGGGCGCGCAGGAAGCGGTAGCTTAGTACCTATGAAGTACGCCCAGTCCATCCTGGACCTCATCGGCAATACCCCGCTCATCAAACTCAACCACGTGACCGACGGCCTCAAGGCCACCATCCTGGTCAAACTTGAGTACCTGAATCCGGGCGGATCCATCAAGGACCGCATCGCCGCGCAGATGATCGAGGACGCCGAGCGCGAGGGCAAGCTGAAGCCCGGCGGCACCATTGTGGAGCCCACCTCCGGCAACACCGGCGTGGGCCTGGCCCTGGTGGCGCAGCAGAAGGGCTACAAGTGCATCTTCGTGGTCCCGGACAAGGTGGGCGAGGACAAGCGTGCGGTGCTGCAGGCGTACGGCGCGGAAGTGGTGGTCACGCCCACCTCCGTTCCGCCGGACAGCCCGCAAAGCTACTACGGCGTCTCGGACCGCATCACCCGGGAGACGCCGGGCGCCTACAAGCCGGACCAGTTCTCCAATCCCGCCGCCCCGGGCAGCCACTACAAGACCACCGGCCCGGAGATCTGGCGCGATACCGACGGCAAGGTAACGCACTGCGTTATCGGCGCGGGCACGGGCGGCACCATCACCGGCACCGGGCGGTACCTCAAGGAGGTTTCGGCGGACCGGCCGGAGTCCGACGGCGGCGTGGTCAAGATCATCGGCGCGGACCCCGCGGGCTCGGTCTACTCCGGCGGGACCGGGCGCCCCTACTTCGTGGAGGGCGTTGGCGAGGACATGTGGCCGGCTAACTACGACAAGTCGGTCCCGGACGAGGTGATCGCCGTCAGCGACGCCGATTCCTTCGCCATGACCCGCCGGCTGGCGCGGGAGGAGGGACTGCTGGTGGGCGGCTCCTCCGGGATGGCCGTGGTAGCCGCGCTGCAGGCGGCCCGGGACCTGCCGGAAAGCGCCGTCGTCGTGGTCATCCTCCCAGACTCAGGACGCGGCTACCTGGCCAAGATCTTCAACGACCAGTGGATGCGCTCCTATGGTTTCCTCTCCGGCGGCGAGGAAACCTCCGTGGGGGAGGTCATCAAGTCCAAGAACGGCGAACTGCCGGACCTGGTGCACATCCACCCCAACGAGTCTGTCCGCGACGTCATCAACATCATGAACGAGTTCGGCGTCAGCCACATCCCGGTCCTGTCCCAGGAACCGCCCGTGGTCATGGGCGAGGTCCTCGGCGCCGTGGACGAGCGCACACTGACTGCCAAACTGTTCCGGGGCGAGGCCAAGCTGACGGACAAGATCTCCGAGCATATGGGACCCAAGCTGCCCGTCATCGGATCGCTGGAAACCATCTCTGCCGCCAGGGAACTGCTGTCTGACACGGACACCCTGATGGTCACGTTCGTGGGTGCGCCCGTTGGCATCCTCACCCGGCACGACCTGCTGGCCTACCTCAGCAACTGATCTGCGTTACCCGCAAAGGAGCACCATGTCCCTGCCTGAAAACCAAGGTTTCAACACCCGCGCCGTCCACGCCGGCCAGGACTTCGAGCCCCGCACCGGAGCCGTGGTGCCGCCGCTGCACTTCAGTTCCACCTATGCCCAGGACGGGATCGGGGGACTGCGCAGCGGCTACGAATACGGGCGCGGCGGAAACCCCACCCGGGACGCGCTGCAGGAACAGCTCGCGTCGCTGGAACTGGGCACCTCCGCCTACAGCTTCAGCTCCGGCCTGGCCGCGGAGGACGCCCTGATCCGCGCGCTGACCCGCCCCGGGGACCACATCGTGCTGGGCAATGACGCCTACGGTGGCACGTACCGGCTGATCAGCCGGGTGCTCGGCGACTGGGGAATTGGCAACACCCCCGTGGACATGGCCAACCTGGACATGGTCCGCGACGCCGTGGCCTCCCATAAGACCCGCTTCCTGTGGGTGGAGACACCCTCCAATCCGCTGATGAAGATCACCGACATCGCAGCGCTCGCGGACATAGCGCACGACGCCGGGGCCCTCCTGGTGGTCGACAACACCTTCGCGTCCCCCTACCTGCAGACCCCGCTCGCCCTGGGTGCGGACGTGGTGGTCCACTCCACCACCAAGTACATCGGCGGCCACTCCGACGTGGTGGGCGGCGCCGTCGTGGTGAAGGACGCCGAACTGGCGGAAAAGATCGGCTTCGTCCAGTTCGCCGTGGGCGCCGTGTCCGGGCCCATGGACGCCTTCCTGACCACCCGCGGACTGAAGACCCTGGGCGTCCGCATGGACCGGCACAGCGAGAACGGGCAGGCCGTGGCGGAGTGGCTGCTGGAACGCCCGGAGGTTGAGGCCGTCCTGTATCCGGGCCTGCCCAGCCACCCCGGCCATGAGCTCGCCAAAAAGCAGATGCGGAAGTTCGGCGGCATGGTCTCGGTGCAGTTCAAGGGCGGTGAGGCGGCGGCCCGGAAGGTGGCGGAGTCCACGTCCGTGTTCACGCTCGCCGAATCCCTGGGCGGGATCGAGTCGCTGATGAACTACCCCTCCGAGATGACCCACGCGTCCGTCAAGGGCACCGAGCTGGCCGTCCCGGTCAACCTGCTGCGGCTGTCCTGCGGCATCGAGGACGTGGAGGACCTGATCGCGGACCTGGACCAGGCGTTCTCGGCCATCCCGTAACCACGAAAGGGTCTGGCTTTCTTGAGGAAAGCCAGCTAGGGTTTTCCCTATGCCTCTTCGATCCGACTGGTCCCAACGCAGCTGCAGCATGGCCCGCGGCCTGGACATCCTGGGCGACCCCTGGAGCATCCTGGTGCTGCGCGAGGTCTTCTTTGGGAATGGCCGCTTCGACGCCATGAAAAGCCGGCTGGAAGTGGCGGACTCGGTGCTCACCAAACGCCTGGCAGGCCTGGTTGAGTCCGGGCTGCTGGCCAGGAAGGCCTACGACGACGGCGGCCGCACACGCCAGGAGTACGTCCTCACCCCCAAGGGTGAGGACGCCCTGCCGGTGCTGAACGCGGTCACCATCTGGGCGGAAAAACACCTGCCCGCGCCGTCGGACCAGGCCCACCTTTACGTGATCCACACCGGCTGCGGGAAACCCACAACCTCGGCGGACACCTGCACCGAATGCGGCGCGCGGCTGACGGCGGCCAACACCAGCTGGCACAGCCGGTCCAGGTCCGATCAACCCATCCGGCTGTCCACCGCATCCGGGAAGGGAGCGGCATCGTGAGCACCCTGCCCGAGGAAACGGCCGGAACTCCCTCGCAGACCACCGTTCTTCAGGCCCCCGGACCTCGACGCCGCCTGCACCCGGCCTGGATCGTCGCCGCCGTGGCATTCCTTGCCTTGGTTGGGGCAGCCGGATTCCGGGCCGCCCCGGGCGTCCTCATGGTGCCGCTCCAGCAGGAGTTCGGCTGGTCCACCACCGTGCTCTCGGCGGCCGTCAGCATCAACCTGGTGCTGTTCGGCCTCACGGCTCCGTTTGCCGCCGCCCTGATGGAGCGGTTCGGCATCCGGGCCGTCACATCAACAGCCCTGGTCCTGATCGGCATGGGCAGCGCGCTGACCGTGCTGGTCAACCAGTCATGGCAGATCCTCCTCACCTGGGGGCTGCTGATCGGGCTCGGCACCGGCTCCATGGCACTGGTCTTCGCCGCCACCATCGCCAACACGTGGTTTACGAAAAACCGGGGCCTGGTCATCGGCATCCTGACGGCCGGCAGCGCCGCCGGCCAGCTGGTCTTCCTGCCCTTCATCGCCCTCCTCGCGCAGGATCCCGGGTGGCGCCAGGCCTCCCTGCTGATCGCTGCCGGGGCGCTTGCCGTGGTCCCGCTGGTGCTGAAGTTCCTCAAGAACTCGCCGGCCGACGTCGGGGTGCTGCCCTACGGCGCGGAAGGGCCAGCCATTGAAGAACAGGCTGGTTCCCAGGCAGCGGCTCCGGAAGGCGCCCCGCGCAGCAACGCTGCCGTCCGGGCGCTCCAGGTCCTCAAGCGCGCCAGCAGGGTGCGCACGTTCTGGGCGCTCGCGGCCGGTTTCGCCATCTGCGGCGCCACCACCAACGGCCTGATCGGCACCCACTTCATCCCCTCCGCCCATGACCACGGCATGCCCGAAACCACGGCCGCGGGCCTGCTGGCCGTCGTCGGAATCTTCGACATTATCGGGACCATCGCCTCGGGCTGGCTGACGGACCGCTTCAACCCCCGCGTCCTGCTCGCCGTCTACTACCAGTTCCGCGGCATCGGGCTGCTGGTGCTGCCGCTGCTGCTGAATGCAGACGTGCAGCCCAGCATGATCGTGTTCGTGGTGATCTACGGATTGGACTGGGTGGCCACCGTTCCGCCCACGGCCGCCATCTGCCGTGAAACGTTCGGTGCTGACGGCAGTGTGGTGTTCGGATGGGTCTTCGCCGCCCACCAGCTGGGCGCCGCCGCGGCGGCCATCGCGGCCGGGGCCCTGCGGGATGCCACCGGCCACTACACCTACGCCTGGTTGGGAGCCGCAGCCATGTGCACCATCGCTGCGGTCATCAGTGCCACCATCCGCCGGCACCACAGTTCGCGGGAAGCGGAGCCGGCAGCGGCTTGATCTGGGGCGCGGCTAGGCTGGTCGGATGGAACCCGTCGCACCCGCCCCTGTCCGTCCCGTTGCCCTGGTCACCGGTGTGGGACGGCTTGCCGGAATCGGTGCCGGCATTGCCCGGCAGCTCGCTGCGGACGGCTGGGACCTGGCCCTGTCCTACTGGGCCGACTACGACGCCCGCATGCCGTGGGGGAGCGAACCCGAGGACGTGGTCCGCCTCACGGCCGAGCTGGAAGCGATTGGAGCCAAGGTCCAGGTCCTGTCGGCAGACCTCCAGGATCCCGGCGTCCCGGACAGGCTGGTGGCCGAGGCCGGGCAGCTGGCGGGCCCGCTTCAGGGCCTGGTGCTCAGCCACGCTGAATCGGTGGATTCGGGCGTGCTGGACACCAGTATCGAATCCTTTGACCGCCACTTCGCCGTCAACACACGCGCCAGCTGGCAGCTGATCGCCGCCTTTGCGCGGCAGGCACCGGACGACGGCGGCGCGATCGTTGCGCTGACCAGTGACCATACGGCGTTCAACCTTCCGTACGGTGCCTCGAAGGGTGCCCTGGACCGGATCGTCATCGCCGCCGCCCGCGAGCTGGGTCCGCAGGGGATCTCGGCCAACGTGCTCAACCCGGGGCCGGTGGACACCGGCTGGATGTCCCCGGAGGTCCGCCGGGAGCTCACCGCGCGCCAGCCCACCGGGAGGCTCGGCACCCCGGCCGATGTCGCCGGCACCGTCGCGTTCCTCCTGTCCCCGGCCGGCCGCTGGGTATCCGGGCAGCTGATCAAGGCCGACGGCGGCTTCTCGGCCTGAGTGCCCTGCACCCCCTTCGCGCCGCGCCCTCCCAACTGACTCGCAGTAGATGCCGTTTTGGGCCCCCAAAACGGCATCTACTGCTAGCTGGTTGGGGGAGGGGTCAGTGAAAGGCGTCCAGGCCGGTGATGTGCCGGCCAAGGATCAGGGTGTGCACCTCGTCCGTGCCCTCATAGGTGCGGACCGACTCCAGGTTCGCGGCGTGCCGCAGCGGTGAATAGTCCGTGGTGATGCCGTTGCCGCCCAGGATGGACCGCGCCTCCCGGGCCACGGCAATCGCCTCGCGGACGTTGTTCAGCTTGGCCAGCGAAATCTGCTCCGGCCGGATGCTTCCGGCGTCCTTCAGCCGGCCCAGGTGCAGCGCCAGCAGGGTGCCCTTCTGGATTTCCACCAGCATGTTCACCAGCTTCTCCTGCGTGAGCTGGTAGCCGGCCAGCGGCCTGCCGAACTGCAGCCGCTCCTGCGAGTACGCCAGGGCGGCTTCGTAGGAATCCCGGGCGGCGCCCATGGCACCCCAGGCGATGCCGTACCGGGCCTCGTTCAGGCAGGTGAACGGCCCACGCAGCCCCCGCGCTCCCGGGAGCAGGGCCTCGGGACCCAGCCGGACGTCGTCGAACACCACATCGCACTGGATGGAGGCGCGCATGGACAGCTTCTGCCGGATAGGCGTGGCAGTCACGCCGGGGGTGCCCGCCGGAACAAGGAAGCCGTGGACGCCGTCGTCCGTCATGGCCCAGACGACCATCACCCCGGCCACTGAGGCGAGCCCGATCCAGCGCTTGGCACCGTTGAGCACCCAGCCGGCGTCATCCCCGCTGCCGTCCCGCTCCGCGAAAGTGGCCATGGAGGCGGGATCTGAACCCGCCGTTGGCTCGGTCAGGGCGAAGCACCCGATGACCTCCCCGGCCGCCATCCGGGGCAGCCACTCCTGCTTCTGCTCCTCGGATCCCCAGGTATGGATGGCCGTCATGGCCAGCGAGCCCTGGACGGACACGAAGGTGCGGATGCCGGAATCGCCGGCCTCCAGCTCCATGGCCGCCAGGCCGTATTCGACGGCGGACCGGCCCGGGCAGCCATAGCCGTCCAGGTGCATCCCCAGGACGCCCAGCTCACCCAGTTCCGTCGCGAGGTCGAGGGGAAAGACGGCGTCCTCATACCAGCGGGCGATGTCCGGTTTGATCCGCTGCCGGGTGAAGTCGCGGACCTTTTGCCGGAGCTCCAGTTCGTCCGCGGACAGCAGGGAGTCGAGGTCCAGGACATCGGACGGGCCCGCGGTCACGGCTTCACCCGGCATTTTTTCACCAGTCATTTCTTCACCTGGAAGTATCTGCGGGTGGACGGCATGAAACGGCACGCGGCCGCGAGGACCACGCCCAGCGCCAGCAGCAGCACCCCGCTCACAAAGGCGCCGCCGACACCGAAGATTTGGGTGTCGCCGTACGCCGGGTCCCACATCTGGACCGCCGAGATGAAGAAGGCGGCGGTCAGGAGCAGCGCGCCGGCGAGGGGGAGGATGCCGCGGAACCAGAGGTTGCGCGCCGATGCCCGCAGGGTTCCGCGGAAGTACCAGAAACAGGCGAAGCCGGTCAGGGCGTAGTAGAACGCGATGAAAAGGCTGATGGCACTGATGGAGTCCGCCAGCAGGTTCTCGCTCAGGAAGCTCATGGCCACGTAGTAGGCCGCGGCGGCGCCTCCCATCACCTGGGTGGAAAATCCCGGGGTCTGATTGCGCGGATGCACCTCTGCGAACTTTGCCGGCAGCGCGCCGTGGACCCCCATGGAGAGGGTCCCGCGGGCCGTGGGCAGGATGGTGGTCTGGGTGGAGGACAGCACCGAGGCAAGAACCGCGACGACGATCAGCCAGCCCCACGGGCCCAGCACCACGTCCTTCATGGCCAGGAACACATCGTCCTGGTTGGCCTCGTTGCCCAGGCCGATTCCTTCCGAGCCCACGGTGGCGTACATCATCACCAGCAGTGCCACGGAAACGTAGATTGCCACCAGGACGAACGCCGAGATCACGGCGCCGCGGCCGGGTGTGGTGGACGGGTTCTCGGTCTCCTCGTTCACGGCCAGGCAGGTGTCCCAGCCCCAATAGATGAACAGGGCAAGGAGGGCGCCGTGTACTACGGCGCCGGGGTCGGTAAAGGCGCCGGCCGGGTTGAACCATTCCAGGTCAAAGGCCTGCCCTTCCGGTGCCCCGCCCACGATCCGCACCACGATGGCCAGTGCGAAAATGCCCAGCGCAATGTACTGCACGTAGGTCAGCACGCGCTGGACGTGCTCGCCGAGCCGGATCCCGCGGTAGTTCACCAAGGTCATGAGGATGATGAACAGCAGCCCCGTGCCGGTGACCAGCAAGGTGTTCTCCGCCAGCGATCCGTCGCCCACCAGCAGCCAAAGATACTTCCCCGCTACCTGGGCGAGGTTGGCCAGGACCACGATTCCGGCCAGGGCCACGCCCCAGCCGCCCAGCCAGCCTGCCCAGGGGCCGAAGGCCTGGCGGGACCAGGTGAAGGTGGTGCCGCAGTCCGGGATGGCGCTGTTCAGCTCGCGGAACGCGTAGGCGATGAACAGGACCGGGATGAAGCCCAGCAGCAGGATCAGGGGAGTGTAGTTGCCGTTGACTGCAACGATCAGGCCCAGGGTGGCGGCGAGGGAGTACACCGGCGCGGTGGAGGCCAGCCCCAGCATCACGGAGTCGCCCAGGTCCAGGATGCCGGCCCGCAGTCCCTTGGCCGGCACGGTGGTGCCGGTCCCGCGCCCGGGGCCGCCCGTCGTCGTCATGTCCGTGCTCATGCTGTCACCGGTTTCATAGAACGATTCCTGCCTTGGTGGAGTCCGCCACCGCCGAAAGCGGCGCCGGCGCGTCAATGGTGTTGGGGACGAAGCGGCAGAAGTAGTCCGTGACCGGCCCGTCCGATTCCCGGATGCCGCAGCCCACGGACTCGCCGTCCACCACCCAGAGGCCCAGCACCGGATGGTTGCCGTCGAAGTCCGGCAATGGGTGGTACTGCTGGTAGCACCAGCCCTCCCGCCCGTAGCCGCCGGGCTGCTCCAGGCTGATCCCGTCCGCGTGGATCCGGATGTTGTCGCCTTCACGGCCGTGGAGGGGCTTGCCCACCCACTCCTTCAGCGGCCCCGGATCCGTGAGGTACGCGGGCAGCAGGTTGGGATGGCCGGGGTACAGATGCCACAGGGCGGCCAGCAGGGCCTTGTTGGAGAGGAGCATCTTCCAGGCGGGTTCCACCCAGCGCGGGTTGTGCGCCCGCTCCAGCAGGCGGGGCCCGAACTCCTCCTTCATCATCAGCTCCCAGGGATAGAGCTTGAAGATGGTGTTGATCAGGAAGTTGTCCAGGTCCACGAAGCGGTTCAGGTTGGGGTCCCAGCCGATATCGGACATGTTGATCCCGATGGTGGTCCACCCCGCCTGGCCGGCGACGTCGCGCATGTACGCGGCGGTCATCCAGTCCTCGCCGGATTCCTCCACCTCGGAGTGGGCCACGTGGAGGGTGCTCATGCCGGTGCGGTACTGGAATTTCTTCCACTGCCGGATGAGGGCCTCGTGGATGCCGTTCCACTGGTCCTTCTCCGGAAACACGTCCTGGAGCCAGAACCATTGGGCGACGGCGGCCTCGATGAGTCCGGTGGGGGTGTCGGCGTTGTATTCGAGCATCTTGGCCGGCCCGCCCCGGCCGTCGTAGATGAAGTCGAACCGGCCGTAAACATCCACGTCGCCGGCCTGCAGCGATGCGGCCGCCAGTTCCAGTGCCTGGGGGCCGATGCCGATGCTGCCCATGGCCCCGGTGGCCAGGAACTTCGCGGCTTCCAGGCACATCCGGTGCATTTCCTCGGCCGCCACTTCAAGGGTCTCCACCTCGTCCATGGTGAACTCGTAGTACGCGGATTCGTTCCAGTACTCGATCCGGCGCCCGTCGTCCATGGTGGTGGTGGAGAACACCAGGCCCTGCTCTTCGATCTTCTGCTTCCAGCCCGGCCGGGGTTCGGACAACATCCTCTTCATCCGTCAGCCCCCCGAGACCTTGCCGCCGCCACCGCTTGAGCCGCTCTTGGCGCTGGAGCCGAAGCCGCCGCGGCTGACCGTGCCGCCCTGGCTGCTGTACCCCGTGGAGGCTTTTGCGCCGCTGGGGACGGTCCGCGTGTAGTTGGGCGCGGTGGACCGGTTCTGGCCAATGGGCGGAACACTTGCCCCGCGGGAGTAGAAGTACCAGGCGTAGATGCCGCCCCCGCGGCCCGCAGAGCTATCGCAGTTGGTGTCCGGCACGCGCTCGCCGGTTTCGTCGTTGAAGCACACCTGCGCGTACTCGGGATCATCCTCATTGCTGGCCACCACGGCTGTGATGGTCCCGGCCAGGAGGGCTGTCACGCCCAGGCCCACCACCACGGTGCGCCGCTGGGAACGCTTCTTCCGTGCGGCCGCGTCATTGAGCTGCTTTTCCCGCTCCCGCGCGAACGGATCGACAGGGGTGACCGGTTCATTGAGGAGTTCGGGGCGCAGGTCCGGCTTGGGGACCTGCCAGGGCGGAGGCTTGGCGGTGCTGCTGCCGGTTCCCGGTTGCGGCCGGCCGGACGCGCCGTGCTGCGCCTCGGAAGCGTTGTCCGGCTCCTTGCTGGGATCCTCGTTCGGGTCCATGGTGTTTGAATCCACAGCGTCCCCTTCAGTTGTCCACGTGAATTGGGCACAGCGCTGCACCCCCAATTGCAATCCTCGGATCAGCGTAATCCCTGGGCAGGCCTGCTGCGAGCAAAACCGCGCTCGACGGCAGGGGAGAACTGCCCATCCCCGCGCCGCAGGGAGCCCGCCGCGGGGGAACCCTAGACTGGATGCCATGGAATCTGGTTCTGTCCTTGCTGTCTGCCGCGTCCACCAGCTCATCGCGGACCAGGGAAACGTTGGCGTGACGGCCATCGACAAGCGCCCGGCGGACGGCCCGGTGAAGGTCCACAAGCTGGGCCTGCGCGGAGACATCCAGGCCAACCGGGTGCACCACGGCGGAGAGGACCAGGCCGTCTACGCCTATTCCCAGGCCGACGCCGACTTCTGGGCGCGCACCCTGGGACGCGAACTGCCGCCGGGCATGTTTGGTGAGAACCTGCGGGTGGCCGGCATCGAAGCCACCCACGCCGTCATCGGGGAGCGCTGGAAGGTGGGGGCCGACGTCGAACTCGAGGTCACCTCCCCGCGCGTCCCCTGCGCCACGTTCCAGCGCCGGATGAAGGAACCGCAGTGGGTGAAGCGGTTCACCGAGGAGGGGCGGGTGGGGACCTACCTGCGCGTCATTCGCACCGGCAGCATCCGCGCCGGCGACCCCATCCAGCGGACCTTCGTGCCGCGCCACGGCATCACGATCGGCCAGTGGTTCAGTGAGCCGGACGCGGAGGTCATCGAGGCGCTCCGCAATGCAGAGGCCGACGGCGAGATCCGGCTCCAGGACGAATACCACACAAAGTTTGGGCTGCTGCTGCGGCGGCTGGGGCAGTAGCATCCCTGCCCGGGGCGGGCTGTGTGCGCAAGCTCACCGCCGCCGTCGGGCATTGAATTGGCGGTCAATGGCGTCCGTACCTTACACTTGAAATATCCCCCACTCCGGAAATCCCTTATTCCTGCCCAATTTTTGAGGCAGGACTGGCAAGTGTTGGGGCCCGCACAAGCGATGCGGGCATTTTCATAGGGAGAGCCGGCTAAAGAAAACGCTGTACAGACTGCTGGGATAGCAGCCAAGAGATGCAGCGCGAAGTCCTGCCACGGGATTGCGAAAGCGCCGGACTTCTGTGACCGGCCGGTCAACGTTTGCCCGGCATCATCGGCACGCGTACTGCGGCTCCGCTCACCTCGGGTAGTGCCGCCTGGCCCCCTATGGATGAGGAATATCCCCCTATGCCCGAAAACCAGAACGAAACCACCGCCGTTGTTGAGGATGCCCCCGTGGCTCCCGCCGCCGAGGCTCCTGCAACCGCTCCCGCCGCCGAGGCTCCTGCCGCTGCGGACGCCCCTGCCGCTGAGGCAGAAGAAAACACCGTGAAGTTCGCCGACCTTGGCATCGACGGCCGCGTCCTGGCCGCCCTGCAGGACGTTGGCTACGAAAAGCCTTCCCCCATCCAGGCAGCAACCATCCCGCTGCTGCTTGAAGGCCGCGACGTCGTGGGCCTCGCCCAGACCGGCACCGGTAAGACTGCAGCATTCGCAGTACCGGCACTGTCCCGCCTGGCCGAGCTCCACGACCTCAACGGCCCGTCCCGCAAGACCCAGGCCCTGGTCCTGGCACCCACCCGCGAGCTGGCCCTCCAGGTGGCCGAGGCCTTCACCTCCTACGCCAAGCACATCGACGACTTCACCGTCCTGCCCGTCTACGGCGGCTCCGCCTACGGGCCCCAGCTGGCCGGCCTGCGCCGCGGCGCCCAGGTGGTTGTTGGTACCCCCGGCCGCGTGATCGACCACATCTCCAAGGGTTCCCTGGACCTGTCCGAACTCCAGTACCTGGTGCTGGACGAGGCCGACGAGATGCTGCGCATGGGCTTCGCCGAGGACGTTGAGCAGATCTTCCAGCAGACGCCGTCGGACCGCCAGGTGGCACTGTTCTCCGCCACCATGCCGAGCCAGATCCGCCGCATGTCCAAGCAGTACCTGAACGATCCCGCCGAGATCTCCGTCAAGTCCAAGACCACCACCGGTGCCAACACCCGCCAGCGGTACCTGCAGGTCATGGGCCCGCACAAGCTCGACGCCATGACCCGCATCCTCGAGGTGGAAGACTTCGACGGCGTCATCGCCTTCGTGCGCACCAAGATGGCCACCGAGGACCTTGCTGACAAGCTGAAGTCCCGCGGTTTCCAGGCCGCCGCCATCAACGGTGACATCCCGCAGCAGCAGCGCGAGCGGACCGTCGACGCGCTGAAGGAAGGCCGCATCGACATCCTGGTGGCCACCGACGTCGCCGCCCGTGGCCTTGACGTGGAACGCATCAGCCACGTCATCAACTACGACATCCCGCACGACACCGAGTCCTACGTGCACCGCATCGGCCGTACCGGCCGTGCAGGCCGTTCCGGTGACGCCATCCTGTTCATGACGCCGCGGGAGAAGTACCTGCTGCGTTCCATCGAAAAGGCCACCCGCCAGCCGGTGGAGCAGATGCACCTGCCCACGGCCGAGACCGTCAACACGCTGCGCCTGGGCAAGTTCGCCGAGCGCATCACCGAGACCCTCGCCTCCGAGGACGTCGCGGCGTTCCGGGACCTCATCGCCTCCTACGAGGAGGAGCACAACGTTCCCGCAGCAGAAATCGCTGCCGCCCTTGCCGTGATGGCGCAGGGCGGGCAGCCGCTGCTGGTCAAGGAACTGCCTGCCGCTCCTGAATTCCAGAAGCGCGAGCGCTCCAAGGACGGCTTCGGCTCACGTGGGCCGACCCGTGCGCTGACCGAGGGCAATGCCACCTACCGGATCGCGGTGGGACGCCGCCAGCGCGTCATGCCCGGCTCCATCGTGGGCGCCATTGCCAACGAAGGCGGCATCTCCTCCGCGCAGATCGGCGGCATCGACATCCGCTCGGACCACTCCCTGGTGGAGCTGCCCGCGGACCTGAGCCCCGACCAGCTGAAGGCCCTGTCCCGCACGCGGATCGGCGGCGAGCTGATCCACCTCGAACTGGACAACGGCCGCAAGCCGTCCGGTGACCGCGGCGCCTACCAGGGCAGCCGCGGCGGCGACCGGGGAGGCAACTTCAAGGGCAACGGCGGGTTCAAGAAGGAATTCCGCAAGAACGACGGCGAGCGGTCCTCCGCTGACCGCGGCGGCCGTTCGTACAGCGAGCGCTCCTTCAGCGACCGCGGCCAGTCGGGCGACTCCCGCTTCGGCGGCCACGGCGACGGCTCCCGCAAGCCCCGCAGCGGCAGCGAGGGCGGGCACCGCGACTTCAACCGCAAGGGCAAGTGGTAAACCCCCGGCGTTGAGGAATTGACGACGGCGATGGGCCGGCTTTCGAGCCGGCCCATCGGCGTTTAACCGCACGGGTGTGGGACTCGCCACATTCGGGCTTCGGCACGGTGGCGAGGGGCCCTGGGAAGGCGCCTGCCGCCGTCGTCCGCCCTGCTTCCCATCACCCCTCCAGCCCCGGAATTCCGCGGAAAAACACGCTTCCGCAGCCCGGAAAAGCACTTGCCCGACCGTCCGGAAGGGGCTCCGGGCGCCGATTTGTTGGTGCGTAAATCTTCCGGTAGAGTATTTACTCGTTGCCCCCCTAGCTCAGTGGTAGAGCGCGTTCTTGGTAAGAACGAGGTCACCGGATCGATTCCGGTGGGGGGCTCTGAATGAGGGCCTGCGTCAAGGCGGTTTGACCGGCTTGACGCAGGTTTTTCTCATTCGTGGCGGTGTAGCTCAGTTGGTTAGAGCGCACGACTCATAATCGTGAGGTCGGGAGATCGAGCCTCCCCACCGCTACAGGCTAAGCCCCCGGGATCCATGGATCCCGGGGGCTTTTCTGTTTGCTGCAAGTCCATCCATCTCTAGCGGCGTCTCGACTTCAAGGCACTTATCTAAGCGGCCGGTGTTGACTGCTCAGCATGCTTACTATTAGGTTGGACTGAGCAGAAAAGTGGCATATGTCACGCCATATTAGGGCCCGTCAGGGCACAACAGGCTGCTTGGCCTGTAGATAAAGTACCCAGCCGCTGGCTTTGACTCCCCAGCTGCTGGACGAGGCGGGTGGTTCCTTACGGCGGCCGCCCGCCTCACCACACCAGGAAGCTCCGTGGACGCCCTATTGGGAAGGTGGAAGCATGGGCACTACGTCATCTGACGGGCACGAGGGCTGGATTCTGCCTTGGTGGGGCTTCATCCTCGGCTTATGCCTGCTTATTCCAACCCTGGTGCGGTTCGATTGGGAAGGCTGGACCGGGGTCGATATTTTTTTCGTGGCAACAGGCACGGTTCTGGTCATCGCCTGCGTGAGCAGGCTTGGGATCATCCTGAGCCGTGCGCGGCACTATCGGGTGAAATCAGAAACTGAAGGGCGTGACGCTCTGTAGGCCCCGCAGGTCGAGATTGAGCCATGTCGTTCACCTACTTATCGATTTCTGCCGCGATTATCGTGGCCTCGCTGGTGCTGTACGATCAGTGGCTCATGGCAGACCAGCGGGGCAAAACCAGGCAGTACAAGAAGACACGCCTGATCAGCATGTGGATCGGCTTAGCCATGGGTGCTGCCTTCCTCTTCCTCTTCCTTTTCGTCCAAACAGACTGAAGATTCATCCTGCATGTCCCACACATGGGGCGGAGGGGCCGCTGAACGTCCTGTCTGCCCCCTTGGCCTTCCCCACACCAATACCTGTCTGCGGCGGCCAAGCCCCCGGAATCCGCAAGGTTCCGGGGGCTTTCCTGTTTCCCGGATCCGCAGTAGCTTGGCAGCAATTGGCGGACGGGGGATCGGTGGACTTTTTCACGGCGGTGATGCAGCCGTTCCGGTGGCTGGTGTCCGCCGTCATGGTGGCTTTCCACGACGGGCTGGCCGCCGTGGGCATGCCGGCGGCGGGCGGCTGGACCTGGACGCTGTCCATCATCGGGCTGGTCCTGGTCATCCGCGCAGCACTAATCCCGGTGTTCCTGGCCCAGGTGAGGGCCCAGCGCAGGATGCGGCTCCTGCAGCCGGACCTGAAGGAGCTCCAGGACAGGTACAAGGGCAGGACAGACCCTGCGTCCCGGCAGGCCATGGCCCAGGAACAGATGGCCCTCTACAAAAAGCACGGCACCAACCCGTTCTCTGCGTGCCTGCCGCTGTTGATCCAGGCACCGTTCTTCCTGGCGCTTTTCCAGGTGCTGTCCGGAATTTCCAACGCCTCGCGGCAGGGCGAAGGCATGGGCGTGATGGGACACGACCAGGTGGTCCAGTTCGATTCCTCCAGCATCTTCGGGGCACCACTGTCCTCCTCCCTGCAGCACGGCGCAGGCGACCCGGCCGCCGTGGCTGTGCTCGCCGTCGTCATGATCCTGGTGATGATCGCCAGCCAATTCCTGACGCAGAAACTTGTGGCCTCACGGACCATGGACGGCCAAGACAGCGACAGTCTCCTGATGCGCCAGCAGCAAGTCCTGCTGTACGTCCTGCCCGTGGTCTTCGGCGTGGGCGGGATCTTCTTCCCCATCGGAGTCCTGGTCTACTGGACGGTTTCCAACCTCTGGACGCTGGGCCAGCAGTTCATGGTGTCGCGGCAGCAGTAAGGCTTTGCCGGATGCTGCGGTCCTAGCCTTGTTCGCAATGACCCGCGTAGAAGGCACGGATGTGCGAACAAGCCCAGGAATGCCGCAAGCAGCGCCGAAGGCCTATGCGGGCCTGATATCCGGCGGCAGAATGGGGCCATGGCGAAGCTGATCTACTCCGCAATCATGTCCCTCGACGGCTACACGGCAGACAAGGACGGCAACTTCAACTGGTCCGCGCCGGATGCGGAGGTCCACGGTTTCATCAACGACCTGGAGCGGGATGTGGGCACCTACCTCCTGGGGCGGCGGATGTACCAGGTGATGTCTGTCTGGGAAACCATGGGCACGTCCGGGGATCCTTCGGTGATCCAGGACTATGCCCGGATCTGGCAGGGGGCGGACAAGGTGGTGTACTCGACGACGCTGGCCATCGCTGCCACGCCCCGCACCAGGCTGGAGCGGCAGTTCCGCCCGGAGACGGTGCGGGACATGAAGGCCGGCACGGACAGGAACATCAGCATCGGCGGCCCCACGCTGGCGGCACACGCCCTCAACGCCGGCCTGGTGGACGAATGCCAGTTCTTCATCACCCCGGTTGCCGTGGGCGGCGGCCTGCGCTTCCTGCCGGACGGACTGGAGGCCCGGCTGGAACTGCTGGAGGAACGCCCGTTCGGAAACGGCGTGGTGTACCTGCGCTACGGAGTCCTCTGAACCGCCGGCGCACCCGTCCTGCGCTGGACCGCGAAGAGGGTGAACAACAGGGCCACCAGCGCGGTGCCCACCAGCAGGAGCAGCCCGATCGAATAGCTGCGGGTCGCTGCGTCATAGGTGGCGCCCATGACCAGAGGGGGGAAGTATCCGCCCAATCCGCCAGCGGCGCTCACGATGCCGCTGATGCTGCCCACCTTCCCCGCCGGTGACAGGACGCCGACCCACGCAAACACGCCGCCCGTTCCCAGACCCAGCGCCGCCGCCATGGCAACGAATGTGGCACCGGCGGGGACTTCGCCGTCGGGCCGCATGTTCACCACCCAGCCCAGGACCGCGACGGCGGCAAGGGCGGTGAGGACTACCGGTTTCGGGCCCAGCTTGTCAGCCAGGACCCCGCCCACCGGACGGGCCAGGACAGCGGCCAGGGCAAAACCGGCGGTCCGGGCGCCGGCGCCGGAGGGATCGAAACTGTACACGTCCCGCAGATAGGTGGGCAGGTAGGTGGCGAAGGAAACGAAACCGCCGAAGACCACGGCGTAGAGGAAGCACATCTTCCAGGTGACTGCCGTCCTGGCAGCGTCGAGGAGTTTGGGCAGCACCGGCAGGTGGCTGGGCGCCCAATCCGGGGATTCCTTCATGGCGAACCACACCAGCGCCGCCATCACGGCCAGGACGCCGGCGATCAGCAGGTGCGTCTGAAAGTATCCGACCCCGGCCACAAGCCGGGGATTCAGAAATGCCGCCAGCGCCGTGCCGCCCATCCCGGCGCCGAAGACACCGGTGGCGAACCCTCGGCGGGCTGGTTGGTACCAGGCGCTGACGAACGGGATCCCGACGGCGAAAACGGTCCCTGCCACGCCGAGCAGCAGCCCGGCCCCCAGTACCAGCGCGAAGGAACCCAGGAGGCCGCCGACCGACACCAGGAGGAGGGGAGGGATGGCGGCCAGGAGCACGAAGGTGAACATGGCCCTGCCGCCGTACTTGTCCGTGAGCGTGCCCACGACGATCCGTCCCAGCGAACCGACGAACACCGGCATGGCCACCAGGATCCCGGTGCTGGCCGGCGTCAGGGACAGGTTCTGGACGTAGAAGGCGCCCAGCGTGGCCACGGAGTTCCATGCCCAGAAACCTGCCACGGATGCCGCCGTCGCCAGCGCAAGGTTCAGCGCCCTCCAGGTGCCCGGCGCTGTGGTCATTCCGGCCACTTCCTGCTCCTCACCATGATCCAAACGCACCGCCGGTCAGCGGTTGCGGGTGTCCCTGTCCGGCGTGCCAACGGCGGACCAGCCCCGGCCCTTCGTTTCCCTGTCCCGCGAGCGGTAGACGATGTACGGGCGGAAAAGATAGTGCAGGGGTGCCGTGAAGGCGTGCACCAGCCGCGTGAACGGCCAGATGACGAACAGCGCCATGCCCACCAAGGTGTGCAGGTGGAAGGTGAACGGCGCAGCGGCCATCGCCGCGATGTCCGGCTGGAAGATGAACAGCGACCGGAACCACGGCGCCACCGTTTCCCGGTAGTTGTGCCCGTGTTCTCCCTCGAACACACTGGCCAGGGTGGTCCACAGGCCAAAGACGATGGCCGCGGTCAGCACCACGTACATGGTCTTGTCGTTCCTGGTGGTCGCCATGAAGACCGGGCCGGTGGTGCGCCGCCGGTAGATCAGCAGCGCGATCCCGCCCAGCGTTCCCACCCCGGCGATGCCGCCCACCAGCAGGGCGTTGAAGTGGTAGAACTCCTGGCTCATGCCCGCCGCCGCCGTCCAGGCCATCGGGATCACCAGGCCGAAGAAGTGCCCGGCGATGACCGCAAGCAGCCCGAAGTGGAAAAGCGGGGAGGCGATCCTCAGGAGCCGGGATTCGTAAAGCTGGGAGGACCGGGTGGTCCAGCCGAACTGGTCGTACCGGTAGCGCCACACCAGCCCGCCCACCAGCACCACCACCATGACATAGGGCAGGACGCCCCACAGGACGGTATCCCAGGCGTTGAGGACGACGGCGGGTCCCGGCTCCGCCACGGTGGACGCCTTGAGTGCGGGCATGGTCAGGCCCTCCTGACCGGCAAAAGCCGCAGGTCGTAGGGATCCAGTCCCACGCTTTCGGAGGGTGGACCGTATCCGGCCATGCGCATCACTTCCTGCTCGTCCTGGGGTGACTTCCCGGGCAAGGTGGCGCAGATGGCCGCCAGCATCGTGGCATGCGGCAGGTTGTCCCGAAGCAGCCCCAGCCGAAGCATCTCCAAGCTGGCCCGGTAACGCTTCAGCAGGGTGCGTCCGGCCGCGGAATCCACCCGGGCAGCGAATTCCAGCACCATGGGCAGGTAGTCGGGAAGTTCCCCGTCCAGGTCCACCAGGGCGCCGCTGTGCCGGTAGGCCTCCTTGAAGAAGCCCAGCACCTCACCGCGGCGCCGGGTGTCGCCATCGGTCCAGTAGCTCAAATGCAGCGCGTGCCGCCGGCCGAGATCGAACTCGCGGACATATTGGGCCTGCAGTTCCATGGGCGGGGTGGCCTCGAGAAGGTCCAGTACCGGCGCAAATGCCGGCAAAGCCCCGGGAAACTCGGAAAGCGCTGCCCGGACCAGGGGAACCCGCTGCACCAGGTCCTCATCGGGATAGGACAGGCACCAGGCCGCTGCCAGGTACACCACCTGGTCGTGGCGGTTCACGGCTGGTCCTCCGCAGCGTCGAGGGTATCCGCTTCGTGCCCCTTGTCCGGGAACAGGCCGGGCGGCGCCCCGCGGCCGTCCCAGTTCAGCAGGTTCACCCTGCCCTTCAGGCCCGTCCCCGCGGAGACCTCGTCACTTGTCTGCCGGTCGCGCAGGGCGTGGAAGGTGTCCACGGCCACCGGGACGGGCCTGCCGCTCGCCTCCCCGAAGGGTGCCGAATCCTGCATGCCAGGGCCGCCGTCGAAATCCAGCGAGCAGCCCATCTCCTCCAGGTCGTGGGCCTGCTCCACGTGCGCCTTGGGAATGACGTACCGTTCGTCGTATTTGGCAATGGCCATCAGCCGGTACATCTCGTACATGGTCTGGCCGTCCATGCCCACGGCCTCGGGGATCGAGTCGTCCGGGTCGTTGCCGAGGCTGATGCCGCGCATGTAGGAACGCATGGCGGCCAGCTTCTTCAGTACGGCCGTGACCCGGTCCGCATCGCCTGCGGTGAACAGTTCCGCGAGATACTCCACCGGGATGCGCAGCGCATCAATGGCGCCAAAGAGATTGCCGTGGTCCTCGCCGTCGTGCCCCTGGTCCCGCAGCAGGTCCACAACGGGTGAGAGCGGCGGCACGTACCAGACCATCGGCATGGTGCGGTACTCGGGGTGCAGCGGGAGTGCCACTTTGTAGACCTTGGCCAGGGCGTAGACCGGCGAGCGCCGCGCGGCGTCGATCCAGTCCTCGGGGATCCCCTGGGCGCGGGCCTCGGCCTGGACGGCGGGGTCGTTCGGGTCCAGCAGCACGTCCATCTGGGCGTCGTAGAGTTCCTTGGGGTCGGTGACCGCGGCCGCCGCGGTGACGGCGTCGGCGTCGTACAGGAACAACCCCAAGTACCGCAGCCGGCCCACGCAGGTCTCCGAACAGACCGTCGGCAGCCCCACCTCCACCCTTGGATAGCAGAAGGTGCACTTCTCGGCCTTGCCCGTCTTGTGGTTGAAGTAGATCTTCTTGTACGGGCAGCCGGTGACGCACTGCCGCCAGCCTCGGCACTTGTCCTGGTCCACCAGCACGATCCCGTCCTCCACCCGCTTGTAGATCGCGCCGGAGGGGCAGGACGCCATGCAGGACGGGTTCAGGCAGTGCTCGCAGATCCGCGGCAGGTAGAACATGAACGTCTGCTCGTAGGCGAACTTGATCTTGTCCTCGGACTCGCGCCGCACCTTCTCCACGATCGGGTCCAGGTGGCCGTTTTCGGTGGAGCCGCCCAGGTCGTCGTCCCAGTTCGCGGACCACGTGATTTTCGTGTCTTTGCCGGTGATCAGGGACTTGGGCCGGGCCACCGGGAAGTCGTCGCCCAGCGGCGCGTCCACGAGGGTCTTGTAGTCGTAGGTCCACGGCTCGTAGTAGTCCTTGAGCTCGGGCTGGACGGGGCTGGCGAAGATCCCCAGGAGCTTCTTCACCCGGCCCCCGGCTTTCAGCACCAGCTTGCCGCGCTTGTTCAGCACCCAGCCGCCGTGCCACCTCTCCTGGTCCTCGTAGCGGCGCGGATACCCCTGCCCGGGCCGGGTTTCCACGTTGTTGAACCAGACGTACTCGGTGCCCGCACGGTTGGTCCAGGCCTGCTTGCAGGTCACGGAACAGGTGTGGCAGCCGATGCATTTGTCCAGGTTCATGACCATGCCCATTTGAGCCATGACACGCATCAGTACTGCACCTCCTGGGAACGACGGCGGACGGTGGCAACCATGTCGCGCTGGTTCCCGGTGGGGCCGAGGTAGTTGAACGCGTAGGCCAGCTGGGCGTAGCCGCCGATCAGGTGCGAAGGCTTGACCAGCAGCCGGGTCACCGAGTTGTGGATGCCGCCGCGCCGTCCCGTGGCTTCAGACTTCGGTACGTCGATGGTGCGTTCCTGTGCGTGGTGGACGTAGACCACGCCGGCCGGCATCCGGTGGCTGACGATCGCCCGGGCCACCAGGACCCCGTTGATGTTCAGGCACTCCACCCAGTCGTTGTCCTTGACCTGGATCGCCTCGGCGTCGGCGGGGCTCATCCAGACCGTGGGGCCGCCGCGGGAGAGCGAGAGCATGAGCAGGTTGTCCTGGTATTCGGAGTGGATGGACCACTTGGAATGCGGCGTCAGGTACCGGACCACCACTTCCAGCTCCCCGTTCCGGCCCAGTTTGGGTTCGCCGAAGAGCCGGTGCATGTCCAGCGGCGGCCGGTAGATGGGCAGCCCCTCGCCGATGTCCGTGATCCAGTCGTGGTCCAGGAAGAAATGCATCCGTCCCGTCAGGGTATGGAAGGGCTTGAGCCGTTCGATGTTGATGGTGAACGGGGCGTAGCGCCGGCCGCCCGTTTCGGAGCCTGACCATTCCGGCGACGTGATCACGGGGACCGGTCCGGCCTGGGTCTGGGCGAAGGTGATGAACTTTTCCTCGGAGCCCTCGGACAGGTCCGCCAGCTTCCTTCCGGTGCGGACTTCGAGGTCTTTGAAGCCCTGCACGGACAGCGCACCGTTGGTGGTGCCGGAGAAGGCCAGGATGGCCTCGGCCATTTTCGCGTCGGTGTCGATCGCCGGCCGCCCGTCCGCTGCGCCGCCGAGCATCACGCCGTTGGAACGGCTGAGCCGCTCCAACGGGCCGGCGAGTTTGTACGTGACGTTCTTGACGGTGAAACCGAGCTTGTCGGCCAGGGGCCCGACGGCGGCGAGCTTGTCCGCGATGGCCGTGTAGTCCCGCTCCACCACCGAAAAGGCGGCCATGTTCTGGCCCGGTACGGCGGGAATGTCCGTGTCACGCCAGTCCCGCACGATCCCCCCGGGCTGGGCCAGCTGGCCCGGGGTGTCGTGCTGCAGCGGCACGCTGACCAGGTCCCGGCGGACGCCCAGATGGGTCTTGGCCATCCGGGAGAACTCCCGGGCCAGCAGGTGGAACATCTCGAAGTCCGTTTTGGTTTCCCACGGCGGGTCGATTGCTGGGGTGAAGGCGTGCACAAACGGGTGCATGTCCGTGGAGGACAGGTCGTGCTTCTCGTACCACGTGGCGGCCGGGAACACGACGTCGGAGAGCAGCGTGGTGGAGGTCATCCGGAAGTCCGCGGAGACCAGGAAGTCCAGCTTTCCTTCCGGCGCCTTTTCGTGCCACTTCACATCCTTGGGTTTAAGTCCCTCGGCATCCGTGCCCAGGACGTTGTTGTGGGTGCCCAGCAGGTTCCGCAGGAAGTACTCATTGCCCTTGGCGGAGGAACCGAACAGGTTGGAGCGCCACAGGATCAGCGTGCGCGGCCAGTTCTCCGGGGCGTCCACGTCCTCGATGGCCGGGTTCAGTGTCCGGTTCTTGAGTGCGTCCGCGATATAGCTGGGGGTGTCCTTGGCGGTTCCGGCGGCGACGGCGGCCTCCGCCTCGTCGGCGAGGTCCAGGGGGTTGCGGTCGAACTGGGGATAGAAGGGCATCCAGCCGAGCCGGGCGGACTGGACGATGGCGTCCGCGGTGTGCAGGCCGTCCAGGGCGCCGGTGGACAACGGGGACTTCAGCGCATCCGCTGAATATCCGTCCTGGCGCCACTGGTCCGTGTGCATGTACCAGTACCCGGTGCCGATCATGGTCCGCGGCGGCCGGGACCAGTCCAGGGCATTGGCCAGCGACACCCAGCCGGTGACCGGGCGGGTCTTCTCCTGCCCCACGTAGTGCGCCCAGCCGCCCCCGTTCCGTCCCATGCAGCCGGTCAGCATCACCAGCGCCAGGATGGCCCGGTACGTGGTGTCGCCGTGGAACCACTGGCAGATGCCGGCGCCCATGATGATCATGGACCGGCCCTTGGACTGCTCGGCGTTGCGGGCGAACTCGCGGGCCACCCGGATGCAGGCCTGGGCGGGTACGGAGGTGATCTCCTCCTGCCATGCCGGGGTGTAGGGCGTGGCGGCGTCGTCATAGCTGGCGGCCCAATCCCCGGGCAGCCCGTCGCGGCCCACTCCGTACTGCGCGAGCATGAGGTCGAACACCGTGGTGGCCAGCTGGCCTTCCACCTCGATGACGGGCACGCCGCGGCGGAGCACGCTGCCGGTGCCGTCCGCCTGCTCGAAGCACGGGAGCAGGACCTCGGCGCTTTCTCCCGAGACCTCCCGCAGCGACAGCGCCGGTTCCATCCCCTCGAGGTCCAGGTTCCACTTGCCCTCGCCGCTGCCGGAGTAGCGGAAGCCCAGGGACCCGTTGGGGACGGCCGGACGGCCGGCCTTCTTGTCGAACAGGACGGTGCGGAACGCAGCGTCCTCTGCCCCGGACTCCGCCGGGATGTCACGCGCAGTGAGGAATTTTGACGGCGTCAGCGCGCCGTCGTCGTTCCTCACCAGCCGGACCAGGAACGGAAGGTCCGTGTACTGCTTCACGTAGTCGGTGAAGAACGGCACGTCCCGGTCCACGAAGAATTCCTTCAGCATGACGTGCCCCATCGCCATCGCCAGGGCAGCGTCCGTTCCCGCCTGGGCGGGAAGCCATTCGTCCGCGAACTTGGTGTTGTCCGCATAGTCCGGGCTGACCGTGACCACCTTGGTGCCGCGGTACCGCACCTCGGCCATCCAGTGCGCGTCCGGAGTTCGGGTGACCGGGACGTTCGATCCCCACATCATGAGGTAGCGCGCGTCCCACCAGTCACCGGACTCGGGAACGTCGGTCTGGTCCCCGAACACCTGCGGGCTGGCGACAGGCAGGTCAGCGTACCAGTCGTAGAAGGACGTCATCACCCCGCCGATCAGCTGGATGAAGCGCGTACCGACGGCGTGCGAAACCATTGACATGGCCGGGATGGGGGAGAAGCCGGCGCAGCGGTCCGGGCCGTAGGTCTTGATGGTGTTCACGTGGGCGGCGGCGGCAATCTCGATCGCTTCCTGCCAGGAGACCCGGACCAGGCCGCCCTTGCCGCGGGCCTGCTGGTAGCGCCGGCGCTTGTCCGGGTCGGCCGCTATCTCGGCGAAGGCCAGGACCGGGTCGCCCAGGCGTGCTTTCGCTTCCCGGTACATCTCCACCAGTACACCGCGTGCGTAGGGAAAGCGGACCCGGGTGGGGGAGTAGGTGTACCACGAAAAGGCTGCCCCGCGCGGGCAGCCTCTCGGTTCGTATTCGGGACTGTCAGGGCCCACCGACGGGTAGTCGGTCTGCTGGGATTCCCAGGTGATGATGCCGTCCTTGACGTACACCTTCCAGGAGCAGGAACCGGTGCAGTTCACCCCGTGGGTGGAGCGGACCACCTTGTCGTGGCTCCACCGGTCGCGGTAGAAGATGTCGCCCTTGCGGCCCCCCTCCCGGAAGACGGCCCTGCCGTCGTCGGTCTGGTCCCACCGGGTAAAGAAACGGCCCAGCTTCAACATTGCTTCTGATGCGGGTCCATCTAACCCCGCACGGGGTCCGGCAGCCATGCCCCCAAGCTAGGCGGGAGCCGGAAACGCGGAACAGGGCACAAAGGCCCTGTTCCGTGGACCATGGCTGCTCCGAATCCCTCCCGGGGCGGGCAGAATGGGTGCATGACACGCATCGCCATCATCGGCGGCCACGGGAAAGTGGCCCTCCTCCTGTCCCAGCTCCTCACCGGCGAGGGCCACTCCGTCACCTCGTTCATCCGCAATCCGGACCATGCGGACGACGTCGCCGCCACTGGCGCCACGCCGTCGGTCCTGGACGTGGAAAATGCCACGACGGCGGCCATCGCCGATGCCTTGGCCGGGCATGACGCCGTGGTCTGGTCCGCCGGGGCTGGCGGCGGCAACCCCGGCCGCACCTACGCGGTGGACAGGGACGCTGCCATCCGCTCCATGGATGCGGCGGCCCAGGCAGGGGTGGACCGGTACGTGATGGTGTCCTACTTCGGTGCGGGCAAGGACCACGGAGTGCCGGAAGACAACAGTTTCTTCGCCTACGCCGAAGCCAAGGCGGCCGCTGACGAGTACCTGCGCGGCAGCGGGCTGGCGTGGACCATCCTGGGCCCCGGGGCACTGACCGACAAGCCGGGGACCGGGCTGATCGACGTGGACCCGTCGCCGGATGGGGACCGTGACACGTCACGTGCCAACACGGCGATCGTGGCCGCGGCGGTGCTGGACCTGCCCCAGACCGCAGGCCGGACCATCGAGTTCCGCGACGGCACGCTGCCGGTGGCAGCGGCCCTGGAACCGGGCGCGTAGACCCCGGCGGGCAAGGGGCGCGTGGCCTCGGTTATGCCGGGGCGACCGGCGCGGCCAGCTCCAGGTCCAGGTCCAGGGAATTCTGCTCCACGTAGTCCAGGGCGCAGCGCACGGCACCCACCGTGACGATTGAGTCGCCCAGCGGGGAGACCGCCACCCGCGCGGGGGTGGCGGTGAAGTCTTTCAGGCGCTCGCTGATGGGTGCAAGGAGTACGCCCGCGGAATCGGCCACCCCGCCGCCGATCACCACCAGCTCCGGATTGAGCAGGGTGGCTACGGTTCCCACCACCCGTGCCATCCTGTCCGCCAGCCGGTCCATGATGCCAAGAGCCACGGCGTCGCCCTGTTCCGCCGCCGCAAAGACCTGCTCAGCTTCCAACCGCCCGTGGGGGACGGAGCGGAGGGCGGTGGGGACCGGGGTGGCCAGGGCTTCGGCGGCCCAGGTCCGCGCCAGGTGGGCGATGCCGTAGGTGTCGCCCACGCCTTCCACCAGGTCCAGGTACGCCAGCTCCCCGGCGCTGCCCCGCGTTCCGTGGACCAGCCGGCCGCCCTCCACGATGCCCGAACCCAGCCGTTCGCTGGCCAGGATCACCACCACGTCGTCAATTCCCGCGGCCGCCCCCTGCCAGCGTTCGCCCAGGGCCGCAAGGTTGGCGTCGTTTTCCAGCAGCACCGTCCAGCCCCGGGTTTCCTTGAGGGCCGCCCCCAGTCCCAGGTCGAACAGCCCCCAGAACTTCTGCGTGGCCACCACCTCCCCGTGCCGGTCCACGGGTGCGGCAACTCCGGCGCAGACGGCCAGTACCCGGCCGGGCTCCGTTTCTGCGGACCGCAGGGCCGCCTGGGCTACGCCGTCGATGAAGGCTATGCGTTCCCGGGAACCAACGTCTCCCGCCTGGAAAGGCCGGCTGGACCGTCCCAATGTCTTGCCCCGGAGGTCGGAAACCACCACGGTGACCTTTGAATAGCCGATGTCCATGCCCAGGACCACGCCTGCGCGCTCGTTGAGTTCGAACCGGCGGGCGGGGCGGCCCTTGTGGTACCCGCCGAATTCGCGCTGGTTTTCCCGCTCCAGGACCCAGCCGCGCCGGACCAGGTCCTCGCAGACGGCGATGGTGGTGGCGCGGGTCAGGCCCGTGGCGGCCATGACGTCCGTGACGGTCACCGCGGCCGAGGCGCGGAGGAATTCGAGGACCGCGCCGGCACTGACCCGCCGCAGCAACTGGGGAGTCGCCGGAACCAGTTCAGGCATGCTGTTGACCTTCCTGAGCAAAGCACCAGATAATACTTGGGGAAGTAAATTTAGATTCAATATAAATGTACCTGCTGCAAAGAAAAGGACCACCCCTTGTCCACCACTGCCACGCTGGCAACCCTGTCCGACTCCGACCGTCCGGCCGACCCCAACTGGTGGCGCCAGGCCTCCGTATACCAGATCTACCCGCGCAGCTTTGCCGACTCCAACGGCGACGGCATCGGTGACCTGAAGGGCATCACCGCCAAGGTCCCGTACCTGAAGTCGCTGGGCATCGACGCCGTCTGGCTGAGCCCGTTCTACCCCTCCGCGCTCGCCGACGGCGGCTACGACGTTGACAACTACCGCGACGTGGATCCCAAGCTGGGCACCCTGGACGACTTCGACGAGATGGCCAAGGCCCTCCACGAAGCCGGCATCAAGCTGATTGCGGACATTGTCCCCAACCACTCCTCCAACCGGCACAAGTGGTTCCAGGAAGCGCTGGCCTCGCCGAAGGGTTCGCCGGCCCGCGACCGCTACATCTTCCGTGACGGCAAGGGCCCCAACGGCGAGTTCCCGCCGTCGGACTGGGACTCTGTGTTCGGCGGCCCCGCCTGGGAGCGCATCACCGAACCGGACGGCACCCCGGGCCAGTGGTACATGCACATCTTCGCCAAGGAGCAGCCGGACCTGAACTGGTCCAACCGCGAAATCCGGGATGACTTCCTGAAGACGCTGCGGTTCTGGTCCGACCGCGGCGTGGACGGTTTCCGCGTCGACGTTGCCCACGCCCTCACCAAGGACCTCACCGAGCCGCTGCTCTCCAAGCTGGAACTGAGCGCCGCCAACACCGGAGTGGACGGATTCGACGACGGGACGCACCCGTTCTGGGACCGCGACGAAGTGCACGAGATCTACGCCGAATGGCGCGCGGTGTTCAACGAGTACAACCCGCCGCGCACCGCCGTCGCCGAAGCCTGGGTGCACGCCACCAGGCGTGCCCGCTATGCCAGCCCCCAGGGCCTGGGCCAGGCGTTCAACTTCGACCTGCTGCAGGCCGACTTCGACGCCGCCGAGTTCAAGGAGATCATCACCCGCAACCTGGCCGAGGCTGCCGCCACCGGCGCCTCCTCCACGTGGGTGTTCTCCAACCACGACGTGGTACGGCACGCCACCCGCTACGGGCTGCCGCAGGTGGCCAAGGAAAAGGCCGGCGCCAAGGGCCAGGACGGCAAGGACTGGCTGCTGGCCGGCGGCCCCAAGGACCAGCTGGACGTTGAACTGGGCGAGCGCCGTGCGCGGGCCGCCACCCTCCTGATGCTCGCCGTTCCCGGCTCCGCGTACCTGTACCAGGGCGAGGAACTGGGCCTGCAGGAAGTGGCCGAGATTCCCGAATCGGAACGGCAGGACCCGTCCTTCTATCGCAACAAGGGCGTGGAGATTGGCCGCGACGGCTGCCGCGTGCCGCTGCCCTGGAAGGTGGAAGGCACCTCCTTCGGCTTCGGCGACGGCGGCTCCCACCTGCCGCAGCCGGATTGGTTCAGCAAGTACGCCGTGGAGGCCCAGGACGGCACCGAAGGTTCCACCCTGGAGCTCTACCGCGAGGCCCTGAAGCTCCGCCGTGAACTGCAGACGGACGAGGACCTCGAATGGGTTGCCACCGGCAACCCGGACGTCCTGCACTTCAAGCGCCCCAACGGGTGGCAGTCCGTGACCAACTTCGGGAACACCGCCGTTGACCTTCCGGCCGGCAAGGTGCTGGTCAGCAGCGGCCCGCTGGAGGACGGCAAGCTGCCGGCCAACACCACCGCGTGGTTGCGCTGATGGGCGTGAACCGCCGGCGTGGGCGGGCCTGATGCAGGAGGTCATCTACGGATGCATGGGACTGGGCGGCAGCTGGTCTGACGAACCACATGGCAGCCACCATGTGGACCAGGCCGCCGCTGCCGTCCAGGCCGCCCTGGACGCCGGGATCACCCTGTTCGACCACGCGGACATCTACCGCAGCGGCAAGTCCGAGGCGGTGTTCGGCGAGGTCATGGCCGCCACTCCGGGTCTGCGGGAACGGATCCGGCTGCAGACCAAATGCGGCATCCGGCTGAACGAACGCGGCCTTCAGACCCACTACGACCTGAGCCGGGACGCCATCCTGGAACGGGTCAACGGCAGCCTGGAACGGCTCCGGACGGACTACGTGGACATCCTCCTGCTGCACCGCCCGGACCCCCTGGCGGACCCCGCGGAGATGGCCTCCGCCGTCGGGCAGCTCATGGACGAAGGCAAGGTCCGGCAACTGGGCGTGTCCAACATGTCCGCAGCGCAGATCGAGGCGCTGCGGGACCGGCTGGAGACCCCGGTGGTTGCCAACCAGCTGGAAATGAGCCTGCTCAAGCGGGCATGGCTGGAAAGCCAGGTCCTGGTCAACCACCCGGAGCACCTGGACTACAGCTTCCCGCACGGGACGCTTGAGTATTGCACCCGGAACAACATCACCCTGCAGGCGTACGGCGCCCTGGCCCGCGGCGTCTACACCGGCGCCGAACCGGACAGTCCCACCTCAGCCGATGCGGCAACGGCCGAACTCGTGGCGGGGCTTGCGGGGGAGTACGGCACCTCCGGCGAGGGTGTCCTGCTGGGCTGGCTGATGAAGCACCCGGCCGGAATCGCGCCGGTCATCGGGACGGTCAACCCGGACCGCATCCGGGCCTGCGGCGACGCAGCCCGGGTGGCGCAGGCCCTCACCCGCGCCGACTGGTACAAACTCTGGGTCACGGCTCGGGGGAGCAACATCCCCTGACCCTTCCCGGCCGGGCAGCAGCAAGGGCCGTTGTGCAGGTCACAACGGCCCTTTCTGCTGCCCGCATTTAACTGGAGACACAGTCATATCCCGTTTAGTTCGTATTGATCCTCACAAGCTGGCCGATTTCTTCGCCTTGCCGCTTGTGGGGCGGATACTGTAGAAAGCATGACGTCTACCATCGCCGCCGAAACTGTTAGGCCGGAACGCAATATCCCCGCAGAGATCGCCCGTTCCTGGCTGCTGGTCAATGCCATGAAGCCGGAGCTGTTCGACCAGTCGGCCGTTTCCCGCGCCGATTCGATCATCCTGGATATTGAAGATGCGGTGGACCCGTCCCAGAAGGACCAGGCCCGCGCCAACGTGATCGGCTGGCTGACCGGCGGCGGCAAGGCCTGGGTGAGGATCAATGACGCCACCAGCCCGTTCTGGGCTGATGACCTTGCCGGGCTGCGCGGCACCCCGGGCCTGCTGGGCGTCATGCTCGCCAAGACCGAATCCGCGGACCAGGTCACCGAGAGCTTCCACCGCATGGACGGCAAGACCCCCGTGATCCCGTTGGTGGAATCCGCCCTGGGCATCGAGGAAGCCAACCATATCGCCAAGGCCCAGGGTGCGTTCCGCCTGGCCTTCGGTTCCGGCGACTTCCGCCGCGATACCGGCATGGCCGCCACCCCGGAGGCCATGGCCTACCCGCGGGCCAAGCTCGTGGTCGCCAGCCGGGTGGGCAACCTGCCGGGCCCCATTGACGGCCCCACCGTCGGCACCAACCACCCCATCCTGCGCGAGCAGACCGGCATCACCGTGATGATGGGCATGACCGGCAAGCTGTGCCTGGCCATTGACCAGACGCCGGTCATCAACGAGGTCATCAGCCCCACGCCGTCGGACGTCGCGTGGGCCACCGACTTCATGAACGACTTCGAAGCCAACGGCCGCGTCATCCGTGACGGCTCCGACCTGCCCCGCCTTGGCCGCGCCGAGAAGATCATGAAGCTCGCCGTAGCCTTCGGGGTGCAGCCCGCGCTGTAACACCCACCCGCCACTTCAGGAGACCCCGTGACCGATACCCGCTATCTGGTCCACGGGGTCTTTTGGGATGCGCTGCCGGGTTCCAGGGCGCCGGAGGGTTCCAGGGCCGCGGACGACGGCGGCGGCGCGGTTTTGCGCCTCCAGTCACCGGAGGGGGACTTCCGTCAGTTCAGCCTCAGCCCCGGCCGGCGCCTCGGCTTCGAGGTGGTGGAACCGGGCAGGTCCTGCCTGGGCCACATCCGGGTCCAGTCGGCAACCTCGCGGAGCCACGTCCTCTGCGCCTCCGCTGCCCCGGCCCTGCGGGGAAAGCAGTGCGAGCGGTGCTTTGTGCTGGACGAATCCCGGCTCATGCACGACTTCCACCGGGGCGGCAGGGTCACTCCGGGCCTCCGTGACTACCTGATGCAGGAACACTGGCTGTACGTTGCCACGTTCGCGGGCGGTGCCACCAAGGTGGGAACGGCCTCCGGCCCGCGGAAGTGGAACAGGCTCGCGGAGCAGGGGGCCGCTGCGGCCGCTTATGTTGCCCGGGCCCGGGACGGCCGGGTGGTGCGGATCCTGGAGGACCTGGTGACAGCCGAGGTGGGCCTGACGCAGCAGGTGCGGTCCGCAGCCAAAGCGGACGCCCTCCTGCAGCCGCTCCCGGAACCGGACCTGCAGGCCGCCAACGCCCGCGCGGCCGGCGAGGTGCGCACACTGCTGGCACGCACCGCCGTCGACGGTTTTGTAACTGTGGAGGAGCAGTGGGCGAGGCCGGCGCACGCTGAAGCCCTCTACGGGCCCGCCCAACGCCATGCCTACCCGCACGCGCTGGACCAGGGGCAGCACGGCTTCACGGTCACTGCCCTGAGCGGGGCAAATGCTCTGGCCCGGCTGGATGGAACGGACGCCGCGTTCGTGGTCAACCTCTCCCAACTGGCCGCCCGGACCATCATCCTGGGCGGCTACGCCTCGGAGGTCCCGGCGGTGCAGGAATCCCTGTTCTAGCGGGATCCGGCAGGCCCGGCGGGTAGACTTGCACGGTGCTGAACGAATTCTGGGCCACCGCGCCAACCCGTTACAAAGTCCTGGTCTTCAGCGCGATGGGACTGATCGCCGTCGGCATCATCCTGAACATCATCGGCAACACCGGCGGCAACCAAACGCTGGCCTGGGCCTCCCTGCCGCTGATCGGACTGGGCCTTGTCCTGCACGTCGTGGGCATCGTGGTCCGCGGCCAGGCCATCCGGAAGAACCTGCGCCGGTAGCGCCCGCCGTAACGGTTGCGGCGGGCCTTTTCTGCCCGCCAACACGCGGGCGATAGGCTGGAATCCATGACTATCAATCCGGATCTGCAGGGCCGAAGCTACCCTGCCGCAGAGGTGTACGACGTTGGCCGCGAGAAAATCCGCGAGTTCGCCCGCGCCGTGAAGGCCACCCACCCCGCGCATTTCGACGTCGACGCCGCCGAGGCGCTGGGCCACACGGACCTGGTGGCGCCGCCCACCTTCGCGATCATCATCGCCCAGCGGGCCGACGCCCAGCTCATCGAGGATCCGGAATCCGGCATCGACTTCTCCCGCGTGGTCCACGCGGACCAGCGCTTCACCCACCACCGGCCCATCATTGCCGGGGACCGCCTCGTCGCGGAACTGCATGTCGACGGCGTCCGGGCCATGGGCGGCGGTGCCATGATCACCACCCGCTCGGAGATCTTCGCCCTCGGTTCCGGCGGTTCACGGGAACCGGTCACCACCACCACGTCATCCATCCTGGTCCGCGGAGAGGGACAGTAACCATGAGCCCCAGCTTCAATGAACTCAGCGCCGGCCAGGAAATCGGGAGCCGCACCATCGAGGTCACCCGCACGGACCTGGTCAAGTACGCCGGTGCCTCCGGCGACTTCAACCCCATCCACTGGAACGAGGCCTTTGCCACCAGCGTGGAGCTGCCGGGCGTCATCGCACACGGCATGTTCACCATGGGCTCAGCCGTCCAGCTGGTGACCGACTGGGCAGGCGACCCCGCCGCCGTCGTCGATTTCCAGACCCGCTTCACCAAGCCGGTCCTGGTCGCGGACACCACCGGAACGGACCAGCCCGGCGCCACCATCGAAGTCAGCGGCACCATCGGAAAGCTCGACGCCGACGCACGCACCGCCCGCGTTGACCTCACCGTTGTCTCCGCAGGGCAGAAGGTCCTGATGAAGGCCCAGGCCCTCGTCAAGCTGTCCTGATGCGCGCTTGGTGATGATGGGCTGCACCCGTTGACCTCCGCTCCCAAAACCGGGGCTACCGCCGCCCAGGTCGCCCACTGGCGCAACGCCGTCGTGGTGGCCTACGGCGCCAGCGGCCTGGCGTTCGCCTCCTGGGTGTCCCGGCTGCCCGCCATCCGGGACGCGCTGGACCTGAGCCCGGGCAACATCGGCGTGATCCTGCTGTGCATGACGCTGGGCTCCTTCGCCTCTGTCTCGGCCTCCGGGCTGATCGTCCTGCGGTTGGGGTCCAAACGGACCATCCGCACCGGCAGCATCATGGTGGGGGCCGGGCTGCTGACCGCCGGTTTTGGCACAACCGTGCTGGCAAGCCCGGTGGCAACGGCCATAGGCCTGGCCATCATCGGCCTGGGGACGGGGAGCTGGAACACCGCGTCCAATGTGGAAGGCGCAGCCGTGGAACGTGCAGTGGGCCGCCACATCATGCCCCGGCTCCACGGTGCCTTCAGCCTTGGCACGGTGGCGGGTGCGGGTCTTGGTGCCGCTGCGGCGGCAGTGTCCCTGCCAGTGTTCTGGCACCTTGCGGCGGCGGGGGCCGTGGTGGCCGTGTCGGTGGCGACGGCGGCGTCCTGGTTCCGCGCCGACGTCACCCCGGTGGCGGGGGAGCGCACCTACTCCCCGGACAACTTCGAAGACCCCATCACGGGCCCCATCCCCCTGATCCGCGCCGGGAGCACGGCGGAGGCGCCGCTGGACAACAAGCGCAAGATCGCGCAGGCGTGGCGGGACCGCCGGACACTGCTGCTGGGCGTCCTGGTGCTCGGCCTCGCCCTTGCCGAAGGCGCCGCGGGGGACTGGGTGGCCCTGGCCCTGGCGGACGGCCACGGCCAGAGCGATGCCGCCGGCGCCGCCGGATACGGCCTGTTTGTCACGTTCATGACCATCGGCCGGTTCGCCGGGACGCCGCTGCTGGACCGGTTTGGGCGGGTACCCGTCATGCGCTGGTGCGCTGCGATGGCTGTCCTGGGCCTGGCCGTCTTCGTGTTCGCCCCGGCGCCGTTGCTCGCCTATGTTGGCCTCGCCGCGTGGGGCCTGGGTGCGTCCCTGGGCTTCCCGGTGGGCATGTCCGCAGCAGCCGACGATCCCGCGAAGGCAGCGGCCCGGGTATCGGTGGTGTCCACCATCGGCTACGGGGCGTTCCTGTGCGGGCCGCCGCTGCTGGGCCTGCTGGCCGAACACGTGGGCATCCTGCACTCGCTCCTTGCCGTGGTGGTGATGCTGGCCGTGAGCTTCGTGCTGTCCCCGGTGGCCCGGAAGCCCGCCTAGGTTTCCCTAGTATTGTTGATGGGTGACTCCCACCCTGCTTTCCTCCCTGACCACGTCCGCCGTCGGCGGCCCCGCCGGCAAGTTCATTGAGGCCCGGAGCGAGGCAGAGATCATCGACGCCGTCCGGTCCGCGGACGCGGCCGGCGAGCAGGTCCTGATCATCAGCGGCGGGTCCAACCTCCTGGTGTCCGACGACGGGTTCCCCGGGACCGTTGTCAGGATCGCCTCGGAGGGGTTCACGGTCAACGCCGAGGACTCGTGCGGTGGCGTGGCAGTGGTGGTCCAGGCCGGCCATAACTGGGACAAGCTCGTGGAGCACGCCGTCCGCCACGCGTGGTCCGGGATTGAGGCATTGTCCGGGATCCCCGGCTCAACGGGTGCCACGCCGGTCCAGAACGTGGGGGCGTACGGCTCTGAGGTCTCGCAGACCATTGCCGCCGTGCGCACCTGGGACCGGGAACGCAACGCCGTGCAGACCTTCACCAACTCCGAACTGAAGTTCGGCTACCGGGATTCCATCCTCAAGCAGACCACCGTCAACGGCTCGCCCCGGTACGTGGTGCTCACTGTGGAATTCCAGTTGCCGCTGGGACGGATGAGCGCCCCCATCCGCTACGCCGAACTGGCCCGATCCCTCGGGGTGGAGGTGGGCAAGCGCGCCTACGCCAACGACGTCCGCCGTGAAGTGCTCCGGCTGCGTGCCTCCAAGGGCATGGTGTGGGACGCCGCCGACCGTGATACGTATTCCACGGGTTCCTTCTTCACCAACCCCATCGTCCCGGCCGCTGTCGCGGACACGCTGCCCGAAGCAGCGCCACGGTATCCGGCAGGCCAGGACGGACTGGTGAAACTTTCCGCCGCGTGGTTGATCGACCAGTCTGGGTTCGGCAAGGGCTTTGGCCTGGAACCGGATGGCGTGGCCGGTGGCCGCGCCTCACTGTCCACCAAGCACACCCTGGCCATCACCAACCGCGGCTCAGCCAGCGCCGCCGACATGGTGGCTGTGGCGCGGGAGGTGCGGGCCGGCGTCGAACGCCGCTTTGGCATCCAGCTGCACCCGGAGCCGCTGCTCATCGGCCTGGAACTGTAGGCATCCCGGAACTGTAGGCGCGCTGGAACTGTAGGCATCCCGCCACCGCGGTCCCCGGCCTAGGATGGGCGCATGGCTGCATCTGGTTCCGTGCGCGACCACAGGATGATCGGCAGGCTCCGGCTGGTGTCGCAGCGTCTCACCGGGGACGGTGCCGCCTCAGTACCGGAACTGGTCCGGTGGATGACCGCCATGCAGGCGCAGGACCTGCCGGCGGCGCTGTGGGCAGTGGGGGTCCGGGTACCCGGTGCGGGGATCGCCGACGTCCGCACTGCCATCGATTCCGGGAGTGTGGTCCGGTCGTGGCCCATGCGTGGAACGCTGCACCTGGTTGCCCCCGAGGACCTGCGCTGGATGCTGGACCTCACCGCCGAGCGGCTTACCCGGAGCATTGCGGCCAGGCACCGGCAGCTGGAGATTGCCTGGGCTGATGTTGAGAAGGCGCGCGACCTGGCGCTGGACCGCATCCTGGCCGATGGTCCCGTCAGCCGTTCCGGGCTGTTCAAGGTTTTCGACGCCGGCGGCCAGCCAACGCAGGGCCAGCGCGGCATCCATCTCCTGGGTACGCTGTGCCGGCACGGCTGGCTGGTGCCGGGGCCGCTTTCGGGTAACCAGCAGCTGATCGCGGCTTTCGACGAGTGGATTCCGGCGTCCCGCCTTCCTGGGCGCGAGGAGGCCATCGGCGAGTTCATGGTTCGGTACTTCCGGAGCCATGGCCCGGCCACCGTGCGCGACTTTGCCTGGTGGACCCAGCTGCCGCTGACCGAGGTGCGCGCCGCGTTCCAGCACGTGCAGGGCCAACTGGTGGAGCTGGACATCGATGGCACCAGCTACTGGCTCTCACCGGAGGTGGCATCCCTCCTGGATTCCGGTGTTCCCGGAGGCCGCTCCCTTCACCTGCTGCCCGGGTTCGATGAGTTCGTCCTCGGCTACACGGACCGGACTCCCGTCCTGGCGCCGGAGCATTCGGACCTGATAGTTCCCGGCGGCAACGGAGTCTTCAAGAAGACGGTGGTTGCGGCGGGGAAGGTGGTCGGCACCTGGGCGCTCCAGGGCACGGGCAGCAGTGCCGCCGTCGTGCCCGAACTCTTCGACGAGACCCGGCAGCTGGGGCCGGCAGCCCAGGCAGCCCTCACCAGGGCCGCCCGGCGGTATCTAACGTTCCTTGCCACGTGAGCGGTGCTGCCCCGCATAACCGGTGCTGGGCAGCAACGGTATTGCGGGCAAGGGCCGCTCAGGCTACCGACAATCCACATGGCGGTGGGGGCGGCTGTCACCATGCCTGCACGCCAGCGACGCTTGAACGATGAAAGCCGAGACAGTACGTGCCCTGGTTCACGATCGCTGGCCTGAAGGAGCCGTTGCCTCCACCGCACAGCTGGCCGCTGCCGGGCTGGATGACCGGGTGGTGACAGCAGTGAAGAGCGGTGCCCTGCTCCGCGTGCGGCGGGGAGCATATGTCCTTGCCGCACACTGGAACACCATAAAACCGTGGGACCGGGACCAGCTCCGAATCATGGCGCACTTTGAGTCGACCTCGGGACGGGCCCGCTACAGCCATGCGAGCGCGGCACGGCTGCACGGCTGCCATGTGTGGAACGCCGGATCCCTGGTCCACGTGACAACGCAGTACTCCAATTCGCGGGCCAGCGCCGGCCAGGACGTCCAGACCCACCGCCTCCCGCTCACAGAAGAAGAACTGGCTTCATTGTGGACGCCCGACGGACGCGAAATCCTGACCACTTCCATCGAAAGGACCGTGCTGGACTGCGCCCGGACCCTGCCCCTCGACAAGGCTGCCGTCATCGGCGACCACGCCCTCCGCAAGGGCGCATCATTGGCCACCATGCGGCGGCTGCTGGAGGAAAGCCATGTCACGCGCGGGGGCAGGCGCGCTTCGGACCTGCTGCAGGTTCTGGATGCGAGATCGGAATCGGCCGGGGAGACCAGGACCAGGCTGCTGCTCTGCTCGTTCGGTCTGGCCACATTCAAGCCACAGGTGGAGATCACGACGACTGCGGGCCTCTTCCGGGCAGACTTCGCCGATGCTGAAACCCGGGTGATCGTCGAATTTGACGGCGCCGTCAAATACACGGACCACAAACCGACACAGGAAGTGCTGCTCGCGGAGCGTTGGCGGGAAAATGCGCTTGTGGAGGCCGGGTGGCGGGTCTTCAGGCTGCACTGGAATCACTTGGACCGGCCCGGGGAGCTCCGTGCCCGGCTGACGGCGTTCCTCGGACAGCCCGGAACACCAAAGCGGCCCCTGCCCGCAGGAACGGCGCTGGGGAGCACCGTCCGTGTGGGCAGGGGCCGCTTTTAAGGGCAGCTCTAGGGCTTACAGGTTGCCGGTGGCGATGTTGAGCATGCGGCGCAGCGGCTCGGCGGCGCCCCAGAGGAGCTGGTCGCCCACGGTGAAGGCGCTGATGTACTGCGGGCCCATCTCCATCTTGCGGATGCGGCCCACCGGGATGTCCAGGGTGCCGGAGGCGGCCACGGGGGTCAGCTCCGCCATGGAGGCTTCCTTGGTGTTCGGAATGACCTTGGCCCACTGGTTGTCCTCGTCCAGGAGCTTTTCGATTTCGGCGACGGACAGGTCCTCGCGGAGCTTGAGCGTCAAAGCCTGGGAGTGCGACCGCATCGCGCCGATGCGGACGCACAGGCCGTCCATGATCACGCGATTTTCCTCCGAGGTGCCCAGGATCTTGTTGGTCTCCACCCCGGCCTTCCACTCTTCCTTGGACTGCCCGTTGCCCAGGTCGGCGTCGATCCAGGGGATCAGGGACCCGGCCAGGGGAACGCCGAACTGGGTCGCGTCGATGTCCGTGCGCTGGTGGGCCAGGACCTTGCGGTCAATGTCCAGGATGGCCGACGCCGGGTCGTCCAGTTCCGTGCTGACCTCGGCGTTGAGCGTGCCGAACTGGCTGAGCAGCTCACGCATGTGCCGGGCACCGCCGCCGGACGCCGCCTGGTAGGTCATGGAGGTGCCCCACTCCACCAGGCCGTTCTTGAACAGGCCGCCGAGGCCCATCAGCATGCAGGAAACGGTGCAGTTGCCGCCGATGAAGTCCTTGGTGCCGTTGACCAGGCCCTTGTCGATGACGTCGCGGTTGATGGGGTCCAGCACGATGATCGAATCGTCATTCATGCGCAAGGTGGAAGCGGCGTCGATCCAGAGGCCGTCCCAGCCGCGGCTGCGCAGTTCGCCGTGGACCTGCTTGGTGTAGTCGCCGCCCTGTGCGGTAACGATAATCGGCAGCTTGGCCAGGGTGTCGACGTCGAACGCGTCCTCGAGCTTGCCGGCGCCTTCAGCGAAGGAAGGCGCGGCACCTCCCGCGTTGGAGGTGGAGAAGAACACCGGGTTGATGTTGGCGAAGTCGCCCTCGTCCTGCATGCGCTGCATCAGGACGGAACCGACCATGCCGCGCCATCCGACCAGGCCGACGGAAGGGGTAGCTGCTGTAGTCATTGGTCCAGTTTAGACTTCGGAACCGGCAGGTCGCAGTCGGTTACGTCACGCCGCCGGCAGCCCGGAAAGGTACGACGGCGGCCTGCGTGAGGGGCCCGTTGTCCCGGCAACGCCTTGCGGGTCATTTGCTGACGTGTCCTGTTCCAGGTTCGGGTGCCTGCCGCTTCTTGCGCAGCTCGTTGGCCTGGTCCCGGCAAGCGGCCGGGAAAGTTCGGTGTATCAAGGAACTGCCAGCTCCTAGAATCAGTGGGTGAACCTTTCGCATCTCGGCGCGCCGATCGGGCCGATGATTCGTGTCCACGGCGGGTTCGCCAACCGGGTGTACCGACTCGACACTGACCAGGGGTCGTTCGCGGTGAAGGAGTTGAACCTCGTCGACCGCCGCTGGACCTATCGCGTCGAGGATGTGTTCAGGTTTGAGCGGGCTGCGTTCGCTGCCGGCATTCCGATGCCAGAGCCGATCTCGGCCAGCCACCATACACTCGTTCACCGATGGGTCGAAGGCGAGAAGCTGCCCGAAGCGCCGGTGTCGGCGGAGTACGCGTTTGAGATCGGTGAGATCCTCGCGCGCGTCCATCCACTCGACATCCCGTGGACGCAGGTGCCGGTCGAGGACCCGGTGCCACGGGACTGGCCCGAACTCGCAGTGCGGGCGGCGGCGACCGGACAACCGTGGGCCGACGAGCTCGCTTCTCACGTCGAGACGTTCCTCGAGATTGCCCGCTTCGTCGACACCTGCGAACGGCCAGGCCCCGTCGTACTGACCCACAGGGACATCCAACCATGGAATCTGCTCACTAGAGAGCGTCGGCCGGTGGTGCTCGACTGGGAGCTCTCCGGCATGCTCGACCTGTCCGGTGAGCTCGGCTCGACCGCGCTGAGCATCGCGAAGGGGTGTGGTTTCGACGACATCAAGCCCAGCATTTTCCGCTCGGTTCTCGACGGCTATGTCGCGGGGGACGGAACCCTGCCGCCTTCAGGTCCAAGCTGGTTTGTATTCATGATCGGCGGCTGGCTGGGGCACACAAGGTGGAACATCCTCCGGTGCCTCGCCGGTGTCGAGGCGAGCACCGGCCCTGACCTCCCGCTGTCGCACGAGGCTGTGCGCAACGGGGTGCGCGGCCTCCCCGACCTGTTCGGCCGACTTCCGGAGCTCGAGGCGCTGCTCCTGTGACAGCGACCTGCGTCGGTCCGTGGTACGCGGCGTAAGGCGCGCTCCCGATTCCGCTCGGTGCCGCCGGCCCCTCGCGGGCAGCACCAAGTCAATGAAGTGAGCGGCGCCGACGCCACTTCTTTTTTCGCGGATGAAGATCTTCACGGCAGACAACCAGAGGCATCGCCTACTCGCCGCTGTGCCGGGACCGCTTTCAGGGCTCCCGCTGCAACTCACAACCCTGGCATAACCGATCTTGTGGAGCGCATCGCGATTCCTCGCCACACCTAAACCACTTCCTCGCCGCCCCAGCGTGCCAGCGCGACGATCGCCTCGCGCAAGGCGAGCCCCCGGTCGGTCAGCGCATAGGCCCGGGTGTTGTGCCGGAGGGGCAGACGGGACAGTACGCGGGCGGCCTCAAGCTCGCGCAGGCGGGTCGCGAGAATGTTGGTCGGCACTCCGAGGTCGCGCTGCAGATCGCCGTAGCGCTGTGGCCCGTCGAGCAGCCGCTCTACGATGAGCAGGGCCCACCGTGCTCCGACGACGTCGAGGGCCGCGGCGAGGTCGCTCACTCGGTCGCGTCGGTGTCCGGCTTCATCCAAAACGGCGAGTAGTGGTAGCCGTCGGGGTCGTCGAACTGGCGCTGGTACATGAAGGGGTAGTCGTCGGTGTCACCGATCCGCCCGCCGGCTGCGCCGGCGCGTTCGGTGAGTTCGTCGACCGCCTCGCGGCTGCCGAGGTCGAATGAGACCGTGATCTTCGAAGGAGTGTCGGGTCCGCCGACCAGCTCCTCGGCGCCGCCGACGCTTGCGTACATCTCGCGGCTTCCGAGCATGACGTACTGCTCGGGCGCAATCTGGAAACATGACACGTTGTGATCGGACATCTCGGCGTTAAGGGTCCAGCCCAAGGCGGTGTAGAAGGCGGTTGCGCGCTCGACGCTCTCAACCGGGCAGGTGATGAAAAGGCTCATGCGGCTCATACTTGCAAAATGCAAGTACATCGTCAAGCCTCTATGTGTGGAGATAGTGGTCCATGATCCGTCGCCGCCATTCTTCACGGAAAGGGTCTGTACGGTGGGATCCTCGCGGCGGGCGAAGAGTGACGCCGCCCTCTGGGTTGCTGCCAAGGTGCTGCTTGATAACCATGAGGTTGGCTTCGGGATCAGTGAGCCAGTCCGCGCCTTTCCACGCCGGATTGTTGTTGATCTGGCTGCCCAGCTGTGTCGATTGCTGCTGCAGCAGGTCCGCGGTTTTGCTGAAGAGCTGCGCGAGGGTGCGCAGTGGATCGACGTCGGCAGCCCACAAAGTCCCTGCCACCAGGATTCCCCCAATTTTCATCCCGCAGCAGTTCAGCGCGCTGCAGGCCCCAGCCTCAGGCAGGATCACAACGGCCGCGTTGGGTTGTCCTGCCCATGCACGGCAGTATGCACTAACCCCGGTCCGACTCCTCCAGCACGGCAGCCTTCCGGGCCCGCAGCGCGAAGAACGCGCCGAAGGCGAAGGCTTGGGTGACGACAACCAGCACGATTGCACCGGCGATCTTGTTGCCGCCCAGGATCATGGTCAGGCCGACGATCGCGGACAGGAGCGCCAGCAGGGGCAGCAGCATGTAGCCCAGGACGAACAGGGTTTCGGGTTTCTTCAGCATGTTCCTAGCCCTCGGTCCGTGACCATTTGGTGAATCGGTAGCGCGTGCCGTTGGCGGCTGTCAGCCAGCCGTCCGGCGGGACGGAGGCGGACGCCACCCAACTGGGACCAAGCTCGGGAGCGAACGTGTCGCCGTCGGCCTTCATGTCGATGGTGGTGACCACGGCAACGTTGGCGAGGTCCGTGGACTGGCGGAAAACATCGCCACCGCCCAGGATCCAGACCGTTTCGCCGCCGTCGACAAACTGCGACTCAAGGAGCGCGTCATCCAGGGAGGGAACCACGACGGCGCCCTCCGCCTCAGGCGTACTGGCCCAGCTTTTCTGCCGGGTGATGACGATGTTCGTGCGGCCGGGCAGGGGGCGGTACTTGTCCGGGAAGGACAGCCAGGTCTTGCGGCCCATGATGACCGGGTGCCCGGTGGTGAGGCGGGTGAAGTGCTTCAGGTCCTCGGGCAGGTGCCAGGGCATGTCCCCGTCCTTGCCGATGACGCCGTCGGACGTCTGCGCCCAGACCAGGCCGACGCCGGTGATGGACGCGGCGAGCTCCTCCGTGAAGGACTGGGGATCGGTGAAGTTTTCGGTGCTCATACGGCAATCGGTGCCTTGATCGTGGGGTGGTGCTTGTAGCCCACCACCTCGAAGTCCTCCAGCGTGTAGTCGAAGATCGATGCCGGCTTGCGGGTGATCTTCAACTGCGGGTATTCGTACGGCTCGCGTTCCAGCTGCTTGAGGACCTGGTCCATGTGGTTCTCGTAGATGTGCACGTCGCCGCCGGTCCAGATGAATTCGCCGGGCTCAAGCCCCACCTGCTGGGCCACCATGCAGGTGAGCAGTGCATAGGAGGCGATGTTGAACGGGACGCCCAGGAACATGTCCGCCGACCGCTGGTAGAGCTGGCAGGAGAGCTTGCCGTTGGCCACGTAGAACTGGAAGAACGCGTGGCAGGGCGGCAGCGCCATGTCGTTGAGTTCGGAGACATTCCAGGCGGACACGAGGTGCCGCCGGGAGTCCGGGTTGGACTTGAGGTTCTCGATCAGTTCGGCGATCTGGTCGATGTGCCCGCCGTCCGGTGTGGGCCAGCTGCGCCACTGCACACCATAGACCGGGCCCAGGTCGCCGTCCTGGTCCGCCCATTCGTTCCAGATGGTGACGCCCTGGTCCTGCATCCACTTGATGTTGGTTTCACCGCGCAGGAACCACAGGAGTTCAACGGCAACGGACTTGAAGTGGACCCGCTTGGTGGTGATCAGCGGGAAGCTCTTGGCCAGGTCAAAGCGCATCTGGCGGCCGAAAACGCTGGTGGTTCCGGTTCCCGTGCGGTCCGACTTATGGGTGCCGGAGGCCAGGACATCGCGCAGGAGGTCTTCGTAGGGAGTAGGGATGCTCACGCCCCAAGTCTACTGGCTGCCTAGTCGTCGAAGGGTTTGAACTGCTCCACCGCCACGACCCGTTTCATTCCGCCGTTGGCCACATGGCACACCACCACCTCGCCGGGGGACAGGTAGGGCTCGCGGCCGGGCAGGAGCTTCGCCAAGGGTGCCGGCGTATGGGTGGCCACCTGCTTGAGGACGGTGGGCAGTGCCGGCCGGTGCGTGCAGACAACCACGGGCCGCTGCTTGTCGAAAAGGGATTCGATGACGGCCGCGGTCTTCTTGGGACTGCGCTGGTGCTTGTGTTCGGTCAGGCCTTCCGCCAGCTTCACTTTGGCCCCCGCCGCCCGCGCGTAGGGGGCCACGGTTGCCACGCAGCGCAGCCATGGGCTGGTGACCACCCGCATGGGCTTCCACACATCCAGGAGCCGGCCGACGGCCTGTGCCTGGCGGTTGCCTGTGGCCGCAAGCGGACGCTCGCCCTCTGCCTTGCTCCAGGATGAGCGCGGCTTGGCTTTGGCGTGCCGGAGCACCAGCAGGGGCCACGTGTCCAGGGTGCCCGCTTCGTGCGCGTCCCGCAGGTGTTCAAGGGGCGCGACGTCGGAAGGGTTGGACAGCAGGCCGGCCGCCTTTTCTGGGGCGCACCACATGACGCTGTCCACCTCCTTGCCGTCCGGAACCAGGGTGTTGCCGTTGACTTTGACCGCCCAGTAGTAGACCTTCTTGAGGCCCGACGCCACGTGGTAGTGGATAGGCGGCAGCGGTATGCCCAGGGGCGCGCGGAGGCCGATCTCCTCCCACACCTCACGGACGGCGCATTCGGGAATGGTCTCGCCGTTGTCGATCTTTCCCTTGGGCCAGGACCAGTCGTCATAGCGCGGGCGGTGGATCAGCGCGACTTCCAGGAGGTCCTTGTTGACCCGCCACGGGATGGCGCCCGCAGCGGTTACGGCTACGGGTTCCCCCGGGTGGTCAGTCTGGTCGGCTACGAGTGCATCGCTCGACAACGCGGCTGCCTATCGCCGGCTCAGGCTGCGTTGACGCGGCCGGGACGCCAACAACCAGGACTGGACATCCTCAAGCGGCTTCCCGTCCTCGGACAGGTGGTGCCGGTTCCAGCGGCCCTCGTTGTCCAGGTGCCAGCTGGATGTTTCCGGCGCCATGTAGCGCTTCATGAGGTCCAGGACATAGGCGATGTCGTCCGCGCTGGCCAGCTGGACCAGCGCCTCCACCCTGCGGTCCAGGTTGCGGTGCATCATGTCGGCCGAACCGATGTACACCACGGGATCCCCGCCGTTGGCGAAAGCGAACACCCGGGAGTGCTCCAGGAACCGGCCCAGGATGGACCGGACAGTGATGTTGTCGCTCAGCCCGGGAACGCCGGGGCGCAGCGAGCAGATGCCGCGGACCACCACATCCACCTTGACCCCCGCCTGGGAGGCGCGGTAAAGGGAATCGATGATGGCCTCATCGACCATGGAGTTCACCTTGATCTGCACATGTCCCGGCACGCCGGCCCTGGCGTTGCGGATCTCGGTCTCGATCCGGTCGATAAGTCCCGACCGGACGGAACGGGGTGCCACCAGGAGCCGTTTGAAGGTCGATTTCGGTGCGTAGCCGGAAAGCTGGTTGAACAGCTTGGACAGGTCCTCGCCCACCTGTTCGTTCGCCGTCAGCAGGCCCAGGTCCTCGTAGTAGCGGGCGGTCCGCGGGTGGTAGTTGCCGGTGCCGATGTGGCAGTAGCGGCGGAGCCCGTCCACTTCCTGGCGGACCACCAGCGACAGCTTGCAGTGCGTCTTCAGGCCCACGATCCCGTACACCACATGCACGCCGGCCTGCTCCAGTTTGCGGGCCCAGGAGATGTTGGCCTGCTCATCGAAGCGCGCCTTGATCTCCACCAAAGCCAGGACCTGCTTGCCGGCCTCGGCGGCATCAATCAGCGCGTCAACGATGGGGGAGTCGCCGGAGGTGCGGTACAGGGTCTGCTTGATGGCCTGCACCTTGGGATCCGCCGCGGCCTGTTCCAGGAACGCCTGCACCGAAGTTGAGAACGAATCATACGGGTGGTGCAGCAGGATGTCGCGGCGGCGCATGGCGGCAAAGACGTTCGCCGCCTTGGAGGTCTCGGACTCATTCAGGTACCGGGACGTGTGCGGCACGTGCTTGGGGTAATGCAGGTCCGCGCGGTCGATTCCGGCGATGACGGACAGGCCGCGAAGGTCCAGTGGAGCCGGCACCGAGTAGACCTCGGATTCCTCCACGCCCAGCTCGCGGATCAGCAGGGCCCTGATGTTGGGGTTGATGTCGTTGGCCACCTCCAGCCGGACGGGCGGGCCGAAGCGGCGGCGCAGGAGTTCCTTCTCCAGGGCCTGCAGGAGGTTTTCGGCGTCGTCCTCCTCCACCTCCAGGTCCTCGTTGCGGGTGACCCGGAAGGTGTGGTGTTCCAGCACCTCCATGCCCGGGAACAACTTGTCCAGGTGGACGGCGATGACTTCCTCCAGCGCAATGAACCGGGCCACCCGCCCGGGCACCGCGCCGGCGCGGGGGCCGTCGATGGAGATCAGGCGGGGCAACTGGTCCGGCACCTTCAGACGGGCGAAGAGCTCCTTGTCGCTGACGGGGTTCCGGACCACCACCGCCAGGTTCAGTGACAGGCCCGAAATGTAAGGGAAGGGGTGGGCAGGGTCAACGGCCAGCGGGGTGAGGATGGGGAAGACTTTTTCCGCAAACATCACGCTCAGCTGCTGCTTGGCGGCGTCGTCCAGTTCGTCCCAGTGCATGAGGTGGATGTGCTCGTAGGCCAGGGCCGGGCGGATCTGGTCAGCGAACACCTGGGCGTGCCGTGCCTGGAGCCGGTGGGCTTCCTCGCTGATCCGCTCCAGCACCTCGACGGGGCTCAGGCCGGCGGGGGAGGGGACGGCGAGTCCCGTGGCGATACGGCGCTTGAGGCCGGCCACGCGGACCATGAAGAACTCGTCCAGGTTGGACGCGAAAATGGAGAGGAAGCTGACGCGTTCCAGCAGGTGCAGGGTGGGGTCCTCGGCCAGTTCCAGGACCCGCGAATTGAAGGCGAGCCAGCTCAGCTCGCGGTCCAGGAACCGGTCAGGCCGGATGTCTCCTTCCGGCTGCAGGTTCGGCGCGAATTCAGGGATGTCAATGCGGTCCTGGGTGGCCCTTGAGGCCGGTACCTCGGAGGAGCCGAAGCGTGCCCGTACAGGCGCCGCAACATCCTGGGACGTAGCTGTTCCGGAGGGTTCCGGGTTCATGGCTTCTCCTTTAGCTGGCGCGTTTGTGCCGGCGCTTCCGCCCCGCGCGGTTCCCTTTCAACCTTACAAGCATTCACCCACGCCACGGCCCCTGTTTCTCCCGGGCGGGGGATTCTTCCGGCTGTCCTGCCTACCCCGCCGCCGGGCCATACATGACGTCCATGTCCCAGCGCGTAAAGCCGAGCCGCCGGTAGAGGGCGACGGCCGCGGCATTGTCGGCGTCCACATAGAGCATGACCCCGTTCAGCCCGGAGTCGCGGAGGTGCCTGATGCCGGCGATGGTCAATGCCTTGCCCAGGCCCATGCCCTGGGCTTCGGGTGTCACGCCCACCACGTACACCTCGCCGATGGCTGGGTGCGAGCCGTGCCGGGGGTGGACTTTGGTCCAGTGGTAGCCCAGCAGGCGGCCGGCCCGGTCCTCCGCCAGGAAGAACCCGGCCGGATCGAACCAGTCCTCCGCCATGCGCGCCTCGAGGTCCGCCCGGGTGAGGTTCCCCTGTTCCGGATGGTGGGCGAAGGCGGCCCTGTTGGCGGCCAGCCAGGCGTCCTCATCCTTGCCCGGCACGAAGGTGCGGATGGCCACCCCGTCCGGGAGTCCGGCGTCGGGAAGCTCCGCGCCCGCCGTCGTCATCCGCATCTTCCACAACTCACGCACCGGCGCGTAGCCGTACCGCGCAGCAAGGTCGGCAGCTGCCTCGTGGTTGCCGTGGGACCAGGCGTTCAGCCCGCCAAAGCCCCGGACCTCCTTGAGGGCCCCCACCAGGCGGTCCGCCACGCCCTGGTTCCGGTAGGAGGGGTGGACGGCGATCTCCAGGATGCCGTGGCCGTCCGGCTCCTCAACCACGACGGCGAAGCCCGCCAGGTCCTGTCCGGTCGCCGGATCGGAGTCCTCGTCGGGTGCATACAGGGCCAGCGTCAGCAGGGTGTGCTCCGCGGAGTCCCCGGCGCGCATGGTCACCAGGGTCTGCTCGGAGATGGAAGGGTTTCCATCCGATTCCTCAGCCGCGGCCAGGAGGTCGCGGCAGTCCTTCAGGAGTTGCTGGTCAACTCCGCCCCGGACGACATGGACGGGCCACTTCTGCGGATGCGCTGGAGTCATGAGCCAAGGCTATACGTCAATGGCGCGCCGGGGCTCAGGCCTCGGTGAGTTCGTCTTCCTGCTGCCGGACGAGGGTGAGGCGGTAGCCGACGTTCCTGACCGTGCTGATCAGGTTCTCGTGGTCCGCGCCGAGCTTTGCCCGGAGGCGCCGGACGTGGACGTCCACGGTGCGGGTGCCGCCGTAGTAGTCGTAGCCCCAGACTTCGGTGAGGAGCTGCTGCCGGGTGAACACGCGGCCTGGATGCTGGGCCAGGTATTTCAGGAGCTCGAACTCCTTGAACGTCAGGTTCAGCGGGGCGCCGTTGACGCGTGCCGTGTAGCTTGCCTCGTCGATGATGACGCCGGCGGCGCGGATCTCACTCGGAGCGTCTTCCTGCTCGGGGACTGCCCGGGCAACGGACAGCCGGATACGCGCCTCCACTTCGGCGGGTCCGGCGGAATCGAGGACGATGTCGTCAACGGCCCACGCAGAGGAAACGGCGGCCATGCCGCCTTCTGTGAGGATCAGGACCAGGGGAGCGCTCAGCCCGGTGGCTTTCAGGAGCTGCGTGAGTGAACGGGCGCCCACCAGGTCCTTGCGGGCATCCAGCAGGACGATGTCGCAGGGGTCTGTCTCAAGGAGGGCCGTGGGCTCGGCCGGGAGGATGTGGACCCTGTGGTTCAGCAATTCGAGGGCAGGCAGGATGTCCACCGAAGAACCGGTGCTGTTGGTCAGTAACAGGATGTGCGACATTGTTCCTCCAAGGGCCGTCCGCGCATCATTGGGCGACTGAACCGGATTCTCACCGGCCGGTACTGGCTTCCTGCACGAGGCTCTGGGCCGTCAGCACGCCGCCGGCCGGCTACCTCAGCAGGGAGCGTAGCTGAACCTTGAGTATACCCGGCGGCCTCCTCCAGGCCACAGATCCAGGCCGCGGACGGGAGCGTTTTGCGACATATGCCCTTCACATAAGGCAGGATTGAAGCAGGGCGGACCAGCCCTGCCATGAGGGGGCGGACCAGCCTTCCGGCCAACGCCAGGATGGGAAAACAGCGCAGTGAGTGCACCGACGAAGCACAGGCCGGGCCCTGCATGACGGCGGACCTGCAGGCACCCGTGCGTTCGCTGGGTTCCTGGACCATCGGCGTTGTCGGCATCGCCGGCCTGGCCGCCATCATCGCCGGGGTCTATGCCTCGCCTGAAGCGCTCGTCGCCGTCGGTGTCGCCATCGCCGCCGCAGTGGGGATCGGGTGGCCGCATTTCCTCCGCATCCCCGCCAAGAAGACCCTTGCCGCCGTCATCGCCCTGCCGGGCGCAGGCGCTGCCGTGGCGGCCGGCGTGGCGCCGGCCCCGGGCTACCTGGACTGGACGCCGGCCTTCGTGGCGCTGGGAATGATGGCGGTGTTTGTGGTGCAGTTGGTCCGCGGTACGGGACAGGCCCAGCGGCTGGAGTCCACACTGGGCTGCTGCGCCGGTGTCCTGCTGTCCTGCCTCGGCGCCGGCTGGGTTGCCGGAGCGCGGTTCAACGGCGTCCGCGAAATGCTGCTGGTGGCGGCAATCAGTGCCGCGGTGGCCCTGCTCGCCGGCCTTATCCGCTGGCCGGACAGCATCATTGCTCCGCTGGGCATTGTCCTGGCGGGCCTGGCCGGGCCGCTCGCCGGACTGGTCCTGTCGGACATCGCCGTCCTGCCGGCCGCGGTCTTCGGCGTGGTGGTGGGCGCGGTCCTGGCAAGCTTCCGCAGACTGGCCACGCTCCGCGGCGCCCCGCTGAATTTTGCGGCCGCACTGAGCATGGGCCTGGCCCCCGTCTCAGCGGTGGGATCCCTCGCTTACTTCATAGACAAACTACTCATCTACTAACGGGTTAGGATGGCACCATGTCCGTACTTGCTTTTGAAATCTTCTTCCTTGTCCTGCTCGGCATCGCGAGCCTGTCCATGGCCTGGTTCGCCGGATTCGTGGTCTACCGCCTCTTCAAGGGCCAGAAGTAGCCACCCCTCTTCCGGAGCCGGCCGTATCTCGAGGTAGTACAAATGCCCATTGAGATTCCTACAGATCTGACCCCTGAACTCGTCCCCCTTTCGTGGCTCATTGGCGAGTGGGAGGGCCGCGGCCGGCTGGGCAGCGGCGACGAGGATTCGGAACACTTCCTGCAGCACGTCTCCTTCACCCACAACGGCCTGCCGTACCTGCAGTACCGGGCCGAGAGCTGGTTGACCGACGACGAGGGCACGCGCCTGCGGCCGCTCACCGTTGAGACCGGCTTCTGGGCGCTTGAACGCAAGCAGCTGGATGCCGACGGCGGCCCGGGCCTGGTGCCTGCCGACATCGTCCCGGTGTTGAAGAGTGCCGATGAGGTGGAGGCGCTGCGCAACAAGGACGGCGGCTTCGACATCTCGGTGTCCATCGCCCACCCAGGCGGCATCACCGAGCTGTACTACGGCCAGATCAAGGGCCCGCAGATCCAGTTGACCACCGACATGGTGATGCGTGGCAGCCACTCCAAGGAGTACAGTGCGGCCACCCGGATCTTTGGCCTGGTGGACGGCAACCTCCTGTGGCGGTGGGACGTGGCGACAGGCGGCGAAACCGGCAAGGGCCTTGAAGCCCACGCCTCCGCGTTCCTGCATAGAGTCTCCTGAACAGGAAAGAAACCTCATGGAAGACGGCACGGATCAAGCACGAAAGCCCAGCGGCTACGGCGACCTCAAGGCCGTCTTCTTCAACGGCACCCTGAAGAAGTCGCCGCAGACATCCAACACGGACGGGCTGATTGCCATCAGCCGCCGCATCATGGAAAAGCAGGGTGTCAGCACCAGGGTGATCCGTACCGTGGACCACGACATCGCCAGCGGTGTCTACCCGGACATGACCCAGTACGGGTGGGCCACGGACGAGTGGCCGGATCTCTATCCCGCTGTCCAGGAAGCTGACATCGTGGTGGTGGCGGGCCCCATCTGGCTCGGTGACAACTCGTCGCAGACCAAGAAACTTATCGAGCGCCTCTACGCCCACTCCGGCCAGCTCAATGACAGGGGCCAGTGGGCCTTCTATCCAAAGGTGGGCGGCTGCCTGATCACCGGCAACGAGGACGGCATCAAGCACTGTTCCATGAACATCCTCTACAGTCTTCAGCACATCGGCTTCAGCATCCCGCCGCAGGCCGACGCGGGTTGGATCGGGCCGGTTGGTCCGGGCCCAAGCTACCTGGATGAAGGCTCCGGCGGCCCGGAGAGCGACTTCACCAACCGCAACACCACCTTCATGACCTGGAACCTCCTGCACCTGGCAAGGATGCTGAAGGATGCGGGCGGCTACCCGGCCTACGGCAACCTGCCCAACGAATGGAACGCCGGTACCCATTTCGATTTCGAAAATCCGGAATACCGTTAGCCTCCAAGGACTTCTACTTCATATGACTACGCCCAGCCCCTTGTTGTCGCGCCCCGGCGCCGTCGAGGCCGGCGGCCCTGACGCCGGAGTCGCCGCCCACTACGGCGAGCCGCTGCGCGAGCAGCGCGCGCTCGCTGCCGGAACCGCCGTCGTCGACCTTTCCCACCGCGGCGTGGTCACCGTCACCGGCCCGGACCGGCTGAGCTGGCTTAATACCCTGTCCTCCCAGCAGGTGGCCGCGCTGAAGCCGGGGGAGTCCAGCGAGCTGCTGCTCCTCAGCGTCCAGGGCCGCATCGACTTTGACGCCCGGGTTGTCGACGACGGCGGGACCACGTGGCTGATCGTTGAGGCCGCCGAGGCAGCGCCGCTGGCGGAGTACCTCAACCGGATGAAGTTCATGCTGCGGGTGGAAATCGCCGACGTCTCGTCCGACTGGGCAGTCGTGGGCAGCACCCGGGCCGTCCCGGAGTGGTCCGGCCGCCTCGCCTGGCAGGACCCGTGGCCGCACGTATCCGCCGGCGGATACTCCTATGCCACCGTGTCGGAGGAGAACCATCCGGGGCTGGAGCGCCCCTGGTTCGAGTACCTCATCCCGGCCGCCGAACTGGAAGAGGCCGTCGCGGGGCGGTCTCTGACCGGTGTCCTCGCCGCGGAAGCCCTGCGGGTCGCCGCCTGGCGCCCCCGGATCGGTGCCGAGACGGATGACAAGACCATCCCGCACGAGCTTGACCTGCTGCGCACTGCGGTGCACCTGGCCAAGGGCTGCTACAAAGGCCAGGAGACCATCGCCCGCGTCCACAACCTGGGCCACCCGCCCCGCCGGCTGGTCTTCCTGCAGCTGGACGGCTCGCAGCACACCCTCCCCGCCGCCGGCAGCCCGGTCATGGCAGGGGACCGGAAAGTCGGGACCGTCACCTCCGTGGCGCAGCACTACGAGATGGGTCCTGTGGCCCTGGCAGTCATAAAACGTTCCGTGGCCGCGGATGAGATACTGACCGTCCTGGACGGCGATGAGCCGTATGCCGCCGTCCAGGAAATCATTGTTGCCCCCGATGCCGGCCAGGTGGTGGGGCGCCAGACCGGATTCCTGAGGGGGCCACGCTGATGACCGAGCACACCGGGACCACGCCTGCCGGCGTTGGGACGACGGCAGCGGAAGGGCACGACGACGACGCGCTGGCTTTGGCGCAGGCGCTCTTCGAGGCTGCGCGTGAGGGGAGCGACGCCCTGCTGGGTGCCTACCTGGACGCCGGGGTTCCCGCCACCATGACCAACTCCGCCGGTGACTCCCTGCTCATGCTGGCCGCCTACCACGGCCACGCCGGCACCGTTGGGCTGCTCCTGCAACACGGCGCCGACGCCAACGCCGCCAACGACCGGGGCCAGACCCCGCTCGCAGGCGCCGTATTCAAGGGCTACACGGACGTGGCCCGGGTCCTGCTTGACGCCGGAGCGGATCCGGACGCCGGTGCGCCCTCGGCACGCGCCGCGGCGCAAATGTTTGCCCGCACGGAGATCCTGGACCTGCTGGGCTAGCTCTGCCCGGGTTCCGCCCGGCACCAACAAAAACTCCTGAAGGATGACCGAGTGGAAAACGTAGCAAAGCCCTGGCCGGCACTGTGGTCCCTGGTGATCGGGTTCTTCATGATCCTGATCGACACCACCATCGTGTCCGTGGCCAACCCCCGCATCATGGAGGGGCTGGACGCCGACATCAACTCGGTCATCTGGGTGACCAGCGCCTACCTGCTGGCCTACGCCGTCCCGCTGCTCATCACCGGCAGGCTGGGCGACAGGTTCGGGCCCAAGAAGCTCTACCTCTCCGGCCTGGTGGTCTTCACCCTCGCCTCGCTGTGGTGCGGCCTCTCAGGCGACGTCCGGATCCTGATCGCCGCCCGTGTCCTCCAGGGCCTTGGCGCCGCGATGATGACGCCCCAGACCATGGCCGTGATCACCCGGATCTTCCCGCCGGACCGCCGCGGCTCAGCCATGGCGGTCTGGGGCGCAACAGCGGGCATGGCGACGCTCGTCGGGCCCATCCTTGGCGGCGTCCTGGTGGACGGCCTGGGCTGGGAGTGGATCTTCTTCATCAACGTGCCCATCGGCGTCGTGGGCTTCATCCTGGCGCTGCGCAACGTCCCGGCCCTGAGCACCCATCCGCACCGCTTCGATATTCCCGGCGTCCTGCTGAGCGCCGTCGGGCTGTTCCTTCTGGTGTTCGGGATCCAGGAGGGCGAAACCTACAACTGGGGCACCATCACCGGGCCCATCAGCGTGTGGGGCCTGATAATCGCCGGCATCGTGGTGCTGGCTGTCTTCGTCCTGTGGCAGCGGTTCAACAAGGGCGAGCCGCTGCTGCCGCTGGCGCTGTTCCGGGACCGCAACTTCTCGCTGGCCAACATCGGGATCACCACCGTCGGCTTCACGGTGACCGCCTTCAGCCTGCCGCTGATCTTCTACTACCAGCTGGTCCGGGGCCTAACCCCCACACAGTCCGCCCTCATGATGGTGCCCATGGCACTGATCTCCGGCGGGCTTGCACCCGTGGTGGGCAAGCTGGTGGACCGCGTGAACCCGAAGTTCATCACGGCCACCGGGCTGGTGCTCATGGCGGTGGCGCTGCTGTGGAACTCGGTCCTGATGCAGCCGGATACGCCCATCCTGATGTTCCTGCTGCCCAGCGCCGTCCTGGGCTTCGCCAACGCCGGCATTTGGGCCCCGCTGAGCACCACTGCCACCAGGAACCTGCCGCCGCGCCAGGCGGGTGCCGGTTCGGGCGTGTACAACACCACCCGCCAGATCGGCGCGGTGCTGGGCAGTGCGGCCATCGCTGTGTTGATCCAGTCGCGGCTGGCCGCCGAGCTTCCCTCGGGAGGGCCGGGCGGGTCCGCCGGGGAAGGACTGGCAATGGGTGGCTCGCTGCCCGGGTTCCTGCACGCCGGATTCTCGACCGCGATGGGCCAGTCCATCCTGCTGCCCGCCGGAGTGATCCTGGTGGGGGCGGCGGTGGCACTGTTCTTCGCCAAGCCGCAGCCGGTCCAGGGCTGGGGGACGCAGGGCCAGGACCAGGCGTCAGCGAAGGTGGACGCTGGTCTGGATTCCGCCGGCTGAGAGGCCAAGCTGCCTGGCCAGTGCCAGGCAGCCGGTGTTGCTGACGTCCGCACGCCACTGCAGCGTCAGCCCGGCGGCGAGGGCCTCGTGCGCCGCGATGGACGCGGCCAGCGAGCCCAGGCCGCGCCGCCGCCATTCCGGGTCCACCAGTACGCCCATGTTGGCCAGCAGGCCCTCCCATTCGCCGTACGCACCGCAGGCCAGGGGCACGCGCCTGCCGTCCTGCTCATGCACGATGGTGTAGCGGTTTTCGAGGTCGGAGAGCCCCACTTCGTTGACGTCGTCCGGCGGGCAGCGGCCCTCCAGTTCAATGGCCTCCGGGTTCCCGTGCGAGACCGTGAGTTCCCCGGAGGGCTGCTGCAGCGGCAGGTCGTCGGCGAAGAACAGGGCGGCAGCGCCGAGCCCATGGCCGCCCCGGTCCCTGGTCAGTTTCAGCAGCGTGACGTGCTGGGCCATCTCCTCCTCCGGAATGTCCGTTGCGGCTTCGATGACGCTCTGCGGGCCCACCAGCGCGGAACTGCCAAACAACCGGACGAACTCGACGGTCCGGGCCGATTCGTCCGCCCGGACGATCCTTGCCCCGGAGACCAGGGCGTCCCCGAACGCGTCGTCGTCAAGGCCCAGCCGGCGTGCCCACGCCAGCTGGATGATGGCCGCTGAGCCGGGATCGAGTGTCATGGTCCCAGCCTAGGGCGGCCCACTGACTTAGCCGAACAGGACCGCGGCTTCGTCGTAGCGGTTTTGCGGGACGGTCTTCAGCTGGCCCAGGGCCTCTTCGAAGGCAACGTGCCGGATGTCGGTG